>NZ_JAUMBI010000178.1:0-4163 GCF_032115815.1 Sandarakinorhabdus sp.
GGCGGCCGCCAGTCACATCGGATGCCCAATGCACCCGGCAGGCGATGCGCAGATCGCCGGTGGCCTTGCCGAACTTCAGCAGCGCGGCGCTGCGTACCGGCCGCGCGTCTGACAGGATCAGGCCCCAAAGCCAGCCCACCGCGGCGTGGCCCGATGGATAGGCAAAGCCCAGCGCCTTGCCGCCATCCTTGGCCGCATCCGGATCGCACGCCTTGCCGTTATCCGTGCTGAACGGGCGCGGGCGCTTGTAATAATCCTTGGCCAGGAACACGGCGCGGCCCAGATCGGTGCCGGCGCGGCGCAGCAGCGTCATGGTGGCCGGCGTCGTTTGCGGGGTGAGCGTGGCGCCCAACGCGCAGCTCACCGTCTTGACGAAACTCGGGCTGGTCACGCTCAGCTGGCCGATGGCGCTCTGCCACAGCGGCCCGCCGATGCCGCGCTTGCTCTGGCGATAGAGGAATTTGTCGGCCTGTTCTTCCGTGCTGCCGGCTTCGGGCGGCGGCGGCAGCAGGCGCATCAGGGCCAGTGGCGGGCGGTTGGCCACGTAACCAGGCGCCGGCGACATGGTGGATGCGGGAGCGGCAGAGGGGGCGGGAGCGGTCATCGCAGTCTGAGCCGCCAGCGGCGCGGCGGTGAGCAAAAGGGTCAGCAGCATCAAGCGCATTTCGGTTTCTCCAAGCGTGCGCATCATCATGCCCCGCCATCGCCCGACTGGCCAGAGCCGCACAATAACCACTGCGACATTACAAACGCGTGGGACTGGGCCGTTTGCCCCTTGATATCTGGCCCTGCCGGGCAGACATTGGCTTCAGGCCCTCCATACGGCCGGGCCGGCCAACGGCGCTCCTTTCCCCCGAACGGCGCGCCCCGGAGACGTTGATGCCCTCGTTCACCCGCGAACTTGAAAAGACCCTGCACAACGCGCTGGCCGAAGCCGCGCGCCGCACCCACGAATATGCCACGCTGGAGCATTTGCTGCTGGCGCTGACCACCGATACCCACGCCGCCCAGGTGATGAAGGCCTGCAATGTCGATCTGGAAGAACTGCAGGGCCAGTTGATCCGTTATCTCGATACCGAACTGCAGGCGCTGAAGGCCGATGCCAGTGTTGATCCGTCGCCCACCGCCGGTTTCCAGCGCGTGGTGCAGCGCGCCATCCTGCATGTGCAGTCATCGGGCCGCGAGGAAGTGACCGGCGCCAATGTGCTGGTCGCGCTATTCTCCGAACGCGAAAGCCACGCGGTGTTCTTCCTGCAGCAGCAGGACATGACGCGGCTGGATGCGGTTTCGTTCATCAGCCACGGCATTGCCAAGTCCGGCCAGTCCGAAGCCAAGCCGCCCAAGGGCTCGGCTGATCGGGAAGAGCCGGAAGAAAAGCCGGCCAAGGCGGAAAAGAGCGACAAAAAGGGCGGCGAAAGCGCCCTCAAGCAGTTCACCGTCAACCTCAACGAGAAGGCCAAGATCGGCAAGGTCGATCCGCTGATCGGCCGCCATGCCGAGGTGGACCGCACCATCCAGATCCTGTGCCGCCGGTCCAAGAACAACCCGCTTTATGTGGGTGATCCGGGCGTCGGCAAGACCGCGATTGCCGAAGGCCTCGCCCGCAAGATCGTCGAAGGCCAGGTGCCCGATGTGCTGCTGCCTGCCGTGATCTACAGCCTCGACATGGGCGCGCTGCTTGCCGGCACGCGCTATCGCGGTGATTTCGAGGAGCGGCTGAAGAATGTCGTGAACGAGCTGGAAAAGCTGCCGCACGCCGTGCTGTTCATCGATGAAATCCACACGGTGATCGGTGCTGGCGCGACCAGCGGCGGCGCGATGGATGCATCGAACCTGCTGAAGCCGGCGCTGTCGTCAGGCGCGATCCGCTGCATCGGTTCGACCACCTACAAGGAGTTCCGCAACCACTTCGAGAAGGACCGCGCCCTGCTGCGCCGCTTCCAGAAGATCGACGTGAACGAGCCGAGCATCGAGGACAGCATCAAGATCCTGATGGGGCTGCGGCCTTCGTATGAAGAGCATCACAAGCTGAAATACACCGCCGATGCCATCAAGGCCGCGGTGGAGCTTTCGGCGCGCTACATCAACGATCGCAAGCTGCCCGACAAGGCGATCGACGTGATCGACGAAACCGGCGCGTCGCAGATGCTGCTGCCCGAATCCAAGCGCAAGAAGACGATTGGCGTGAAGGAAGTGGAAGCGGTGATCGCCACCATGGCGCGCATTCCGCCGAAGAGCGTTTCCACCGACGACAAGACCCAGCTGCAAACGCTGGATGCCGATCTGAAGCGCGTGGTGTTCGGCCAGGATGCCGCCATCGAGAAACTGGCCAGCGCCATCAAGCTGGCGCGGGCGGGCCTGCGTGAACCCAACAAGCCGATCGGTTCCTACCTGTTCTCCGGCCCCACCGGGGTGGGCAAGACGGAAGTGGCCAAGCAATTGGCGGCGATCCTGGGCATCCCGCTCACCCGCTTCGACATGTCGGAATATATGGAACGCCACTCGGTCAGCCGGCTGATCGGCGCGCCTCCCGGCTATGTCGGTTTCGATCAGGGCGGTCTGCTCACCGATGCCGTGGATCAGCAGCCGCATTCGGTGCTGCTGCTCGACGAAATCGAAAAGGCCCACCCGGATCTGTTCAACATCCTGTTGCAGGTGATGGACAACGGCAAATTGACCGATCATCACGGCAAGACGGTGGATTTCCGCAACATCATCCTGATCATGACCACCAATGCCGGCGCTGCCGACATGGCGCGTGAAGGCATCGGTTTCGGCGCCACCACCCGCATCGGTGAGGACGAGGAAGCCATCAAGAAGATGTTCTCGCCGGAATTCCGCAACCGGCTGGATGCCACCGTGCCGTTCGGCTACCTGCCGCCGGCCGTGGTCGCCATGGTGATCGACAAGTTCGTGCTGCAGCTGGAAATGCAGCTGGCCGATCGCGACGTACACATCTCCCTCACCGAGGAGGCCAAGGCCTGGCTGATCGCCCGCGGCTATGATCGCCTTTATGGCGCGCGCCCGATGGGCCGGCTCATCCAGGAGAAGATCAAGCAGCCGCTGGCCGAGGAACTGTTGTTCGGCAAGCTGGTGAACGGCGGAGAAGTGCGCGTGCACGTGAAGGACGAGGATCTGTCGTTCGAGATCGTGCCGGCGATCAAGAAGCTGAAGGCAAAGAAAGCCACCAAGGCGCTGCCGGCGCCGGCCACGGAGGCCTGATCCTTCCGCCAACAGAAAAGGGGCGGCGGTGCCACACCGGCACCGCCGCCCCTTTTCGTTTCCGGGGCCGATCAGTAACGGACGGTGATGCCGCCCTGCACCATCAGCGGCTGGCCCGGCAGCACGCCGCGGGCGCGATCGATCACGTACAGCCGGTCGAACAGGTTGCGCGCCGCCACGAACACTTCCCATTTGCCTTGCGGCGGGCCGTAGGACAACGCGACATTCACCTGCGCCCAGCCACCGATGCGGCCGCGCTGGCCATCGGGCGTGACGGCCACCAGGTTCACATCATCGGCAAACATGCTGGATTGGCCCACCACTTCCACCTGGCCGGTGAAGCCCTTGTGTTCAACGCCCACGGCGCCCGAAATCAGCCATTCCGGCGCATAAGGCAGGCGATTGCCCTTCACGTCGCGGGCCACACCGCACGGCACCGCACCGGTGCCAGTTGCAACCAGCGTGCCGGCGGTGGCACCATCGAAACAGGGCACATTGGCGATACGGGTGCTGCTGTAGCGCGCGGTCGCCACCCAGGTGCTGGCCAGGCGGGCAAACACGTCGGTTTCCGCATCGGTCCAGCCGGCATCGCGTGATGACAGGGTGAGCGACAACTCCCCGCCCCGGTGCAGCGTGCGCCCGGCGGAGGTGAGCGTGGCGCCAATGCCGCCGGCCACGGATTGGGGGATGATCTGGTTGGCGAAATCCATCACGAAGAAGGTGGCATCGCCCTTGATCCCCTTCACGATGCTGCCGCGCACGCCGGCTTCCCAGTTCCAGCTGAGTTCGGCATCCAGATCGACCGAACCGCCAACGGGCGTGATGATATCCTCCACCCGCGGCGGGGCGAAGCCGCGATGGACACCGCCATAGAGCGTGACATCGCCGGCGACGCGCCAGGTCATGCCGATGCCGGGCAGCACCTTGTCCAGCGTCTGGCG
>NZ_JAUMBI010000179.1:0-19439 GCF_032115815.1 Sandarakinorhabdus sp.
AGCAGTCGCGCCACCGATGCATTGCCATCGGGCCAGTGGAAATGCTGGGCTTCGGCGTGAATCTGGCCGGGCAGGGTCATGCCGGCAAAGCCCGGCGCGCGCTTGCTCAAGGCGGCTTCCCAGGCCGGCAACGTGTCCACCCGCTTGTTGTTGCGATAGCCCTGGCCGGTGAAGAAGGGCAGGCTTTCGGGCAGCATCCCGGCATGTTTGAGCAGGAAATCCTGGTAGCTCATGGCCTTCAGCGCCGCCGCCTTGGCGTCGGGATCGAGGCCAGGCAGATAGTCCTTCACCTCGGTGTGAAGGCGGGTCAGGTCGGCGCGGACGGCGGGCGAGAGCGGCGCTTCGGCAAAGAACTGCGGCCACGGCTTCTTGCCGGTGCCGGTGACCAGACGGTCGCTCAGGAAATGCTGGCGGTCGAAGAAGGTGGCATTGCCCAGCCCGGCATAGGCCTTGGTTTCGAACCGTTCATAACTGGCGAGATCGACACCCAGATCGGCCAGCAGCTTTTTCGACGTGAAGCTGTAGGGGAAGGGCGATTCAATGCTCATCGTGCCGCCATAGGCAAGGATGGTGCGCCCTTCGTGGCGGAACTCGTTGCGCTTGGCGTGGCCGCCGAAATCGTCGTGATTATCAAGGATCAGGATCTTGCGATCGTCGCCCAGCGCCTGCCGGTAGAAATGGGCCGCTGACAGTCCGGAAATGCCGCCGCCCACGATAACCAGATCATAATGTTCGCCGCTGTCATCGGCGGCAATGGCACCGCCAAAGCTGCCATCGCGGGCCATGTGCGCGGTTTCGAAACTGCCTGGATATTGCCCGCGCAGGCCGGTCTTCAATGGGGGATAATCGGCAGAGCCTTCTGCTGCCCAAGCCGGCAAGGACAGGCCAGACGCCGCGACACCAACCGCCACACCGCTGATGAAATCCCGCCGTGCAATCGGCCGGTTCATCCCCAACGTCCGATCAGACCAATCGCTCATCACCTGGTTCCCCCTGCCGGCTCTGCCCCTCCGTTATCCGACGAGCGAGACAAGGCCCTGCACACAGGCTAGCATCCCGCCATCGCAGTGCAAGGAGAGGCCGATGCGCCAGACCATCCCGTTGATCGCCGTCATGCTGGCTGCCGCCGTGCCGGTCGCCGCCCAGACCCCGGCAGCGCCGCCGGCAGCCAAACCCACAGAAACCTGCCGGGCCGACAGCCTGTTTCGCCAACAGGATTTCACCGTGGGCGAATGGGATGTGTTCGCCGGCGACAAGAAGACCGCCGAAGTCTCCATGAAGCTGATCCTGAACGATTGTGTGATCGAGGAACGCTGGACGGTGCCCGACGCGGCCCGCGGCGGCAATGGCGTTGGCCTGTTCAACTATTCGCCGCTGCTGAAGAACTGGGGCTATTACTGGGCGACGGATACCGGGGCGACCACCAGTTTCCGCGGCAGCCTGATCAAGCCCGGCGAGATGCGTTATGTCACCGAACGGCCCTTGCCGAACGGCAAGGTGCGGCTGCGTCACTGGACGCTGTTTGCCAACCCGGACGGCACCATCCGCGAACTTTCGGTGGGCACCGAGGATGGCGGCACGACCTGGACCACCGAATATGATCTGAAGTGGGTGCGGCGGAAGTAACGACGGTGGATGCAAAACGGCGGGGGCTGGCCGATGCTGGATGATGACGCACTGGGCATGAACGCCCGCATCAGCCGCCGCGATTTCGTGAACGGAGTCGCGGTGGCGGTCGGCGCGCTCGGGGCTGGGGTGCCGGCACTGGGCGCAGCGCGAGCCGGGGGCATGATCCCGCAAGACGAGACTTACCCCCCGTCCCGCACCGGGATGCGCGGCAGCCATCCCGGCTCGTTCGAAATGGCGCATGCGTTGCGCGATGGCCAGAAACCCGGCGACGCGCAGGATACGGGTGAGACCTATGATCTGGTGATCGTTGGCGGCGGGCTTAGCGGGCTGGCGGCGGCGCATTTCTATCGCAAGGCGGTGGGGCCACAGGCCCGCATCCTGATCCTTGATAATCATGATGATTTCGGCGGCCACGCCAAGCGCAACGAATATGTGGTGGATGGCAAATCCATCGTCATCAACGGCGGCACGCTCAACATCGAATCGCCGGAGCGTTACAACAAATGGGCGCGTTCGATCCTTGATGATCTCGGCATCGATCTGGAGCGCTACAAGCGGACCAACGACGCCAACAGCCGGCTTTATGCCGGGCTGGGCCTGCGGCGCGGCTATTTCTTCGAGAAGGAAGGCTGGGGCAAGGATCAACTGGTGGTGGCCGATCCGGCCCAGCGCGGCATGCGCGGGCCAAGGTTCGGCGCGGAGTTCCTCGCCAAGACGCCGCTTTCACCCAAGGCCCGGGCCGACATGGTGCGGCTGCTCGCCCCCGATCAGCCGGATTATCTGGCCGGCATGGACGTGACGGCGAAGAAGGCCTTCCTCGCCGGCACATCGCTGCAGGACTATTACACCAAGACGGTCGGCCTCGATGCCCAAGCGATGTGGTTCTTCATGACCATGGGCCGCGCCAGCTTCTGTGTCGGCGCCGATGCCACGCCGGCGCTGTTCGGCTGGGTGCAAGGCTATCCGGGCTTTTCCGGCCTTGGCCTGGGCGAGGTGCCCGATGGCCTGTTTGCCGATCTGCACGGCGGCCACCACGGCCGCCAGCGCGAGGGCAAGGAATCCATCCATTTCCCCGATGGCAATGCCACACTGGCCCGGCTGCTGGTGGCGGCACTGGTGCCTGGGGCGACGCCGGCGCGCACGCAGGAAGACATGGCGACCGCCCGCATCGATTATGCTGCGCTCGACAGGCCGGCCAACCCGGTGCGCATCCGGCTGTCCAGCCTCGTTCTCAACGTCAGCCACGATGGCGATGCGGCGAGCGCCAGCAGCGCGACGGTGCGCTATGGGAAGGATGGCAAACTGCAATCGGTGCGTGCCAAGGCGGTGCTGCTCGCCTGCTGGAACGAGGTGATTCCGCACATCATGCCGGAGCTGCCCGCCGCCCAGAAAGAGGCGCTGCGCTATGGCACCAAGGGGCCGCTGGTCTATACCAATGTCGTGCTGCGCAACTGGCGCGCCTTCCACAAGCTCGGTGTGTCCAATTTCTATTGCCCAACCATGTTCCACGACACGGTGGCGCTCACCGAAGCGGCCAGTCTGGGCGGCGTGACCCACGCGCAAGGCCCGGACGAACCGATCGCGCTGCACCTGACGCAATTTCCGGCCGAACCCGGCCTGCCGCGCCGCGATCAGCACAAGGTGGGCCGCGCCCGTCTGCTTGCCACCAGTTTCGAAACATTCGAGCGTGAAACCCGCCAGCAGTTGTTGCGCCTGCTCGGCCCCGGCGGATTTGATCCGGCGCGCGACATCGCCGCCATCACCGTCAACCGCTGGCCGCATGGCTACAGCTATACCTACAACAGCCTCACCGATCCGGTGGAATGGGTCTATGCCCAAAGCCCGACGCGCCCGTGCGTGATCGGCCGCCAGCCCCATGGCCTGGTCGCCATTGCCAACGCCGATGCCGCCGCCAGCCCGCACACCGATGCGGCGTTTGAGGAAGCCCACCGCGCCGTGAGCGAGATCGTGGAGCGGCAGACCTTCCCGTTCGTGCCGCGCGTGCAGCCGGGTTGAACTCAGCCCCGCTGCGCAGGCAGTGACATGGTCTTAGCGCTCAACTGCCTTTGCCGCCGGAACAGTCCAGCGTCCAGGATCGCGCCGGCTTGTCCACTGTCAGTGCATGGCAGCCGGCGGCGCGCAACTGCGTCCGCGTGAGGCGCAGTTCGCGTTCCAGGCCGGCGACGCCCTTGAAATCGGGCCACGGCCTGTTCGCCGGCCAGCCGCCCGGGTCTCTCCGGCCGCTGATCGTGCGCAGATAGTCGGGCAGCAGCGGCACCATTTCCACCTGCACGGCATCAAAGCGCAGTGGCCCGATCACCAGCGGCGTTGCCAATTGCAGGCGCTGCAGCCTGCGTTGGCGATGATCGGCCATTCGCCGGCGCCAGGCCGGGCCATCATACACGCCGCCATGCAGGCGCATCAGATCGTGGCCCAGCGCCATCGACACGATCGGTTCAGCCTGTTCCGTTCCCAGGTCCAGCCCCACAAACAGCGGGTCGAACCCGGGCAGTGTCGCCACCCCCATCACCGACTGGTCGTGCGACCGATCGGCAATCGGCAAGGCCAGCACGCCGCCCGTGCCGGCCGGGGGCGGCGTGGCCAGCCGCAAGCGCAGCCGGGGAACGGGCAGGGCCGCCAGGGCAATGGTGCCGTCGCGGGCCTGTTCGTTCAGCACGGCTGAACCCAACGGAAGCTGCCGCGTGAGCCAGGTGGCGTCGATCCGGCCATTGCGGCCGCCCAGCGCCAGATGAACATCAAGCGATGTCAACGTGACGCCCGATGCAACCTTCTGGTCACGGCTGCCAGCCACGCGGGGGGGCAGCACAGGAAGGCTGGCCACACCGCCGCCGGGGCCAGCCTGTTGCTGCAGCCAGCGTTCCAGATCGTCCGCTTGGCCCAGCGGTGCGAGACGCCGCCACGCCACCCTGTCTGCCGCGTTGCGGTTGAGCAGCAGGCCGGCAAGGCCGCCATCGCCCAGCTGCAGGGCGAACGCCTGCCCGTCGATCGCCACCGGCAGCGGCGCATCCAGCGCCAGTTCCAGCGGCGCGGTCGGCGGCAACACATCGCTCACCAGTTCCGCAACCGGTGTGGTTGGCACAGGCGACGATGGCAGCGCCTGCGTTGGGGGCGGCGGTGCGGCGGGTGCCGTGCATGCCAGTTCCCAAAGTCGCGCCGGTTTGTCGATCAGCAGGCTTGAACAGCCATAGGCTTCGAGCTGAGCACGTGTCAGCACGATATAGCGCGCCACCCCGCGCTTGCGCACGATGCGGCCGCGCACCTGCGCGATGCCGGGATCTTCCTCGGCATCGAACGGGATGATCTGCCCCGGTGCCAGCCGGGCCGTGCCATCGCGCGGGCCGCCCTGGCGCACGGCCACGGCGCGGATCTGGATGGGGCCGATCTCCAGTGGCTCATCCAGTTCCAGCCGTCGCACCGGGCGCTTCACGCCCAGCACAATCTCTTCCTGCCATGGCTCGCCCACCAGCCTGCCGCCCAGCAATTCGGCCAGATCGGCCCCGGATGCCGCTGATACCAGCGGCAATGCTCGCCGGGTGCGCACATCCACGCCGATCAGCAGCAGCCGGCCTTCCATCAGCCCCACGCCATAGGCCGCGTGATCGATATCGCCCACCAGCTGCAGAGCCAGGGATGGTGGCGCGGACGTTTGTGCATCAGCCGCCGATTGCCACGATATGCGAATCCGTTCGTGCGGCAGCGAAAAGGGCCCGATCGTGCCGGCCAGCGGCAGGGACGACAGCCCCGGAAACCAGTACAGCTGCTGGCGCTGAAGACGCTGGGCATGGGCCAGCCAGGCGCTGCCGTGCCGCCCCTGCAGGGCAACAACGCCGCCAATGAACAGGTCGCCCTTGTTGTCGGGCGGCGCCGCGCTCAACCCCAACCGCTGTGCCACCGTGTCGTTCAAGGTGACATGATCAATCGTGGCCGTGCTGACCGCCAGCGAAACGTCAAGACCGTTGATCCAGACCGACACCGGCGCATCCGCATTCACCACCAGTTCGGGGGGCGGCGCCTGCGCAGCGGCCACAGCCGGCCACAGCAGCATTGCCATCCACATCAACCAAGGCATCAGCGCACCACATTACCAATTCGTCATGTTGTTTCGCATGGCCTGTTGTGGGCGGCAAGCCTCATGCCGGGCGCCGGCCCTGTGCCAGCGTCCTCCCATCGCCAACAGCTTGGCCTTCGCCGCCCGCCGTGGCACGGGTGGGGCATAACCGCTTGGGGAGTGATGAATATGGCTGGGCCGCTGCAGGGAATCAGGATCATCGAACTGGCCGGGATCGGCCCGGGGCCGTTTGCCGGCATGATGCTGGCCGATCATGGCGCAGAGGTGATCCGGGTGGATCGGCCCGGCGCGCGGATTGATGCGCGTGATCCGCTGCTGCGCGGCCGGCGGGTGATCGGGGTGGATCTGAAGAGTGCCGAAGGCAAGGCGCTGGTGCTTGATCTGGTGAAGAGCGCCGATGCGTTGTTCGAAGGGTTTCGGCCGGGCGTGACCGAGCGGCTGGGGCTGGGCCCGGCGGAGTGCCATGCGGTCAATCCGAAGTTGGTCTATGGCCGGATGACGGGCTGGGGCCAGTTCGGGCCTTATGCCAATGCGGCGGGCCACGACATCAACTATATCGCGCTGGCCGGCGCCCTGCATGCCTATGGCCGGGCGGGCGAGAAGCCAACGCCGCCAATCAACATGGTCGGCGATTTCGGCGGCGGCGGCATGATGCTGGCGTTCGGCATGGTGAGTGCACTGCTGCACGCCAAGACCACCGGCCAGGGCCAGGTGATCGATTGCGCCATGACCGATGGGGCCGCTGCACTGATGGCGATGATCTGGGGCTTCCGCGCCAATGGCATCTGGAAGGACGAGCGCGGGGTGAACCTGCTCGATACCGGCGCCCACATGTATGACACCTATGAATGCGCCGACGGCAAGTGGATCAGCATCGGCAGCCTGGAGCCGCAATTCTATGCGCTGCTGCTGGAAAAGACCGGGCTGAAGGACGATGCCGATTTCGCCGCCCAGATGAATTCGGCGCAGTGGCCGGCGCTGAAGGAGCGGCTGACTGCGCTGTTCAAGACGCGCACGCGCGATGACTGGTGTGCGGACATGGAGATGACCGATGTGTGCTTCGCGCCCGTGCTGAGCATGAGCGAGGCACCGCACCACCCGCACAACGCGGCGCGCGGCACCTTCGTGGAAGCCGACGGCGTGATGCAGCCGGCCCCGGCCCCGCGCTATTCCGCCACCGTGAGCGATGCGCCGCGCATGACCAAGACGGCCGATACCGACGCGATCCTGGCCGAACTGGGGTACGATTCGGGCAAGGTGGATGCGCTGAAGGCGGCCGGGACGGTGAAGTGAGGGTGAGGCTTTGACCCTCGCCCCCTTTGCCACGCACTGGCAGGCGTCGCGCGGGCGGCTCTATCCAGAGGCGGCTTCGGCCACGCGCAGCCCGTTTGCGCGCGATCGCGACCGCATCATCCATGCCGGCGCGTTTCGGCGGCTGCGATACAAGACGCAGGTATTTGTCGCCCCCGATGGGGATCATTTCCGCGTTCGCCTGACCCACAGCCTGGAAGTGGCGCAGATCGCCCGCAGCCTGGCCCGCGCGCTGGGTGTGGACGAGGATCTGACCGAAGCGCTGGCGCTGGCGCATGATCTGGGCCACCCGCCGTTCGGCCATAGCGGCGAGGATGCGCTGGAACGGGTTATGGCGCCGTGGGGTGGTTTTGATCACAATGGCCACGCGCTGCGGATCGTGACGAAACTGGAATGCCGCCACCCCGGTTTCGATGGCCTGAACCTGACATGGGAAACGCTGGAGGGCCTCGCCAAGCACAACGGGCCGATTTACGAACCCGGCTGGGCGCTGGCCGGTGTCGATGCGGCCTGGCCGCTGGATCTGACCAGCCATGCCGGGCTGGAGGCGCAGATTGCCGCCATTGCCGACGATATCGCTTACGACAATCATGATCTGGATGATGGCATTCGCGCCGGCCTGTTCGGGATCGAGGACGTGATAACCGCCGTGCCATTCGTCGCCGATTGCTGGGCGGCGGTGACGCGGCGCTGGCCCGGCATTTCGGCGCGACGGCGGCTGGTGCCCGAGCTTGTGCGCGAACAGATGGGGCGGATGGTGACGGATCTGATCGCCACCACGCGCGCCCGGCTGGCGGACATTGATGCGCGCAGCGTCGAAGATATTCGCAGCGCCGGCCACACGATTGCCGGCCTGTCGGAAGGACTGTCGGCCGAGGTGCGGGCGCTGAAGGCCTTCTTGCGCGAACATATGTACCGCGCGCCGGCGGTGGCCCGGCTGCGCGATCCTTCTGAAGCGGTGGTGGAAGGGCTGTTTGCCGCGCTGCACGCCGATCCGGCGCAGCTGCCGGGCGATTGGGCCGCGACCTGCCCGGCCGAAGAACCGGCCCGTGCGCGCCATGTTGGCGATTTCGTCGCTGGCATGACAGACCGATATGCGCTGAAACGATATCGTGAACTGGTGGGGCCATCGCCCCTCCCCGAGGAGATGGTAACATGAGTGACGTGCAGGGTTTTGTGCATCCGAAATTCGAAGCCGTGCGCGGCGCCTTTGCCGCGGCCCTGGCGCGCGGTGACGATCTGGGCGCCAGTTTTGCCGCCACGATTGATGGCGAGCCGGTGATCGATCTCTGGGGCGGCTGGGCCGATGCCGAACAGACGCGGCCCTGGGAAAAGGACACCATCGTCAACGTCTATTCCACCACCAAGACGATGACGGCGCTGACCGCGCTGTGGCTGGCGGACCAAGGCGCGCTGAAGTTCGAAGAGAAGGTGGCGCATTATTGGCCGGAGTTCGCCGCGGCCGGCAAACAGGATGTGACCGTGGCGCATCTGATGAGCCACGCCGCCGGCCTGTCGGGCTTTCACGAGCCGATGCAGCCGGCCGATCTTTATGATTGGGATCTGGTGACCAGCCGGCTGGCCGCGCAGGCGCCGTTCTGGGAGCCGGGCACCGCGCCGGGTTATCACGCAGTGACGCAAGGCTATCTGGTGGGTGAAGTGGTGCGGCGCATCACCGGCAAGTCGCTGGGCACGGTGTTTGCCGAACAACTCGCCGGGCCGCTGGGGGCCGATTTCCACATCGGGCTGGATGCGGCACATGATGGCCGGGTGGCCGATCTGGTGCCGCCGCCGCAGGGCGCCAGCATCAGCGATGGGCCGCAATCGGCGCTGGCCAAGAACATGGCGACCAACCCGCCGATCAACCCGCTCGAAACCCGCACGCGGGCGTGGCGGGCGGCAGAGATTCCGGCGGCGGGTGGCCATGGCAACGCGCGCTCGGTCGCGGCGGTGCAGACGCTGATGGCCAATGGCGGTGTTGCCGGCGGCAAGCGACTGCTGAGCGAAGCGGGTGTGAGGAAGGCGCTGGAACTGCAGATTGAAGGGCATGATCAGGTGCTGAACATGCCGGTGCGCTATGGCATGGGCTATGGCATGGCCGGGCCAACGCGGCCGATGCCCAACCCCAACACTGTGTTCTGGGGCGGTTATGGCGGCAGCCTCGTGGTGTGCGACATGGATGCGCGGCTGTGCATGTCTTACGTCATGAACAAGATGGCCGGCACCACCGTGGGCGACATGCGCGCCGGCATGCTGATGGCCGGCGTTTGGGGGAGCCTGATGGCATGAAGCAGGCTCTGATCGCGGCGGCATTGCTGGCGGCACCCGCCGCAGCAGCCGAAGATCCCCACAAATTGGCGTTGGCGGCCGGCTACAAGGCCGCCTTCCTCTGTTCCGGGCGCTGGAATGCCGGACAGGATGTCGCCAGCATCACCCGCGATGATCTGACCGGTATCTACCGCGAGTATCAGGACAGCGTGATCACATTGCCCGCCGCGATGGACGAAGCAACGCGAACCGTATCGGTTAAATTTGCCGACAACATGCCGCCGCGCATTGCGGTGTGGCGGCCTTTGCTGGGCTGCGCGCAGTTGCCGCCGGGCGGCGGGCCGGAGGCCGCATCCGCGTTGCCTAGGCTGGTGCCGGGCCTGACAGCACCTGATCTGACGGCGACCGATGCCATGGCCTGGCCGCTGGGCGATGCTGGCGCTGTGCAGCCATTGAAGAAGCGCAAAGCCCGCGCTGCGCTGGATGAAGTGGTCGCCACCGCCTTTGCCAGTGATCGCACCACGGCGGTGATCGTGCTGAAGGACGGCAAGATCATCGCCGAACGCTATCGCGCCGATTGGACAATGCACACGCCGCAGCGCACGTGGAGCGTCGCCAAATCGCTGACCGCCACGCTGGTGGGCCGGGCGGTGCAGAAGGGGCTGGTGGACGTGAACCAGCCGGCGCCGGTGCCGCAGTGGCAGGGTGCCGGCGATCCGCGCGCCGTCATCAGCTGGAACCAGCTGCTGCGCATGAACAGTGGCTTGTGGACGGCGGGGCCGGGCAACCGCACGGACGAGGTGTATGTGGGCGGCGCGCTGGTGGCGCAGACGGCGGCAACGATGCCGCTGGAGTATGCACCGGGCAGCCACTTCAATTACAGCAACAACGACATCATGCTGGCCGGGATGGCCCTTTCTCGCACGCTGGCGAAGGATGGTGGCCGCCACGCGGCGCTGGCCTTCCCGTTCACCGAACTGCTGTGGCCGCTGGGCATGACCCGAACCACGCCAGAAACCGACTGGCAGGGCGATTTCGTGCTGTCGAGCCAGGTGTGGATGACGGCGCGCGATCTGGCCCGGCTGGCGTTGGTGTATCAGAATGGCGGCAAATCAGGGCTTGGGCCGGGCGGCCAGCAGCTGCTGCCGTCCGATTGGTCGGCGTTTGTAGAAGCCCCGGCGATGACGCAGCCGCAAGGCCGCTCGGAAGGCTATGGCGCCGGCTTCTGGCGGTGGGGCGGGCTGGGCGCGCATGATGCCGTGCCGGCGCTGCCCGTTGGCACCTATGCGATGAACGGCAATCGCGGGCAGTTTGCGGTGATTGTGCCGGGCCGGAACATCATCGTGATCCGGCGCGGCTTCGATCTGCCGGCCGCGCCTTTCGCGATGCCGCGCTTTGCGGCGGAGGTGGTGGCGACGCTGGATAAAATAACCAAATAGGCACTTTATTCATTGACAAGCGTAACACTTTTGGTTATCAATACGGCATGCGTGCGGAATCGGCCTGAACAGAGCTGAAGCCGCCGCCTTCCAGGAGCTTCCTGCATGCTTGATGCGCTTGCCGCGCCGGCGATGGCTGGTGACATGTCTGCTGTGGTTGAAACGGCCGCACCGGCCCGCAAGCCGCGCGACCGTTCGCTGGAACGGCACCGCCATCGCCCGGGCTCTCGCGAAGCGCGGCGGCTGGTGGGCAGCCGCAAGGATCGCATGGCCTTTCTGGAATTGCTGGCCCGGCATGGCGATCCGGCCGTGGCCGCTGATGAACTGGGCCTGCCGCTGTTCGTGCTGTTCCGTCACCGCGATGCCGATCCGGCCTTTGCCGCCGAATGGCTGGCCGCGGTGAATTACGCCTGGGAACGGGTGGAAAGCCGGGTGCTGGCGGCATTGTTGAGCGACACGACCGAAACGCCCGATGAAACGGGCAAGCCCGCGCGCAGAACGACCGTGGGATCGGGCATGATCGATACCAGGCTGGCCCTGGCCATCGTGGCGCGGCGCGACAAGCCGGTAACGCACAAGGGCGCCGTCCGACCGCACGACGGCGCCGCCGCCGCGCGGCTGCGCGCCGAACTGCGGGCGCTCGCTGGCCTGACCGACGCCGGCAAGTGAGCCCCGCCGGTTCGCCCGGCTGACCCACTTTCCCCGACTTGAGTCCGGTTGCAGCCGGCGCAGCCGGAGTATTGCGCGATGGCGGATGCGGGCGATGGCCTTCCCCTGATCGAGCTGTTTCGATTGTTGTCGATGGATCGTCGCCGCCGGTTTCTGCGGCGTCATGGTGAGGACAGGCTGCTGGAAGAGTTGCTGGGTGAAGGCAGCCTGCGCCCGGCCCAGTGCCCGCCCGCCGGCGATTGGGGCATCTGGGTGGTGCTGGCCGGGCGCGGTTTCGGCAAGACTCATGCCGGCGCGCACTGGGTGCATGCCCGCGCCGCTGGGCCACGGCCGCGCCGCATTGCGCTGGTGGCGCCCACGCTGGATGTGGCCCGCGCCGTGATGGTGGAAGGCGAATCCGGCTTGTTGGCGCGGTTGCCGCCGGGTGAGCAATTGACCTGGCAGCCCAGCGCCAAGCGGCTGTTGTGGGGCAATGGCAGCGAGGCCCGGCTTTATTCGGGGGCGGAGCCCAATACCCTGCGCGGCGGCCAGTTCGATTATGCCTGGGGGGATGAATTTGCCCATTGGCCGGGCGGCGAAGACACGGTGATGAACCTGCGCATGGCGACCCGGCTGGGCGCTGCGCCGCAGATATTGCTCACCACGACGCCGCTGCCACTGGCGTGGTTGAAGGCCCTGATTGCCGAAGCTGGCGTGGTGCTGACGCGCGGCCACACGGCAGATAACGAAGCCAATCTGCCGCGAACCTATCTGGCGCGAATGGAGAAGCGCTTTGGCGGCACGGCGACCGGCCGCCAGGAACTGGCGGGTGAAATCGTCGACGATCTGGCCGGCGCCTTGTGGACCCGGGCGCTGATCGAGCGTCAGCGGGCGGCGATGGTGCAGGGGCCAGCACGGGTGGTGGTGGGTGTTGATCCGCCGGCCGCGGGTGGCACCTGCGGGATCGTGGTGGCGGCGCTGGGCGAGGATGGCCAGGCCTATGTGCTGGATGATGCCAGCGTGACCGGGCAGCGGCCGGAACAATGGGCGCGGGCGGTGGTGAAAGCCGCCGATCGCTGGCAGGCCGATCGGGTGATTGCCGAGGTGAACCAAGGCGGCGAGATGGTGGTGGCGACCCTGAAATCCGTCGACGCCGCGCTGCCGGTGCTGACCGGGCGAGCCGCGGCAAGGTTGCCCGGGCTGAGCCGGTGGCCGCGCTGTACGGCGAAGGCCGGGTGTATCATGCCGGGGTGTTTCCGGCGCTGGAGGACCAGTTGTGCGGGCTGCTCGCCGATGGCCGCTATGCCGGGCCGGGGGCCTCGCCAGATCGGGCCGATGCCTGTGTGTGGGCGCTGACAGCGCTGTTGCTGGCAAGCCGCGCCGGGTTGCCGACTGTTCGCAATCTCTAACCAAAAGGGTTATCCGTCATGCGATTGCCGTTCTTGCGGACGAAGTCTGCTGCGCTTGGCGCAGGACCGCGCATTCCGAGCTGGGCCACACCGCTGGTGGAGGAGGGCAGCAGCTATGCCGGCCAAGTGCAGGCAGCGTTCCTGGCCAACCCGGTGGCGGCGCGCGCTATCCGCATGGTCACCGAGAGCGCCGGCGGTGCGCCGGTGGTGAGCACGCCGGGCGATCACTCGGCGCTGGCGCTGCTGCACAGTTGCGGCTTTGGCGCGTCGGGGCCGGGCCTGCTCGAAACCCTGGCCGGGCACATGTTGTTGCATGGCAATGCCTATATCGATGTGGCGGTGGGTGCCGATGGCCTGCCGGCGGCGCTGTTTGCGCTGCGCCCGGAACGGGTGAGCATAGAGGTGGATGGCGAAGGCTGGCCGGCGGCGCATGTCTATCGCGCCGGAACGGCGGTGCGGCGCTATCCGGTTGGGGCGAACGGCGGCCTGCTGCACATCCGCAGCTTCCACCCGACCGATGATCATCATGGCGCCGGTTGCCTGGGTGCGGCGGCGAGCGCGGTGGCAGTGCACAATGCGGCGACGCGCTGGAACAAGGCGCTGCTGGACAATGCGGCGCGGCCCAGCGGAGCACTGGTGTACCAGCCTGGTGACGGATCGACGCTGAGCCCGGACCAGTTCCAGCGCTTGAAGACCGAGATGGAAGCCGCGTTTGCCGGTGCCGCCAATGCCGGGCGACCGATGCTGCTGGAAGGCGGGCTGAGCTGGCAAGCGCTCAGCCTGTCGCCGGCGGAGATGGATTTTGCCGGCATGCGCGAGGCGGCGCGGGCGATCGTGGCCATCGGCCGGGTGTGGGCGGATGGCAAACTGCTGCGTGATGCGGGTGGCCAGTGGTTGCAGCCGGTGACGATGCGCCTGCACACTGGTTCCGAGCGCCAGGCGCCCGATCCGCTGATCGCGGCGGCCGAAGGCGAGGCGCCGGCGTTTCGCGGCCTGGCCTATGCGGTGTTCGAGGATCTGCCGCTCGCCGAATTCGGCAACCGCCTGCCCAATCTGTCGTTTGAGCTCATTGCCGATGATGCGCCTGTGCCGCTGGGCGCGGCGCTGGCGGAACTGGCCGCCAGAGCCGGCGTGAACCTGCCGGTGAGCGGTGATTTTCCCGAGGTCGCCGGGCTTTATCTTGGCGCGGCGGCCCCGCTGGCCGATTCGCTGGCGCCCTCGCTTAAGGCCAGTGGCGCGGTGCTGGCGGCTGGCCGGGCGTTGGTCGGGCCCGGCCAGCCGGCGCTGGCGATTGCGCCCGGCGGGTCCGCCGATGCCCGCGCGGATGGCCGCCAGCAGGCCAAGGAACGCCATCGCCGCAATGCCGCTGCGTCGTCGCCGGATGCGATCGAGCTGGGCTATTACGACGTTGATCGCGATTATCAGCCCGGCCTGCAGCGGGCGCGTTTGCGGGCCGGGGTGCGCGTTGATGGCGATGGCCTGCCCCTGGCGCTGTCGGCCGCCGCTGCCAAGCAATTGTGCCATGATCGCCTGTTGCGGCTGGCGGCGGCCCGGCAACAGCGCACCCTGCGGTTGCCGTGGCGGTATCTTGGCATCAATCCCGGCGATGTGCTGCGGCTGGACGATCTGGACTGGCAGGTGCGCGAAACCCGATTCGAAAATTTTGTGCTCACGCTCGAACTGGCGCGGGTCGGTACGGCAGCCGCGCTGGCGCAGCCCAGTGATCCAGGCCGGGCGCTTGTGCACGGCGATCAGGCCGCCGGCCCGACCACTTTGCTGGCGCTCGATCTGCCGCCCTTGCCCGGCGAATTGCCGGACGGCCCCCGGCTGTGGATTGCCGGTGCCGGTGCCTCTGCGGGCTGGCGGCGGGCGGGCGTGACGCTTAGCCTTGATGATGGCGCCAGTTATGAGCCGGTCGGCCCGCTGTCGGCACCGGTGATGATGGGGCGCGCCGTTTCGATCTTGCCCGCGGCGATCCCGGCAGGATGGGATCGCTTGGGCCAGGTGGAAGTGGAATTGCTTGCCGACAGCATGTGGCTGGAAAGCCGCAGCGAATCGGCCGTACTGGCCGGCGCCAATCTCGCCTTGCTGGGGGATGAGATCATCCAGTTTGCGACGGCCGAGGCGCTTGGCAACCGGCGCTTTCGTCTGACGGGCCTGCTGCGCGGACGGCGGGGCACCGATCTGGCGGTGGGTACCCATGCGGCCGACGAACGATTCGTGCTGCTGGACCAGGGTGCCATGCTGGCCGTGCCGCTGCCATTGGAACGGCAAGGCCAGGCCGCGTTGCTGCGCGCCACCGGTGCCGGCGATGCAGCCACCCTGCCGGTGGCCGCCACCCTTGGCGGCGCTGCCATCAGGCCGTTGTTGCCCGTGCATCTTTCGTGGCGGCGGCAGGCCGGGCAGCTGCACCTGGCCTGGATTGCCCAGAGCCGGGCCGGCTTTGGCTGGCCCGATCTGGCCGATGTCCCGATCGGCGAAAGCCGGCTGGCGTTTCGCGTGGCGTTGCGCGACGCGGCGGGAACCGTCGCGGCAGCAGAGGTGAATGCACCGTCGTGGACCGTGGCTGATCGGGCCGGACCTCTGTGGCTGGATGTGGCCCAGGTGGGTGCCACGCTGGGCCCTGTCGCCACTTTGCCCATCACCTGAACTGGAGGCCGATCCATGCCCGAAACACCTCGCCTTGCCCTGCCGCTGATTGCTTCCGGCCAGGCCCAGAAAGACGTCACCCACAATGAAGCGGTGCTGGCCCTGGATCGGCTCGTCGCACTGGTGGTCGCATCCCGGAGCCTGACGGTGCCGCCAGCCACACCGCAGCCTGGCGCCTGCTATATCGTGCCCAGTGCGGGAGGGGTTGCCTGGGGCTATCCGGCCGGAACGCTCATGTACTGGCAAGAATCGGGCTGGTTGGCCGCAAGTCCCCGCGATGGACAGATCGTGCTGGTTGATGACGAAGAGGTGATGCTTGTCCGCAAGGGCGACTGGCAAGCCAAGTGGCCCACTTTGGGTCTTTCCATCAATGGCCGCAGTCTCTTGGCTGCCACGCCAGCCATCATTGCCATGCCCAGCGGCGGGGGCACGGTGGACAGCGAAGCCCGTGCGACGCTTGCTGCATTGCTTGCGGCCTTGCAGCAGCAGGGCATAATTTCCTGAAATCAGTGTGCGCTGTCGCCATTTTCCGCTTTGAACTGTTGCGCTGAGGCAACAATCTCTGCCAATCCAGACTTGCATCCCCGCAAGCGCCTGCGTTACAGACAATCTTGAGGCCAGAATAGGACTGGTTCAACACAAAGGGGAAGACGATGCGCAAGTTTGCGATCGGCCTCGCCCTCGCGGCCACCGCGCTTTCGAGCGCGGCCACTGCGAAGGACAAGGCTTGGTATATTGGGCTGGAAGCGGGTGTGAACCTGCTGCAGAAGCAGAGCCTGGACATTTCCACCGCCAATGGCGCGACCACGGTCAACAACTCTATCACGCACACCTATTTCCCCGGCTACGATGTCGGTGGGAATGTCGGTTACGATTTCGGTGGTTTCCGCGCCGAATTCGCGCTGAACTATCTGCGTTCGAAGAACCGTGAATCGAACCTGCTGAACCCGCCGCCGGCGATTCCGCACACGACCGCGGCTGGCGTTAACACGGTCGGCGTTCCGCTGACGCGTCAGTACCCGGATGCCGGTGGCACTGCCAGCGCTCTGGCCTTCATGCTGAACGGCCTCATCGATTTCGGCGGCAAGGACAAGGACTTCGGTGGCTACATCGGCGCCGGTGCCGGTATCGCCCGCGTCAAGCAGTTTGCGCGCCTGCGCAACCCCGGCCTGGTGTTCCAGGACGATGCTGACACGTCGTTCGCCTGGAACATCCTGGCTGGCGTTTACAAGCCGATCAGCGACCATGTCGATGTCGGCCTGAAGTATCGCTGGATGAACGTCAATTCGGTTGACACCTTCACCGTCAACGGTCTGCCGGTCTCCAACAGCTTCCGCAGCCACAGCGTGCTGCTGACGCTGACCTACAACTTCTTCGAGGCTGAAGCGCCGCCGCCGCCGCCGCCGCCTCCGCCCCCGCCGCCCCCGCCGCCTCCGCCCGCACCGGCCCCGCTGCCGCCGTGCCCGCCGGCTGCTGTGACGCCGGGTCCGTTCCTGGTCTTCTTCGATTGGGACAAGTCGGCCATCACGGCTGAAGCCGCTGCGATCCTCGATCGCGCCGCGGAACAGTTCGCCGCCACTGGCCAGACCAGTGTTGCGCTTGCCGGCCACGCCGACAAGTCGGGCAAGGACGACTACAACGTGAAGCTGTCGCAGCGTCGCGCTGATGCCGTGAAGGCCTATCTGGCCGGCAAGGGCGTCCCCGCCGATGCGATGGGCACCGAAGCGTTCGGCGAAGGCCGTCCGCTGGTTGATACCGCCGATGGTGTGCGTGAACCGCAGAACCGTCGCGTGGAAATCACCTTCAGCGGTGCTCCGGCGCCGGCCCCGACGGGCCCCTGCCAGCCGCAGTAAGCGGCCAACAGGCTGAACGAAATCGGGGGAGCGGCTCAGCCGCTCCCCCTTTTTCTTTGCCCAGTATCAGCGTGGGAAGAGTACAGGCAGACGCTGACCGCGCGTACACGCGGGTTAAGCAAGCAATCAGCCAGATGGCTGAAGGTCAGTTTTCGGTGAGGTCGGCCAGATCCAGCTGCACGTCAGGCAGCGGTGGCAACGGCGGCACATTCAACCCGGCAGCCGGTGGCACATAGGCCAGTGCGGCACGCAGCTCCGGCACCATGGCCTCGGCGATCCGCCCCATTGCCCCGACATCGCCAACACGCAGCGCCAGCCCAGCCTGGCCTGCCGCCCAGCAGAAATTATACTGCGCATCCAGAGTCGAAAAACTGTTGTAGCTGCGTGTGTTGTAGCGATCAAAGGCCGCTGCGCCGCCGCGCTTCACTGTTCGCGCATAATGGCTAAGCATCGTCGTCTGGGCTGATATCAGCTCACTGCCGTGCTTCTTCAGCATCTGGTTGTAGTTATCGACGGTGCGCAGAAACGGTGAATATTGGCACTGCAAGGCAGCAACGTTCAGTGCGGCGCGCAATGTCCACACCGCATGAGCGCGCGTTTCAGCCGGAGTAGCCCTGACCAGAACCACCGATTTGGGCACCATGATGCCAGCTGTTGTCGGGGGCAGTGGTGCCACCGGCTTGGGCGGCATTCGGCTGGCGGCCTTGGCCGGGGCCTTGCGAACTGGACCCTTCCCTTTGCGCGGTGGCGCAGCGTCGGCGGCGCTCGCCACCAGAATAGAACTCAACGCCAGCCACAAAATTGAACGCATCAATTACCCATTCAAAAAAGAGGCTCAGGCCACCGGGCCGGGCAAACCCCACGCCCGGTGAGCCATCACGGCTGGTTCAGCCCAGGATGCTGCCCAGCGACAAGGCGACCGACATGTCGCCTTCGATCTTGAGCTTGCCCATCATGAACGCCATCTGCGCATTCTGCTTGCCCGTGGCGATATCCATGAAATCAGCCATCGTGACCTTGATGCTGCAGGCGGTGGGGCCGTCTTCATTGCTGACGACGACGGGCGAGACGGTATCATCAATGCGCACCAGGCCATCGGCGCCGAAATCGAACTTCACGGACTTTTTGAACTGGCCACCGGCGCCCATGCGCTCGGTCATCTGTTCCGTGATCTGTGCAAGGCTCATGGTAATTCCTTCCCCAAACAAGAAAAAAGGGCCGCCCCAAGCGGGACGGCCCTTCCTAACGCAATTCGACGAAAAGTCGAAATTACTTGGCTTCAGCCGGAGCGGCTTCAGCGGCCGGAGCAGCGGCGTCAGCGGCCGGAGCAGCGGCGTCAGCAGCCGGAGCAGCGGCGTCAGCAGCCGGAGCCATGGCGTCAGCAGCCGGAGCGGCTTCCGGAGCGGCTTCAGCGGCCGGGGCTTCAGCGGCCGGGGCTTCTTCAGCCTTCTTTTCGCCGCAAGCGACGACGAGCAGAGCGGCGCCAGCGATGATCGAGGCAGTCTTCAGCTTTTCAACGATGGTCATTTCTAATCTCCTTGGACGGTAACGCCTGAACCCAGGACGAGTTGGGTCGGCTCGGCCTTAATCCCCCAACTGTGGTAGACATTAGCGAGACGCGTGAAATCGCGCAAGCGGGTCGTTGCATCAAGCCGGGGTCATGCGACGAGACGTGCAAGCATGGCGGGCAAATGGCGCGCGAGCGACTGATCGACGTCGGCCAGCGTTGCACCGTGCCCCAGCGCCGCCAGACTGGTGACCGGCTCGGACAGGCCGCAGGGGATGATCCCATTGAAATCATTGAGATCTGGCGCGACGTTCAGCGACAAACCGTGAAAACTTACCCAGCGTTGCACACGCACACCGATGGCGGCGATCTTCGCTTGCCCGTCCGCCGTGTCCACCCAGACGCCCACTTTGCCCGGGATGATGCGGCCAGCGATCCCGAAATCGGCAAGCGTGTCGATCAGCCAGCCTTCCAGTGCTGCGACAAAACGCCGAACATCACGGCCGCGCGCTGCCAGATCCAGCATTACATAGACCACCCGCTGCCCGGGACCATGATAGGTGTAGCGCCCGCCACGACCGGCGCTGAAGACCGGAAATCGTTCAGGATCAATAAGTTCGACAGGATCAGCGCTGG
>NZ_JAUMBI010000180.1:0-18817 GCF_032115815.1 Sandarakinorhabdus sp.
ATTCCTGTTGATCCCTCAGTTACGGATTTTCCTGAGGCGTCAATTATCGAGGCGCCAGTGCCAACAGGAATTCTGGGGACAGTATACTTAATTCCCTTCATGGCTCTCCCCCTTGGGCTTGCGCGCTTGGCCGCCATTAACTGAAAGCATGTTAGACTCAGCCCGCCCAACGCCACAAGCCGCTCCAAACAGGCGGGTGCAGGGCTCACCCCTGCCCGCCGGAGGCTCCCTTGCCTCCCTTGTTGGAGAGCGCACATCGGGACGCTGTCCTACAGGTCGCTGGCGGGGTTATGCTCGGTGTCTGGTTGCCCGGATGCTCTTTCCACGATTGATCTTGCCCAGACGCGCGTGCGCATGTGGAAGAATCTGTAATCTTTGTAACCTACAGCCGCGGCAGGGGCAGTCCTGAGAACGAACGGGTCCAGGGTCTGCGACCCTGGCCGCCGGAGGCTCCTTCTCCCTTGCTTTCCGCCTGTCCTACAGCACCGCCGCCGGGCTACACTCGCGGCCATGGGCGACAGGGATCATCAGCAGGCGGATCATCATGCGCCGGTCTGCAAGGCGGCAAACCCGCGAGATGCGGAAAAAGTGTCAAATCTCACCGCTGCAAGCAACCCGGCTTGCGGCGCGCCAGTGGGCGCAATTGACCGTGGCGGGGGCCAGACCTACGCTCCGCTAAAGGGTAGCCGCCGCGCTGGTGAGGCGTTGGTAAAAAGGGGTTAACGATGGAGCGTCGCACATTTCTGAAGGCAGCCGGCCTTGCAGCGGCCAGCGGTGTGGCGGCGTCCGCTGCGGCGCAATCGGCGCTGAAATGGCAGCGCACGGCAAAGCCGGCGGATGTGGTGGTGATCGGTGCTGGCGCGTTTGGCGGCTGGACGGCGCTGCGGCTGCGGGAAATGGGCCACAGCGTCACGCTGGTCGATGCCTATGGGCCGGGCAATGCGCGCGCCACGTCGGGCGGGGAAACCCGGCAGATCCGGGTGGGCTATGGCGATCGCGAGGTCTATTCGCGTTGGGTGCTGCGCGGGATGGAGTTGTGGCGGGAGCGGGAGCGGGAGTTCGGGTTGCCGCTGCTTTCAGTGGCGGGGCGGCTGCAGCTGGCGACCGATCTTAATGCCGGCCTGCGCGGCTCGCGCGATGTGTTCACCCGGCTGAAGGTTGATCACGAACTGATGACGGCGGCCGACATGCGCCGGCGTTGGCCGCAGATGGAGCCAGGTGAGAACACGGTGGGGCTTTATGAGCCGGGCGCCCTGATCGTGCGGGCGCACCGCGCCTGCCTGGCCGTGGCGGAAGCGGCGGCGAAGAAGGGTGTGCAGCTGGTATCGGGCCGCGCCCAGCCCGGGCAGGCCGGTGGCGGCGCCATGGCCAATCTGGCGCTGCAGGACGGCGAGACGGTGAGCGGCGCGAAATATGTGTTTGCCTGCGGGCCGTGGCTGGGCCGGCTGTTCCCCGATCTGCTGGGACAGAAACTGCAGACGCCGCGCCGCGAGGTCTATTTCTTTGGCGCGCCGGCTGGTGATGACCGTTATTCCTGCCCGAACCTGCCGGTGTTTTCCGAAGCCAGCCACTATGGTTTCCCCAATGTTGACGGCAAGGGCATCAAGGTCTGCCCGGTTGGCGGCGACACCATCATGGACCCGGACAATGATGATCGCATCGTCACGCCGTTCCAGGTGCGCCGGTCGCGCGACTATATCGCCCGCCGCTTCCCGGGGTTGAAGGACCAGCCGATCGTTGAAACGCGGGTGTGCCAGCTGGAAAACAGCGTGGACGAACATTTCATGATCCAGCGCCATCCGGGGTGGGACAATGTCTGGATCGCTGGTGGCGGTTCCGGCCATGGCTTCAAGCATGGCCCGGTGGTGGGCGAATATATCGCCGAACGCGTGCTGGGCCGACCAGGCGGCCCGGCGCTGGAAGCGCTGTTCCGTGTGAAGGATGACAAGTTCTGAACCCGATGCGGGGCGGCCGCTGGCGAACCAGTTGCCAGACGCACCTCATTCGCGCACAATAGGCTTCAGGGTCAGTCACTTCGCGGGGGCGAATGATGTCTGCTGGCGGCCCGAATCCATCCATGATGTTTATCGCGGGTACCCGCCCGGAGGCGGTGAAGCTGGCGCCGTTACTGCTTGATCTGCGCAGCCGTGGGCATCGCCCGTTGCTGGTGGCGACCGGGCAGCATCCCGACATGTTCGATGATGCGCTGGCGGGCTTCGGCTTGCAGGCAGATCATGATCTGGGGGTGATGGCGGCCTCGCCGGATGCCGCCGTCGGGCAGCTGGTGCCGGCACTGGCAGAGGTGGTGCGCGATACGCGTCCGGCGTGGGTGGTGGTGCAGGGGGATACAAGTTCGACCTTGGCCGGAGCGCTGGCCGCCCGCTATGCCGGCGCGCGGCTGGCGCATGTCGAAGCGGGCTTGCGGACGGGAACGCACGATCCGCACCCGGAGGAGATGCATCGCAAGCTGGTGGCCCAAATGGCGCAGTTGCATTTCGCGCCGACAGTGGCGGCAGCGGCGGCGCTGGCGGCTGAAGGTGTTTGCGAAGGCGTGCACATCACCGGCAACAGCGGCATCGATGCGCTGCTGCTGATGCAGGCGCGGCTGGCGGGTGATGCGGCGCTGGCACGGGCGGCGATGGCGCCTTTGGCCGGTATCCCGCGCGGACGGCCGTGGGTGCTGGCGACCATCCATCGTCGCGAGAACCAGGGTCACGTGCTGGGTGGGTTGCTGGACGCGCTGGCCGAATTGGCGGGCGAAGCAGAGATCATCCTGCCGGTGCATCCCAGCCCGGCGGTTTCAGGCCCGGTGTGTGCCGCTCTGGGTGGCCACGCCAGCGTCCACCTCCTGCCGCCGCTGCCCTATGCCGGGTTCGTCGCTCTTATGGGGCAGTGTCGCCTTGTGCTGACCGACTCGGGTGGGGTGCAGGAAGAGGCACCGGCCATCGGTCTGCCCTGCCTGGTGCTGCGCGACACCACTGAGCGGCGCGAGGGGCTGTTCAGCGGCAATGCCGCTCTGGTGGGGCGTGATCCGGCGGTAATCGTGGCAGCGGCGCAGCGTGTTTTGGCCGATTACGCGTTGCGGGCAACGATGGCGGGACCAGCCTTGCCTTATGGTAGCGGCGGTGCTGCCCGCGCCATCAATGATCTGCTGTTGGGAGAAGCCTGCAGCCAAGCTGCTCCATCATTGCCACGAACGTTGGAAAGCTCGTTGCGATCGGCCGGGCATCATCAATGACCACCGGCCGGGCCGCGTTCAGGCCCAGCACGGCGAAGCTCATCGCGATGCGGTGATCGAGCCGGGCCGCGATGGTGGCGCCGCCGGGGACGGGATCGCCAGCGCAGCCTTCCACGATCAGCCCGTCTTCCAGCTCCGTGGCTGTGATGCCGCACGCCGTCAGCCCCTGCGCCATCACCGCGATGCGATCCGATTCTTTGACGCGCAATTCCTCCAGGCCGCGCATCACCGTGCGGCCCTTTGCAAACGCGGCGGCGACGAACAGGATGGGATATTCGTCGATCATGCTGGGTGCGCCTTCGGGCGGCACCTCGATGCCGGTCAATGCGCTGTGGCGGACATGCAGATCGGCCACCGGTTCGCCGCCGACGATGCGCTCGTTCAACAGGCGGATGTCGCCGCCCATCGCCTGCAACACGGTGATCAGGCCGGCGCGGGTTGGATTGATGCCGACATTGCGGATGGTGATGTCGCTGCCCGGCACGATCAGCGCGGCGACCATCGGGAAGGCCGCCGATGACGGATCGCCGGGGACCACGATGGTCTGGGGCCGCAGTTCTGCCTCACCGCGCAGCGTGATGATGCGGCCTTCCGGCGTCTGGACTACGGATAGGGCGGCGCCGAACCCAGCCAGCATCCGCTCGCTGTGGTCGCGGGTGGGGATGGGTTCGATCACCACAGTCTCGCCCGGCGTGTTGAGGCCAGCCAGCAGCACGGCCGACTTCACTTGCGCCGAGGCGACTGGCAGCGTGTAACGCAGCGGGATCGCCGGGCAGGCGCCGGTGAGGGTGAGGGGCAGGGTCTGGCGTCCCGGTCCAGGTGTCGCAGCGATGGTGGCGCCCATGAGGGATAGCGGCGTGATGACCCGCCCCATCGGCCGGCCCGACAGGCTGGCGTCGCCAATGAATGTCGCGGTGATCGGGTGGGAGGCAACCAGGCCCATCAGGAGCCGCGTGGAGGTGCCGCTGTTGCCCATGTCGAGCGCAGTGGCCGGTTGCAGCAGGCCACCGACACCAACGCCGTGCACGCGCCAACTGCCGTCACCCAAGCGCTCGATGCCGGCACCCATCGCCCGCATGGCGGCAGCCGTTGCCAGCACATCTTCGCCTTCCAGCAGGCCGGTGATGCGGGTTTCGCCCACCGCCAGCGCGCCGAGCATCAGCGAGCGGTGACTGATCGACTTGTCACCTGGCACCGTCACATCGCCCATGAGCGGGCCCGAAGCGGTAAGGCAGAGCGGGACGGGTTTTCCGGCGGCGTGATTCATGACGCGGCGCTTTGACAGGGCTTGCCGGCTGTGGCAATGCGCCGGTCTTTCCGGGATGGCTGTGCTGCCCCGGCTCGATTGCGTTTGCCCGGCTGGACACACGGCCGGGACGATCACGGAGACGATATGGTCAAGGCTGAATGGGGCACCAAGCGTGCCTGCCCGAAATGCAACACCCGATTCTATGATCTGGGCAAGGAAGACCCGGTGACCTGCATTTCCTGCGGCTTTGCCTGGGCGCCGGAACCGATCCTGAAGTCCAAGCAGACCACGCCGTTTGAAGCCACCAAGCCGCAGGCGGCCGAGGAAGACGCCGTGGTGGCCGTGGATGAGGATCTGGACATCGAAGACGCCGACGTGGAAGCCGGCGAAGCCGATGCCGATGTCGATCTGGGCGATGATGATGATCTGGGTGTCGTCTCGGAAGGCACGGACGACGAAAATTGAGATCAGCAGCCGGCTTGGCGAATTTCGGGCTTGCAAGGCTGCGAAACATCGCCTAACCGGCCGCTCCCGGCGTTGCTGGAAACAGCAACGACCACATTGGGATGTGGGGCCTTAGCTCAGCTGGGAGAGCGCTACGATGGCATTGTAGAGGTCAACGGTTCGATCCCGTTAGGCTCCACCATCCCAACCAAAAGACCCTGGCCGGAAACGGTCGGGGTTTTTTGCTTTTCGGGCGAATCGCTGGCACATCCGCCCGCATGACTGCTCGTTCCGATTATCGCGCCCACCGTCTGATCCCCACCCGCTGGATGGACAATGATGCCTACGGCCACGTGAACAACGTGGTCTATTACAGCTGGTTCGATACGGCGGTGAACGCCTGGCTGATCGAGCAGGGCCTGCTCGACATTCACCATGGCAATCCCATCGGCCTGGTGGTCGAAACCGGCTGCCGCTACAGCCGCTCTGTCGCCTTTCCCGAAACGGTGGAGGCCGGCCTGCGCATCGCCAAACTGGGCAACACTAGCGTGCGCTGGGAAGTGGGCCTGTTCACCGCTGGCCACGATGGCCCAGCGGCGGAAGGCCATTTTGTCCACGTCTATGTCGATCGCGTCACCCGCCGGCCAGCGCCGCTCCCGGATGCATGGCGGCAGGTGCTGTTGCCGCTGGTGGTTGCGCCAAACGCCGCCACGCCTTAAGCGCCCGCGATGCACACGCCCGACGACTCGATCCTCATCCTCGATTTCGGCAGCCAGGTGACGCAGCTCATCGCGCGGCGCATCCGCGAAGTGGGCGTTTATTGCGAGATCGTGCCCTTCGCCAAAGGCGGCGAGGCTTACACAAGGATGCAGCCCAAAGGCGTCATCCTGTCGGGCAGCCCGGCCAATATCAGCGATGAAAACGGCCCGCGCATCCCGGATGTCGTGCTGGCCGCCGACGTGCCGCTGCTTGGCATCTGTTACGGTGAACAGTCGCTCTGCTACCAGTTGGGCGGCGCCGTTGTCGCCTCCGATCACCGCGAATTCGGTCGCGCCGAAATCGACATCGTCGACGATTGCGCCTTCTTCGCCGGCGTGTGGGCCAAGGGTGACCGGCCGACCGTGTGGATGAGCCACGGCGACCGCATCGAGGCGATCCCCCCCGGCTTCCGCGCCGTGGCGGTGAGCGCCGGCGCGCCGTTCGCCGCCATCGCCAATGACGAAGCCCGGCGGTACGGCGTGCAGTTCCACCCGGAAGTCGTGCATACCCCCGATGGCGGGGCGCTGCTGAAGAATTTCGTCGTGGGTGTCTGCGGCATCACGCCGAACTGGTCGATGGCCGGTTTCCGCGCGTCCAAGATCGCCGAAATCCGCGAGCAGGTGGGTGAAGGCAAGGTGATTTGCGGGCTGTCGGGCGGCGTCGACTCGGCCGTGGCTGCCGTGCTGATCCATGAAGCCATCGGCGATCAGCTTACCTGCGTGTTCGTCGATCACGGCCTGATGCGGCTGGGTGAAGCCGAACAGGTCGTCACCCTGTTCCGCGAACATTATCATATCCCGCTGGTGCACGTGGAAGCGGAAGAGATGTTCCTCTCGGGTCTGGCCGGCGTCACCGACCCCGAATCCAAGCGCAAGTTCATCGGCAAGACCTTCATCGAGGTGTTCGAGGCCGAAGCGAAGAAGATCGGCGGCGCCGATTTCCTGGCGCAGGGCACGCTCTATCCCGACGTGATCGAAAGCGTCTCCTTCACCGGCGGCCCCAGCGTTACGATCAAGAGCCACCACAATGTTGGCGGTCTCCCGGAACGCATGAACATGAAGCTGGTCGAACCGCTGCGCGAACTGTTCAAGGATGAAGTCCGCCGGCTGGGCGTTGAACTTGGCCTGCCGCCGGCCTTCGTTGGCCGGCACCCGTTCCCCGGGCCGGGCCTCGCCATCCGCATCCCCGGCGAAGTTACCAAGGAAAGCTGCGACACGCTGCGCAAGGCTGATGCCGTCTATCTCGACGAGATCCGCAAGGCAGGGCTGTATGACGAGATCTGGCAGGCCTTCGCCGTGCTGCTGCCCGTCCGCACCGTCGGCGTGATGGGCGATGGCCGCACCTATGATCGCGTCTGCGGCCTGCGCGCCGTAACGTCCGTCGATGGCATGACCGCTGACGTCTATCCCTTCGAAGCCGCCTTCCTCACCCGCGCCGCCACCCGAATCGTCAACGAGGTGAAGGGTATCAACCGCGTGGTTTACGACTATACGTCAAAGCCACCCGGCACCATCGAGTGGGAATGAGGCCGGCGAAACGGGGGCGGGAATGAGCGAAGCGGATACGACCCCGGCATTGGCGCGCACGCTGAAGCGCCGCCACGTCACCATGATCACGCTGGGCGGTGTCATCGGCGCTGGCCTGTTCGTCGGCAGCAGCGCGGCCATCGCCAGCATCGGGCCGGCCGTGGTGATCAGCTATGCGCTGGCCGGTGCCATCGTGCTGATCGTGATGCGGGTGATCGCGGCGCTGGCAGTGGCGGTGCCGCATGCTGGCACTTTCACCGAATATGCCCGCGTTGGGCTGGGCCGCTGGGCCGGTTTCACCGCTGGTTGGCTCTATTGGTATTTCTGGGCGGTGGTGATCGGCATCGAGGCAATCGCCGGGGCCGGCATCGTTGCGCTTTGGGTCGATTTGCCGGTGTGGCTGATCGGCACCGTGCTCACCTTGCTGATGGCCGGTTCCAACCTGCTTTCGGCGCGCAGTTTCGGCGAGTTCGAATTCTGGTTCTCCACCATCAAGGTGGTGGCCATCGCGCTGTTCATCATCATCTGCAGCGTGTTCCTGTTCGGATCACCGGCGTCCACCGGCGTTGCCAATCTCACCAACGATGGTGGGCTGGCGCCGATGGGCTGGGGCGCGGTGATTGCTGGCGTCACCACGGTGATCTTTGCCCTGGTTGGGGCCGAGATCGTCACCGTGGCCGCCGCCGAAGCCGAGGATTCGGGCGATATGGTCGCCAAGATGGCCAGCACGCTGATCCTGCGCATCAGCGTCTTCTACATCGGTGCCATCAGCCTGATCGTCTGCATCGTGCCCTGGCGCAACATCGTGGCGGGCCAATCACCCTTTGCTGCCGCGCTGGATGTGATTGGCGTGCCGGGCACGGCGCTGATGATGAACCTGCTGGTGCTGGTTGCCGTGCTGTCCTGCCTCAACTCTTCCATCTATGTCGCCAGCCGGGCGCTGTTCACGTTGGCGGCCAATGGCGATGCCCCGCGCTGGAGCGTGGTGGTGGACAGCCGCGGCGTACCGGCTCGTTCCATCATCGCCTGCACGTTGGTGGGCCTCGCCTGCGTGTTCGCTTCCGTGCTGTCGCCGTCGCTGGTGTTTGCGTTCCTGGTCAATGCGTCCGGCGCCACCATGGTGTTCGTCTACTCACTGGTTGTTGTCGCGGCGATCCGGATGGGTATCGGCGGCGGTTTCCTGCGTTGGGGGCGGCTTTTGGCGGTTGCGGCCATGCTGGGCGTGCTGGCGGCAATGGCGCTCACCCCCGATCTGGCACCGCAGTTCTGGGCCAGCCTTGGCTTCCTCGGCCTGGTGCTGCTGGCCGCGGCGCTTACCCGCAAGCGGGCCAACTGATCGCCAGCACTTCCCAGTTTTTGTCGCCGCTTGGCAGCATCACCCGGCGGACATCCCCCACCTTTGCCCCGCGCAGGGCGCGCACGATCGGTGCGCTCCAACCGATCCTGCCCAAGCCCGCATCCTGCTCGTCATCGCCCACCAGGGTGAGGGTGCGGCGGTTGTCGTCATCATCGGCAATTTCCACGGTGCAACCAAACAGCACGCGATCGCGCTCGGTCTGTCGTGCGGGATCGATCACGCGGGCGGCCGCCATGCGCTTGGCGAGATGGCCCAGTTCCCGGTCAATCTCGCGCAGCTTCTTGCGGCCATAGATATAATCGCCGTTCTCGCTGCGATCGCCATTGCCAGCGGCCCAGCGCACCACCTCCACGGTGGCGGGCCGATCCGTATGGAGCAATTGCTCGTAACGGGCGCGCAGGGCCGCCATGCCGGCGGGCGTGATCGGGTTGCCCTCTGTGGTCACAGATCAAGTTGGCCCTGGTTGTTCACGGCTGCCGTTTTGCGGCGGCGGGTGGTGTCTGGCAAGCCGGCCCTGCGGCTGCCGTGTTTCGCCACGATGGCGCGGGCCGGGCCCCCGTGCGCGGGATCGCGGCGGATGGCGGTGATGGCGGCCTTTGCATCGCGCGCCGCCTGTTCATGATCAACCAGCGGCGCAGGGTAGGCGGGGCGCATCACCTTGTCGTCTGGGGCCAGCCACGGCTCGTGTACGTGGGGCATCGGCAAGTGCGCCAGTTCAGGCACCCAGCGCCGGATGAACACGCCATCCGGGTCCTGATCAAATCCCTGTTTCACCGGGTTATAAATGCGCGGGATATTGGTGCCGGTGGTGCCTGATTGCATCTGCACCTGGGGCCAGTGGATGCCCGGCTCATAATCGGTGAACAGCCGCGCCAGCGCCGCGCCGCTGTGCCGCCAATCCAGCCGCAGGTGATAGCTCGCCACCGCCATCACCATCGCCCGCATCCGGAAATTCAGCCAGCCGGTGGCAGCAAGGCTGCGCATGCAGGCATCGACGAACGGCCAGCCGGTGCGCCCCTCCACCCACGCCGCCAGCCGCGCGGCATCATGGGCGGGCAGGGCGGCATAGGCCGGGTGCAGACAGTGCTGTTCCAGCCACGGCGCGTCTTCCAGTTTCTGGATGAAGTGGCAATGCCAGTGCAGCCGGCTGATGAAACTGTCGATGGAACCCGTGAAGCGCGTGTCGCCAGCGTCTTTCCAGCGGAGCCGTGCGGCGGCAGCGGCGTGCAGCACTTCGCGCATCGAAAGCGCGCCCAGCGCCAGATGCGGCGACAGGCGGGAGCAATGATCAGCCCCGCTGTCGGGCGCAGACATGGCCGCCCGATACGGCCGGCCGCGCTCGCTCAGAAAGCTCCTCAGCAAGGCCAGTCCCGCGCGCCGCCCGCCGCGCTGGCGGCCCGGGCAGGGGTCTGGCGCCAGGCCAAGCGCTGCCGCTTCCGGCAAGGCCTCGCTGGCGACATCGGCCATATGGATTGCCTGCGGTGCCGGCACTCGGGGTTCACGCATCATCGCCTCCCACCGCGCTGCCCAACCGTTACGGTTGTTCAGCGCCCGCCACACGCCGTGTTGCTGCACTTCATGCATGGGCACGCCGGCACCCCGTGCCCAGCGCCGCACCGCCTTGTCGCGCGAAAAGCTCCACAGATTGCCGGTTTCCTGATGGGCGTGGATGCCTGTGATGCCGTGCGCTGCATGCAGATCGTGCAATATCTGCACGGCATCGCCCACCCGCACCACGAGCCGCCCGCCACGTGCGGCAAGGCTGCGATCCAGATCGGTCAGGCTTTCAACGAGAAACGCGCACTGCCGCCCGCTGGCATCGGGCTGCGCCCACAATTCCGGCTCGACGATATACAGCGGCAGAACCGGCCGCCCGCTGGCGCACACGGCGGCCAGCGGCGCATGATCATGCACCCGCAAATCGCGCTTGAACCAGACAATCTCCACGGCCGCCGGTGTAGCTGTTTTGTTCCGCGCCGCCACCGTGCTGCATGTCGCAGGCGGCTCAGGGCTTGTGGACGATTACCTTCAGATAGGTCGCCGGAATTGCCGTGGCATGGTCACCGCCCTGGTTCTGTGCGGCGAACAGCGCAGCCAGTTCGGCCTGCAGATCGTCGGCCTTGCCGTTGGCCTGGGCGGCGGCAAAGGCGTTCATCGTGGGCCCATAATAATCCCGGAAGCTGGCCAGCAGTTCCGACGGCGGGCCGGAATGGCGGAACACATAGGTCGTGGGCGTGCAGCTGATATGATCAGCCGGGATGCCGGCCCCGCCAAAGCGGCTCATCACATTGTCCGCCACACCCCAGCTCACCGGGCTGATGAAGCATTCCGGCGGCGGCGGCGTGTAGGCGGCGCTGATCTTCAGGATCTGCGCCACCAAGGTGGGATCGCCTGGAATCCAGTTGCCCATCACGATGCGGCCACCTGGCTTGGTGACGCGGACCATCTCGCGCGCCACATCGTGCGGGCGCGGCGCGAACATGGCTCCAAAGATGCTGACCAGCAGATCGAAGCGATCATCGTCCAACCCGTCAAGCTTGCTGGCATCGCCCTCTTCGAAACGCAGATTGGCAAGGCCGGCAGCGGCAGCGCGGGCGTTGCCGGCGGCGACGAGATTTTCGGCGATGTCCACGCCCAGCACGGTCGCGCCCAATTCGGCAGACGGCAACGCCGTGGTGCCATCACCGCAGCCCAGATCAAGCACGTGCAAGCCCGGGCCAACGCCCAGGCTTTCCACCAGTTCGCGGCCACTGTCGCGCATGGTTGCAGCAATGCGGGTGAAATCACCCTTTTCCCAAAGGGCCTTGTTCGGATTCATCGATTTTCCCCCACCCAAAGCCGAAGGCTAGCAGGTTCGCTGGCGATGCCCAGCCAGATTCGCAGGCGCCGTGTCGCAGCCGTCTTGCCACGCGCGGGCCTGCTGCGGCATGGAGGCAGCATGATCCTTTATGGCATCCCCAATTGCGACACGGTGAAAAAGGCGCGCAGCTTCCTCAGCGAGCGCGGCGTCGCGCATGAATTCCACGATTACAAAAAGGCTAGCGTGCCCGCCGATGCGCTCGCCCGCTGGGTGGCGCGCTGGGGGTGGGAGGCCGTGCTGAACCGCGCCGGCACCACGTTCAAGGCGCTGCCCGATGCGGGCAAGCAGGGTCTGGATGCGGACAAGGCGATGGCGCTGATGCTGGCCAATCCGTCGATGATCAAGCGGCCGATCGTGGAGGGGGAGGGCGTTGCCCTGATCGGCTTCAAGCCGGACGCCTGGGCAGGAGCGTTCTGAGATGGCGCGCTGGCTGGTGAAATCAGAACCGTTCAAATACAGTTGGGACCAGCTGAACAAGGACGGCCAGACCGCGTGGGACGGCGTGCGCAACAACCAGGCCGCGATCTACCTGCGCACCATGAAGGTCGGTGACGAGCTGTTCTTCTATCACTCCAACGAAGGCCTGTGCATCGTTGGCATCGCGCAGGTTGTGGGCGAACATTTCATCGATCCCAGCGACCCCAAGGGACGCTTTCCGGCCGTGCTGGTCGGCCCGAAAGCGCCGATGCCGCGCCCCGTCACGCTCGCCGAAATGAAGGCTGAACCGCGGCTGGCCGGCATGGCCATGTTCCGCCAGTTCCGTCTTTCCGTGGTGCCAATCACCGATGACGAGTGGGACGTGGTGATGGAGATGGCCGGCGCCTGAGCTGGAGCGATTTTTCTGAATAGGACGAACGTGATGCGCCTTGCTTTGCTCGCTGCCCTTGCCATCGCTGCTCCGGCCTTTGCCACCACGCACGAACTCAAGCCCACGCCGCAAACCGTGGCATGGGGCCATTATGATGCCGCTGACAAGCCGGTGCTGACCATCAGATCGGGTGACACGGTGGTGATGCACACGCTGCTCACCAACAGCCCCGTTGGCCTGGAACGGGCCGGGGTTGCCCCACACGATATCGAACCGGAATTGCGCGCCGTGTTCGACGGCGTGCCGCTCTCCGCGCGCGGGCCGGGCGGGCATATCCTCACCGGGCCGATCGCCATCGAAGGCGCCGAACCGGGCGACACGCTGGAAGTGCGGATCAGGAAGATCGATCTCGCCATCCCCTACAGCTACACCTCGTTCCGTTACGGCGCGGGCTTCCTTACCGACGATTTCCCCTATTCGCGCATCAAGATCGTCCCGCTGGACCGCGAACGCATGGTGGGCAAGTTCGGCCCCGGCATCGAGGTGAAGCTGGCGCCGTTCTTCGGCAGCATGGGCGTGGCACCACCGGCGACATTCGGCCGGGTGGATTCGGCCCCGCCCGGCATCAACGGCGGCAATATGGATGATAAATTGCTGGTGGCCGGCACCACCTTGTTCCTGCCAGTCTATGTGCCCGGCGCATTGTTCCAGGCCGGCGATGGCCATGCCGCGCAGGGCAATGGCGAAGTGACGATCACGGCGCTGGAAACCTCGCTGATCGGCACCTTCGAGTTCATCCTGCACAAGAAGACCGCCACGCCCTATCCCCGCGCCGAAACCCCCACCGCCTATATCGCCATGGGTTTCGATGATGATCTGAGCAACGCCACCCGCAAGGCGGTGCGCAACATGATCGATTTCCTGGTGACCGCCAAAGGCATGACTCGCGACGACGCCTATATGCTGATCAGCGTTTCGGGCGACGTGGAGATCACCGAACTGGTGGACCGCAACAAGGGCGTGCACGTGGTGCTGCCCAAATCGGTGTTTGTCGCCCGATAACGGGCGTCGATATGGCGCGCGCTAGCCCCGTTCCGCCAACGTGGCCAGATTGGCTTCGTGCCCGGCACGGCTGAGGCGATAGCGGGAAACGGCGAAGATCATCAGCGCCCACACCAGCCAGATCGCCGGAACGTATGTCGCGCCCAGCTGCCACAGGCTGGCCTCCGGAACCTGGCTTGGATTGGCGCCTTTGGGGAATTGCGCCAGAGTCAGCACGAAGCTGGCGGCCATCACGCCCAGGCCCTGCACGGCCTTGCGGATGAAGGTGTTGGCGGCAAAGAAAATGCCCTCGTTGCGCCGGCCGGTGCGCACTTCGGCCTGTTCCACCAGATCGGCCAGCATCGAGGCGGTGAGCGCCTGGAAACAGATGATCAGGCCGACATCGATCATGGTGACGAAAAACACGATCCAGAAAATCGCCGGATCGCCGTTGGGCGGCAGCAACCCGAACAGGCGCAGCACGATCGGCAGTGGCAGCACGAGCCCGGCCAGCAACCCGATCACCACCGCCCCGCGCTGCTTGCCGAGCGTGCGGCTGACAACGGGTGACATCGCTCCGCCGATGGCGGCAGAAAGGAACACGCTCATGGTGATCAGCCCGATCTGTTCGGAACTGAAACCCCAGAAATAGGCGGAGAAATAGAAGCTGAGCGAGGCCGAGATGCCGGTGGCGATGGCGCCGAACAGCGCCGCCATGAACAGCGCGGAGAAATCGCGATTGGCGATGGTTTCGAAAATCTCGCTGAAGATCGCCTGCAGGCCCAGCGCGCGCTGGGCCGGGGCAGCGCGCAGATGCTTGATGTGGCTGTGCGTGCCCAGCGCGGAGACCATGATCGCCACGAAGATCAGCGCCGAAGCGATCAGGCCATAAAGCTGATAGGAATCGCGGTTGAACTGGCCGTTGGGGATGGCCGCTGTGGCAAAGGCCGGGAAGATCAGGGTGAAATTCGCCACCGTCATGATGCTGCCGATCACCCAGGCAAAGAATAGCCGCCAACCGAACAGCGCGCTGCGTTCATCATAGCTGCGCGCCAGTTCCGGCCCCAGCGCGGTGCTGGGAATTTCATAGAAACTGATGCTGATGCGGATCAGCGTGGCCAGCCCCAGAAGATACCAGAACAGCGCCGTTTGCGACCAGCCGGCTGGCGGATCCCAGATCAGTAAATAGGTGGCGGCCGTGGGCAACGCCGCAGCATACAGAAACGGGTGTCGCCGCCCCCAGCGCGAGCGCAGATTGTCCGACCAATAGCCGATGATCGGATCGGCAACCGCATCGATCACCAGCGCGATGGTAATGGCCAGGCCCACAAGCCGCGCATCCACCCCGATCACCTGACTGTAGAACAGCAGCAGGAAATAGCTGAAGCCGCCATCCTTGACGCCATAGGCACCGGCACCAAAGCCATAGGCGATGCGCGTCCCCAGGCCCGGCTTGTCGGGATGTTCCGCCGCAGCTGCTGCCATGCTGATCGTCCCCTTGGCGTTGCCGATCATGTGCCGGCGTTGGCCACCTTGTGCCGCACTATCAGTGGGGAAGGGCGGTCTGTAAAGCCAGCGAGTCAGGCAGCGCGGGCGCGGCGGCGGCGTGACACGGCCCCCACCATGCCAAAACCGGCGATCAGCAGCGCCCAAGTCTTCGGTTCTGGTATGGCGGTGCCGCCGATGGCCCAGGTCCGACCCTGATGTGCTTCGATCGATCGCATTGCGTGCAGATTGAGCCAGATTTCGATCTGGCTGCCATTCTGCGCCGAACCAAAGCTGGTTCGGCCGAATTCAGTGCCCGACATCAGATCATTGTATATGGCGATCGGGTTGCCGGCAGTGCCATGCAGCGGATACTCGCCCAGCAGATCGTCGAGCGGTGTCGCGACGTCGAACAGCTTGTAGCCATGGGGTCCGCGCCGCACGCCGGCCGGGCCATTGCCGATGCTCAGCACGGCCTGAGAAATGGGGCCACTGACGCTGTCGAGATTGAAGGTGAAGAAATTGTTGGCGCTTTCTTCAGGGCCGAAATCGGTGTCGCAATTGTAATTGCTGCAGCTGACCGCGGCATAATTCTTGTTTTCCGCATAGCGCCAAGCAAGATCAGCCCGGCCTCGTCCGAAGCTGCTGCCATAGAAGGCACCGGTCGCTGTCGCCTGAAGCACATATTGGCCATTGTTCAGGATCAGCAGTTGCTGCCCAAAGCGCGTGTCCGGCTCGTCCGGCCCGCCAAACACGCCGGGCGGCCCGAGCGTGACCGGCCCGAATACACTGATCGGATCCTTGCAGGGAAAATCCGGCGAGCTGCCACAGCTGATTGCGGCCGAGGCCGGGATGCTGCCAAGACTGGCTGCCAGCAGGGCGGCGACGCCGATCATCGATTTCATGGCGAGTCCTTTCATTTCGCTTCGCCCATAATTGAAGCATGAATTGACCGTCGCCAGATTGATCTCGGTCAAGGATTCGGCAGTTGCGCCGGACAGAGCGGTTGCCAGCAGCCAACGTCGCTGTCCGGTTGAAGTACGGAAGCCGGGGGCGTACAGCCGGCGGCTATGAGCACCACCTTCACGCTGGATACCGCAACAAGCCGCGCCCACCCGGTGCCGGAACCGGTGCGCCGCCTGACCGTGCCGGCCATAGCCAAGCGCAAGGGCGGTGAGCCGATCGTGATGCTCACCGCCTACACAGCGCGCATGGCGCAGCTGCTCGATCCGCATTGCGATCTGCTGCTCGTTGGCGATTCGCTGGGGCAGGTAATCTATGGCCTCGACACCACGGTGAAGGTATCGCTCGACATGATGATCGCGCACGGCGCGGCGGTGGTGCGTGGTTCCTATCGCAGCGTGGTCGTGATCGATCTTCCGTTCGGCTCCTATGAGGAAAGCCCGGAAGCCGCGTTCCGCACGGCGGCGCGGGTGATGCAGGAAACCGGTGCGGCGGCGGTGAAGCTGGAAGGCGGCGCGGTGATGGCGCCCACGGTGAAATTCCTTTCCGAACGCGGCATTCCGGTGATGGCGCATGTCGGCCTCACCCCGCAGGCGGTCAATGCGCTGGGTGGTTATGGCGCGCGCGGGCGCAGCGAAGCCGAAGCAGCCAAGATCCTGGATGATGCCAAGGCCGTGGCCGATGCTGGCTGTTTTGCGTTGGTGGTGGAAGGCGTGGTGGAGCCGCTGGCCGTCGCCATCACGCAAGCTGTCGCCTGCCCAACCATCGGCATCGGCGCTTCACCCACCTGCGATGGCCAGGTGCTGGTGGTGGACGACATGCTGGGCATGTTCGAACGGGTGCCGCGCTTTGTCGAACGCTTCGACGATCTGGCAGCGCGGATTTCCGACGCGGCGGCGCGCTATGCTGGCGCCGTGCGGGAACGGCGTTTCCCCGGCGACGCGCAGCTCTATCGGTAAGTCTTTACCTTTCGCAGCCGCTCGGGCATTCACGCCCCGGCAATAATCGCGGTGTCACGCCGTACTGAGGAGCTTGACGACCTTGGCCAACACGCCTGCCAATCCTGAAGATGCCTTCCTGCGTGAAGTCGACGAGGAATATCGTCGCTCGCAGCTCGCGAACCTGTGGAAGCGATTTGGTACGCTGGCCATCGCCGCACTGATCCTGGCCTTGGCTGGCCTGGCAGCTTGGCTGTTCTGGCAGGACCGGCAGGAAAAGGCCGCTGGCGAGGCCGGTGCCGCGCTGACTCGCGCCATCGAGCAACTGGAAGTGGGCGATGGCGCCCGCGCCCGCCCCGTGCTGGAAGCGATGACCCGCGATGGCCCCGGCGCCTATTCGGGGCTGGCGCGCATGGTGCTGGCCAATGATGCGCTGGCCGGCGGCGACAAGCCCAAGGCCCGCGGCCTCTATGACGCCGTGGCGAATGACAGTGCGTTGCCGCAGCCGCTGCGCGATGCCGCGCTGGTGAAGGCGGTGCGCGTTGGTTTTGATCAGATGCGCCCCGCCGAGGTGGTGGCCAAGTTGAAGCCGCTGGCGGTGCCGGGCAATGCCTGGTTCGGCGTGGCCGGTGAGCTGGTGGCGGTGGCCCACTTCAAGGATGGCAAGCCGGAACTGGCCAAGCCGATCCTGATCGCCTTGGCCAAGGATGAATTGCTGAGCCCCAGCCTGCGCAGCCGCGCGGCGCAGTTGGCGATTGCCGCTGGGGTGGATATCGCGACGCTGGGCATCAACACCCAACCTCAAAAGTAGGATTGGCGGCGAAATGAGGGACAATAGGTGAGCAATCGCAGCACAGTCCGTACCTTCGCGATTCTGGCCGTTGCCAGCCTCGCGCTGGCCAGTTGCGGCGCGTTCAAGAAGAGCAGCAAGAACCGCACCCCGACCATCGGGGAGCGCATTCCGATTCTCAGTTTTGAAACCCGCGTGGAAGCGGAGACCGAGCTGAAGGATCTGGCCATCGTGCTGCCGCCGCCGGAAACCAATGCGGAATGGGCGCAGCCGGGCGGTTCGGCAGCCAAGGTTGGCGGCCACCTCGTGCTGGCCGAACAGCCAACGCAGGCGTGGAGCGCAAGCATCGGCAAGGGCAGCAGCGGCACCGCGCGCCTGAACGCCGCGCCGGTGGTGGGCGGCGGCAAGGTTTTCACCGTCGATATTGGCGGCCAGGTCAGCGCCTTTGATGCCAAATCCGGCGCCGTGGTTTGGCGCGCCACCGTGAAGATTCCCAAGCGCGGCAGCCGCGCGGCCTTTGGCGGCGGCGTCGCTTATGGCGATGGCCGGGTTTATGTCGCCACCGGCTATGGCCTGGCGCTGGCCTATGATGCCGAAACCGGCAAGCAATTGTGGGAACGCCCGCTGGTGCAGCCGCTGCGCGGTGCCCCCAGTGTCTCGGGCCCCCGGGTGTTTTTCCTGAGCCAGGACAACCAGCTGCACGCGCTCGACGGTGCCACCGGCGAAGTCAGCTGGACGGTGCCCGGCACGGTGGAGCCGGCCTGCATCCTGGGCACGGGCGCGCCGGCGGTGTCGCTGGATACGGTCGTGGCGGGTTTCTGCTCGGGTGAACTGAAGGCGCTGCGTGGCGAGACCGGCCGCACCGTTTGGGAAGACCAGTTGGCTCGTACCGGCCGATCGACCGCTATGGCGGCGCTGGCCGACATCGATGGTTCGCCCGTGATTGATCGCGGCCGGGTGTTTGCCGTGGGCCATGGCGGCCGCATGGTGGCGCTGGAACTGGCGACCGGCCAGCGCGTGTGGGAACGCAATTTCGCTGGCGTGTGGACGCCGTGGGCCGCCGGTGAATTCCTTTATCTCGTCACCGTGGATGGCGAAGTGCTGTGCATTACCCGCAGCGAAGGCAAGTTGCGCTGGGTCAGCCGGCTGGCGCGTTTCCGCAAGGACAAGCCGGGCAAGAACGGCAAGCCGGGCACGCAGAAGGGCCCCATATTGTGGGCCGGGCCGGTGCTGGCCAGCGAACGGCTGTGGGTGGCCAGTTCCAACCGCGAACTGGTGGCGCTTGACGCCTATGAAGGCAAGCGCGTGGCCAGCATCAAGCTGAAGGCCGAAGCCTATCTGCCACCGGTGGTGGCGGGC
>NZ_JAUMBI010000180.1:18827-26304 GCF_032115815.1 Sandarakinorhabdus sp.
TATCGTTAAACCGCCAGCGCTGGTAAGGCGCTGGCGATGAGCACTGCCAACATTCTTGATTTCGACGCCGACGCGCCGCGCGTGGCCATTGTCGGCCGCCCCAATGTGGGCAAATCCACCCTGTTCAACCGGCTGGTCGGCCGCCGCCTGGCGCTGGTTGACGATCAGCCCGGCGTCACCCGCGATCGCCGCGAAGGCAGCGCCAGCCTGTTCGATCTGAACTTCGTCGCGGTTGATACCGCCGGCTTTGAAGACGGCAGCGAGGAAAGCCTGTCGGGCCGCATGCGCGCCCAGACCGAAGCTGCCGTCGGCCGCGCCACGGTGGCGCTGCTGGTCTATGATGCCCGCGCCGGGGTGACGCCGATGGATCGGCATTTCGCCGCCTGGCTGCGGCGCAGCGGTGTGCCGATGGTGCTGGTTGCCAACAAGGCCGAAGGGATGCAGGCCGAAACCGGCATCAACGAAGGCCATGAACTGGGCTTTGGCGAACCCATCGGGCTTTCGGCCGAACATGGCCTGGGCCTGGCTGATCTCTATCAGGCGCTGGCGCCGTTTCTGGCCGAAGCCCCCGTTGCCGATAGCGAAGACGACGACGCGCCGCCTGCCGACGAAGAAAGCGAAATCCCGGAACCGCCGCCCGGCCCGCTGAAGCTCGCCATCGTCGGCCGCCCCAATGCCGGCAAGTCGACCCTGATCAACAAGCTGCTGGGTGAACAGCGCCTCGTCACCGGGCCGGAAGCCGGCATCACCCGCGATTCCATTGCCATCGATTGGGACTGGGTGGACCGCGACGGCAATGTGCAGCACGTCCGCCTGATCGACACCGCGGGCCTCAGGAAACGCGCCAAGGTCACCGACAAGCTGGAAAAGCTGTCGGCCGCCGATACCAAGCTGGCCATCGATTTTGCCGAAGTCGTCGTACTGCTGCTTGATTCAACGCTCGGTCTGGAGGCGCAGGATCTGCGCATTGCCGACAAGGTGCTTTCCGAAGGCCGCGCGCTGATCATCGCACTTAACAAGTGGGATGCCGCCCACGACCAGAGCCGCCTGTTCCAGGGTGTGAGAAGAGCGCTGGACGATGGTTTGAGCCAAGTGAAGGGCGTGCCCTTGCTCACCTGTTCGGGCGCCACCGGCAAGGGCCTGGACACGCTGATCGAAGTGGCGATGACGACGCGCCAGCGCTGGTCGCGGCGGGTGCCGACGTCCGCGCTCAACCGTTGGTTCGAAACCGCCACCGATCGCAACCCGCCGCCGGCACCGGGCGGCGTGCGCATCAAGCTGCGCTATGTCACGCAGGTCGCGACGCGGCCGCCCACCTTCGTGGTGTTCGGCAACCGCACCGAAGGTCTGCCGGCCAGCTATGCCCGCTATCTCACCAACAGCCTTTCGACCGATCTGGATTTTGGCGGCCTGCCGATCCGACTGACGTTCCGCGGCGGGCGCAACCCATATCACAAGAAATAGGGGCTGCCGGCCCCGGACACAGGCAAGGGGCGGAACGGGGGCAGGGCGATGAAGCTTCACGGATATTGGCGCTCGACGGCAGCGTGGCGGGTACGACTCGCGCTGCACCTGAAGGGCATTGCCCATGAACAGGTGGCGGTGAATTTGCTGCAGGACGAGCAGCGCAGCGCCGCGCATCTGGCGCTCAATCCGCAAGGCCTCGTGCCGGTACTGGAAACCGAAGGCGCCGCGTTGAGCCAGAGCCTGGCCATCATCGAATACCTGGACGAGCGCTTTCCGCAGCCACCCCTGTTGCCAGTCGACGCGCTCGGCCGGGCACGGGTGCGAGCCGCGGCGCTCACCATTGCCGCAGAAGTCCACCCGCTCGGCAATCTGCGTGTGCAACGCTGGCTGAAAGCAGAAATGCACGCCGATGATGCTGCCGTGACGGCCTGGTTGCACCATTGGATGCACGGTGGTCTGGCCGCTTTGGAACAGTTTGCAGCTCAGCATGGGGGCAATTTTCTTTTTGGCGATGTCCCCGGGTTGGCCGACCTCTGCCTTGTGCCGCAGCTGTACAACGCGCGCCGATTTGCGCTGGCTCTTGATCAGTTTCCACGTTTGCTGGCGGTCGAATCGCGCATTGCTGCGACAGCTTGGGCGCATGCCGCGCACCCCGATTCATGCGCCATCCTGCCATACACATCAGCAGTTCCAAATTAACCGTATACAATCAAAAAGATTGCAAATGCGCGAAACGAAGGTAGATATACGCCCGTAAACATACCCAAATGGGTACATTAATGGGGGTAATATGTCTGCATTCAACCAGCTCAGCATGAACGCCAATGGCTTCACGGGCGGTCGCGCCGCGCGCCGCATCGGCTTCTCGGTTGCCGCCTTGATGATGGCGGGTACGGCGTTGGTGCCGGCCTTCGCGCAGACGGCTGATCTTGGTGGCCTTACGGTCTCCCGCAATGACTTCGTGAATTTCAACCCGCCCGGCATCGGCATCGAGCCGACCGAGATCACCAATGGCCTGCTGCGCATCAACCCCCTGGCGCCGTTGAACTTCGCTGGTGACCTGACCGACAGCGGTGGCACCTTCTCTCTGCTCAAGTTCGGCGCCAGTGATCTGACCTTGGCCGGCGTCAACACCCACAGTGGCCAGACCACCGTGCAGGGCGGCCGTCTGATCGCCGGCTCGGCCACGGCCTTCTCGGCCAATTCGGCCCTTGCCGCGGCCGGCCAGGTAGCGACGCTTGCAACAGCTGATCTCAATGGTTTCAATCAGACCGTGCGCGGCTTGATTGGTAATCCCACTGGCGTGGTGACCAGTTCGACCGGTCCGGCCATCCTGACCATCGATAGCAGCGTCAACACCACGTTCAACGGCGCGCTGCAGGGCGAGCTTGGCATCGTCAAGCGCGGCACCAGCGTCCAGACCGTGACCAACTTCAGCCCCGGCCTCGCGGCGACCAACGCCACTGGCCCGATCACGCTTGAAGCGGGCACTCTGCGTCTTGGCTCCAGCAATGCGCTCGGCAGCGGCCGACTGACGGCGGCAGGCGCCGGTACGCTCAGCGTGGCAGGCCTGACCCCGCTCAGCTTCGATAACGATGTCACCCTGAACGCAACTCTGACGGTGGCGGCCACGGCGAACCAAAGCCTGACGATGAACGGTGCCATCACTGGTGCCGGCTCGCTCACCAAGATTGGTGTTGGTGAGGTGGTCCTCACGGGTGCCAATGATTACACGGGCGGCACCACGCTTTCGGGCGGACGTCTTGTGATCGGCAATGCCTCTGCACTTGGCACTGGCCTTGTGACCCAGACACAGACCAGCTTTGTCGGCCTGCTCGATCCGTCTGTTGGCCTGACGCTGGCCAACGCATTCCAGTTGAATGGCACGTCGCTGCAGATCGAAACGCCGAACATTGGCCAGACCTTGACGTTCTCCGGCGCAATCTCGGGTGGTCCGGACGTCAACCTGATTGCCGGCAACGGCGGCACAGTGGTGCTCACCGGCAACAACAGCTTCACGGGCATGGTGCGTCTGCGCTCCGGCACGCTTGGTATCGTCAATGCCTCTGGCGTCAATTCGGCTGGTGCCATCCGTGTAGAAGGTGGTGATCGCAACATTGTGATCCTGGCGGCGGATCAGCTGGTCACCTCGCGCGTGATCAGCCTTGTCGGCGACGGACCGTTGGCCGTTACCGTGGATACCGGTGCCAACAACGTGGAATTCTCCAACGCATTGCGCGACGGTTCCACCGGCACGGGGGACACGCTGGCCATCGTGAAGACCGGCGCCGGCATCTTCACCGCGTCGAACGCGTCTGACTCGTTGTTTGGGCGCACTGAGGCGACGGGCGGCTTCTCCGTTGCGGAAGGCACGCTCAACCTTACCGGCCGCATGGCCAACGACATCACCGTGGCGAGCGGCGCCACCCTGGCTGGCACTGGCTTCCAGGATGTCGGCACCACCACCATCGGCGATGGCGCCACGCTGTCGGCGGGTGATGCGAGCAACGCCGCGCCGTCCATCGGCACGCTCACGCTGAACAACCTCACGCTCGGCGCCACCGCCAGCACCATTTTCGATCTGGGCGCGCCCAGCATCGATACGGTTGCCCCGATCAACGATCTGATCGTCGTTTCCGGCAATCTGGATCTGGGCGGCAGCACGTTCAACTTCAACACGCTGTCTGGCTTCACGGCCGGCACTTATCGCCTGATGACCTATGGCGGCGCGCTCGCTGGTACGGCCAATCTGGGCCTGCTGCCGGTCGGCTTCATCTACACGCTCAACACCGCTGGCGGGAACGTGGATCTGGAAGTCGAGCTGATCGATTTCTACTGGGACGGCAATGGTCCCGCCAACAACATGGTGGTTGATGGCGGCCCCGGCACCTGGAACGTTGCCAACACCAACTGGACCGATGTTGGCGGCAACATCAGCATCGCCTGGCAGAACAACGCGCGCGCCTTCTTCACCAACGTCGGCGGCGACGTGACGGTGGATGGCAATTTCACTTATTCGACCCTTTTCTTCACCGTTGATGGTTACACGCTGAACCCGGCTGCCGGCGCCACGCTGGGCGCCGATGCCGGTACCATCGACGTGGCAGCCGCTTCGACGGCCACCATCAATGTCGATCTGGTCGGCACCAACGGCCTGACCAAGGCCGGCGGCGGCACGTTGGTGCTGTCGGGCGCCAACAGCTTCACCGGCGGTCTGTCGATCGACGGCGGCACGCTGGCGGTTACCCAGGCGGCGGCGCTGGGCGCGGATGCCGTGCTCATCAACGGCTTCGCGCAGACGCTGCGTTTCGATGCCGACATGACGGTGACCAACAACATCAACGGCGTCGGCATCGGTTACAACGTCGATACCGGGGCCAACACGGTGACGCTGGAAGGCTCGCTGTCGGGCGGCGGTGCCGACAAGCTCGGCAGCGGTACCCTGGTGCTCAACAATGCGATCAATGACCAGCCGAACGCGCTGGCGGTCTTCAACGGCTCGTTGATCGTCAATGGCGGCGTGCAGGGCGGCGTCGGCGGTGCCTCGGCCAGCCTGATCGGCGGCACCGGGACGATTACTGGTCTGGTGTCAACAAACGGCACATTGTCACCGGGTGTGGCGCCTGGCCAGGTCGGTACGCTGACGGCCGGCAGCCTGACCCTTGGGGCGAACGCAATCTCGCTGTTCGATCTGGGCGTGGTCGGTGTTGTTGGCGGCACCAACGATCTGGTCATCGTCAACGGCAACCTCAATCTCGACGGCACGCTCAACGTCAATCCGCTGGCTGGCTGGCACATCGGTACCGGCAGCTTCCGCCTGTTCAACTATGGTGGCGCGCTGACCGACAACGGCCTCGCGCTGGGTGGCGCGCTGCTCACCCCGCCGGCGGATGTGACCTACACGGTCAACACGTCCATCGCGGGCCAGGTCAATCTCGACATCGGCTACACCGGTGAATTCAACTGGGACGGCAATGGCGCCCCGGTTGATGGCGTCATCGAGGGCCGCGAAGGCACCTGGAACGCCACCAACACCAACTGGACCAACAGCGACGCGCTGTTCAACCTGGCCTGGGTGGACAGCACGTCCACCGTCGCCAATTTTGGCGGCTTGGTGAACCTGGGCGCCACCGTTGATGTGGTGGGCACCCGCACCTTCGGCACGCTGAACTTCACGCAGAACGGCTACACGTTGGCCGGCGCGGGTGATCTCGCCATGAACGGCGGCATTATCAATGTGGCCGCTGATCGTGCCACCATCAACGTGGCGATCAACGGCGCCGGCGGCCTCACCAAGAATGGCGCTGGCGAACTCGTGCTCGGCACCGCCAATGGTTACACCGATGGCACCACCGTGAACGGTGGCGTGCTGACCATGGCTGCCAACGGCGCCACCGGCACCGGCACCGTCACGCTGGCCGATGGCACCACCCTGCGCAGCACCGTGGACATCACCCACGCCAACGCCGTCAACATGCTCGGCACCGGCACCTTCGACATTCTGGGCAATGAATTCACGCAGAATGGCCTGGTTTCGGGCGGCCTGCTGCTGAAGTCGGGCGCTGGCCGTCTGACGCTGGCCAATGGCGCCAATGATTATGCCGGCGGCACCGACATCACCGATGGCACCGTCGCCGTCGCCACCGATGGCGCGCTGGGCACCGGCAACATCCGTTTCTCGGGCCTCGGCGGCACACTGGAAACGCTGGGCAGCTTCACCACCGCCAAGTCGGTGACGCTCGATGCGGCGGGTGTGATCAACACCAACGCCAACACCAACCGTTTTGACGGACTGGTCTCCGGCGATTCGACGCTGACCAAGATCGGCAGCGGCACCCTGATCCTGACCAACACCAACAGCTACGCTGGCGGCACCTTCCTCACCGAAGGCACCATCCAGATCAGCAATGGCAGCGCCATGGGCTCCGGCACGCTCACCGCGGCTGGCGGCACCACGCTGATCGCCGGTCTGGCCATCAACACCCCGCCGATGACGCTGGCGCAGGATATCGTCCTGACCGGTGGCAACCTCACCATCAACCTGCTCGGTTCCAACTATGGCGTGAACGTCACCACCGGTGCGCTGCTCACCAACGGCACCGCGCTGACGTTGAACGGCACCATCAGCGGCGCCGGCGGCATCGACACGCTCGGCTTCCTCGCCAATGGCGGCGGCAGCATCGCCTTCAACAGCACCAACAGCTTTGAAGGCGGCACCAACCTCGGCAGCGTCATCGCCTATATCGGCGCTGATGGCGCCCTGGGCACTGGCGCGGTCAACCTCAACGCCTTTGGCGCCGGCATCCAGAACACGGGTGCTGGCACCAGCTTCACGCTGGGCAACGCCATCAACGCGAACGATACCCAGCACAGCCTGGGCGGCGCTGGCAACCTGGTGCTCTCGGGTGCCATCGGCGGCACCGGCGAGCTGTTCAAGGTCAACAGCGGCACCGTTACCTTCACTGGTGCCGGCAGCAGCTTCGGCGGCGCCTTCGCCGTCAACGGCGGCACCGTCGAGATCAACGGCAGTTTTGACAATGCCGCGGCCACGATGGTCGTTGCCGGTGGTTCGACCCTGTCGGGCAACGGCAGCTTTGCCGGCAGCGTGACGCTGGACAACGGCGGCGTTCTCAGCGCCGGCGCCAACGGCGGCGTGGGCGTGCTCACCTTGGGCAACCTGTCGCTCAGCGGCCTCTCCAACATCAACTTCCAGCTTGGCGCAGCCAATGCGCTGGGCGGCCCGCTCAATGATCGTGTGGTCGTGACGGGCGGCCTGGTGCTTGATGGCCTGCTCAACGTCACCGAAACGGTCGGCGGTGCCTTCACGCTCGGCATCTACAACCTGTTCAGCTATGGCACGTCCTTCACCAACAATGGCCTGCTCATCAACGGCGGTCTGCCCAACGGTCTGACCGGCTCGATCCAGCACAATGGTGCGGCGCAGCAGGTGAACCTGGTGGTCGCCGGACCTGACAGCATAGTCATGAACTGGGACGGCACCGATTTCACC
>NZ_JAUMBI010000181.1:0-25445 GCF_032115815.1 Sandarakinorhabdus sp.
GGAGAAGAACAGGAAATAGGCGAAGGCCTTGCCGGCAACGCGGCCCACGCTGCCCAGATTGCGCATGCCGGCAATGCCGGTGACGATGGTGAGGAAGATCACCGGCGCGATGATCAGCTTGACCAGCCGGATGAAACCATCGCCCAGCGGCTTCAGCGCCACGCCGGTTTCAGGCGCAAAATGGCCGATCAGCCCGCCCATGATGATGGCGGCCAGAACCTGCACATAAAGCTGCGCATACAACGGCGTACGCTGCGGCGGCGTCGCCTGCACTGATTCCCCAATGGCGATGACTGCGCCCCCCGATCCAATTGCATGACGGCCTGCGCTGGCCGTTCACGTGGCGTGGCGATGTAACAGTTGCGCGTGCTGTGCAAGCATCGGGAGGCTCATCGTGCCGCCTTCGCGGCCGCTTCCGTGCGCAAAAAACAGCAGTGTGGCCCATCTGCAACGGGCCAGCATTGATCCTCAGAGCAGCATGTTGGGGCGTGCCCCGGCCCCCGGTTACGTACCGGGGGCCGGGGCCGCACCCTGGCATCACATCTTGAAGCGCAGGCCCATGCGATAGCTGCGGCCCAGCAGGTCATAGACCGGCGAGGTGCCGAACGAGGTGCCGTTGTTCGGGGTCGGAGGCGGGTCCTTGTCGAACAGGTTTTCCACCACGGCGAACAGGGTCACCGTGCGGCCACCGATCTTCACGTCGACGTTCTGCGACAGTTCCCAGTACCATACGGCCGGCAGATTGTTCCACTCGGTCGGCAGGCCGTTGCGCTCGGTCGGTCCCAGGTTGCTGACAACACCCGGGCCCAGGTAACGGCCAGTAATCGTCGTGCGGCTCGAACCCACCGAGTAGGTGGCTGAACCGAAGCCGCGCCACTTGAAGCTGCCTGGCGTGCCGAGTGTCGGCGGGGTGGTGTCGCCTGGAAGGTTGGTCTGGTCCTTGAGGCGCTGCGAGGCGAGCACGCGGAAGGTCAGCGCCCCCGGCAACTTGGCCGAGATGTTGCTGAGTTGGGTGCGGTAGCTGAGCTCGTAGTCGATGCCTTCGACTTCAACGTTCTGGGCGTTGATGCCGCCTGTCAGCAGCGTGGCGCCAGCGAGGCCGGTGCTGCCGGCGACCGGGATGATCGACTGGCAGGCCGCAGGGCTGGCCGGGCGGTTGAAGCCGTAGCACAGGTCAAGCAGCAGCTGGCCGCCGACACCAAAGATCGCATCCTTGATCTTGATGTTGTACCAGTCGACCGTGGCGGTCAGGCCCGGCGCCCAGCTCGGCTGGTAGGCGCCGCCCACCGTCCAGGTGTCAGCGATTTCCGGCGTCAGCAGCGGATTGCCGCCCGACAGAGTCACAAACGGCACCGTCGGGCTATTCGGCAGGCTGCGATCCTGGAACTGGTTCACGAAGGTGCTCTGCGGCGCGAACAGGTCGTTGAGGTTCGGCGCGCGGATGTCACGCGATCGGGTGGCACGCAGGCGCAGATCGCCAAAGCGATAGGCAGCGCCCACCTTCCACGTCGTCACCGCACCGCTGGTGGAATAATCGGTGCGACGAACCGCGCCGTTCAGTTCCAGATCGCCGACCGCCGAATCCTTCAGCAGCGGAACCAGCACTTCGGCGAAACCTTCCTTCACGTTGTAACCGGCGCCGCCGGGCTGGAAGTTGCCGACGAACCAGATGCGGGACTGCGATTGGGCGTCCGAGGTGGCGACGAACGATTCTTCACGATATTCGAAGCCCGCCGCGATCGAGACCGGGCCAGCCCAAGTGGAGAAGGGGCTGTACTGGGCGTCGATGGAGTAGACGTCCAGCGCGATGTCGAGATCCTGCCGCGTGCGGAAGCCGTCGGCGGCGCCGGTGACCCAGGCGATCGACTGGGCACCCAGCGAGCCTTCGCCAAACACGTTCATCGGGATACAGCCGTTGGTCAGGTTGGTGAGGGTGGAACGGCAGACCGGGGCACCCACGGCCACGCCGGCGACGCCGCCCACGGCCGGGTTGCCGGTCACGTCCACCGCCTGGTTGAAGCGGCTGACGACGATGTTGTTGTCCCGCGTGTACGAGACGTCGCTGCGGCCACGCTGGTAATAGGCGCGCCACTTGCCGCTGTCGGCGAACTTGCCTTCCAGCGCGAACAGCAGGCGGCTCTGGGTGCGGTTGTAGCCGGCATCGCCAGGATTCTGGCCGGGCCCATTGACCATGTCGTAGAACAGTCGGTTCATGCGGAACGAGGTAACGCCGGCCGTGTCCATGGCCTGCCGCACGGTCACTGGGATGAACGGGTTGTCGCGCTGGATCAGCAGCGCTCCGTTCCCGCCGGTGCCGTTGCGGTTGTAATAGGCGGACCAGTTGTTCGTGCTGTTCCCACCGTAGTTCGCCTCGAAGATGGCGGTGATGTTGTCGGTCACGTCATAGCTGAGGCGGCCGTAGACGCTGTAATATTCCAGGTCAGGGAGCAGCGCGGCGCGGATGCTGGCCGGCTCCACCGAACCGCCGGACTGGAACGAGCCCTGCGTGATGTTGCCGAACTGGAACTGGCCGGTGGCACCGCCCGGCAGGAAATTGATGCCGGCCAGCGGGCCGCCGGCGATCACGCCGCCCGGCGTGCTGACGAGGCCAACGTCGGTGCGCACGATCTGGCCGGTCTCACCATTGGTGGCCGTCCAGTTCGGGTTGTTGAGGGTGCGAAGGCCGGGCTGGAACCAGTCACGGTCGCCGTCCGACATCCGGATGCTGGCGCTCTTGGCATAGTTGCCGCTCAGCAGCAGGCGGCCGCGGCCGCCGGCGAACTGGGTGCCGTACGCCAAGTCGCCGCTGATGGTGCGGCCGTCGTTGCGGTCGGTCTGGCCATAGTTGATCTGACCCTTCAGGCCCTTGAAATCGGTATCAAGGATGAAGTTGACGACGCCGGCAACGGCATCCGAACCATAGGCAGCAGAGGCACCGCCGGTCACCACGTCAACGCGCTTGACGAGGTTCTGCGGCAGCATGTTGACGTCAACCGCCGGCAGCAGGCCCGAACCGACAACGCGGCGACCGTCGAGCAGCACCAGCGTGCGGTTGATGCCCAGGCCGCGGGCGTTGATCTGGTTGGCGCCCCCGTTAGCGTTGACGAACTGGGTGGTGGCGCGCGGCGACTGGCCCTGGCCGATCGCCGGCAACTGGTTCACATAGTCGGCGATGTTGATCGGGTTGCGCTGGACGATGTCCTCCATGGTGACGACCGTGGTCGGAACCGGTGCGCTTGAACCGTCGCGCACGATGCGCGAACCGGTCACGACCATTTCGCTGGGGGCCGGCGCGTCCCCGGCCGCATTGGCGGCAACGGCAACCGGATCGGCCGGCGCAGCGGCCTGCTGGCCTGCGGCCGGAACCGCTGCCAGTGCGGCCGCCAGGACCGCCATCGACGTGTAACCCAAGCCTGCTGGCCCTCGCGACTGCTTCATGAAACTGACCCTTGTTTGATGGCGCCTGGCCGCTGCTGCCCGCCTGCTGACTAGAGAGCGGGAGCGGTGCAGAGCCTCGCTTTGTCCCCTCGCTGCCATACGTCAAATGACGCATGGGTCGGCGCACGGTCATAAATCGGTAATGATCACAGGGTCAGCATGAATGCCTGGGCCATTTTACCGCAGGTGGAATGGCCCTGGGCCCTACAATGGGGCGCATCGGGCGCAGATGTTGCGTGCCTGACTGGGATGCAGCCAGCTGTTGCGACGAATGGAATGAAAGGGCGGGTTGCCACGGCGCGGCCTCTGGCGGCGCTCTTCCCACGCTGGCTCCCCGGGTAGGGATCGAACCTACGACCATTCGATTAACAGTCGAATGCTCTACCGCTGAGCTACCGAGGAACAGCGTGGGAGCGCTCCTTTAGCGAGGGGAGAAGGGATTGCCAAGGGCAAAATTCTAAGAAGCGAACTGTTCTAGGCTGATGCGGTCGTCCAGGGCATATTCGGGGTCGAACAACAGGGTCAGGCTGATGCTGCGGTCGATCGCCACCTTCACATGGGCAACGTCGCGCACTTCCATCTGATCGGCCACGGCCGACACCGGGCGCTTCTTGGCCTCGCGCACCTCGAATTCGATCACGCTGGCCGCCGGCAGCAGCGCACCGCGCCAGCGCCGGGGCCGGAACGGCGAGATCGGCGTGAGAGCAAGCAGATCGGCTTCCAATGGCAGGATCGGGCCATTTGCAGACAGATTGTAGGCCGTGGAGCCGGCCGGCGTCGCCACCAGCACGCCATCGCAGATCAATTCTTCCATCCGCGTCTTGCCGTCGATGATGATGCCGATCTTGGCGGTCTGGCGGGTTTCGCGCAGCAAAGACACCTCGTTGATCGCCGGGTGGGTGACGGTTTCGCCCGACGTCGTCGTAGCGGTCATCTGCAGCGGGTGGAGAACGAACGGCTTGGCGGCGGCGACCCGGTCTTCCAGCTTCGTGGCCTTGAAGTCGTTCATCAGGAAACCCACCGTGCCGCGGTTCATGCCGAACATCGGCTTGGGCGCCTTGAGCGTCATGGCTTCGTGTAGGCAGTGCAGCAGATGGCCGTCGCCGCCCAGTGCCACCACCACATCGGCCTCTCGCACTTGTACGAAGTCGTACTTTGCCCGCAGCGCGTCGCCGGCCGCGCGAGCGACATGACTGTCGGAAACGATAAGCGCGAGCTTCATTGTCTGGTCGTCCTCAGCCGCCGGTCAGGCTCATGTGGCGGGCCACGGCGGGCCGGGCCCCGCGCCGGTCGATGACGAAATCATGGCCCTTGGGCTTGCGGCTTATGGCTTCATCGAGGGCGGCATCGACGGCCGCTTCGTCAGTAGCGACCCGGCGGATCACGGTTTTCAGATCGGCCTGGTCATCCTGGCCCAGGCACATGAACAACTGCCCGGTCGCCGTCAGCCGTACGCGGTTGCAGCTTTCGCAGAAGTTGTGCGTAAGCGGCGTGATGAAGCCCAGTTGCAGGCCAAGCTCCTCAACGCAGACATAGCGCGCCGGGCCGCCGGTGCGGTGCGGCAGATCGATGAGCGTATAGCGCTGCGCCAGATCGCGACGCACGCGGGACAGCGGCAGATATTGATCGACCCGGTCCTCACCGATCTCGCCCAGCGGCATGGTTTCGATCAGCGTCAGATCATGACCACCGGCGGCGGCATATTGCATCAGCGCCTCGATCTCGCCGGCATTTTCATGCGCCAGCGCCACGGTGTTGAGTTTGACCTGCAGGCCTGCCGCCTTGGCAGCGGCGATGCCATCAAGCACCTGGGGCAGGCGGCCCCAGCGGGTGATGCGGGCAAATTTTTCAGCGTCCAGCGTGTCGAGGCTGATGTTGACGCGGCGCACCCCGGCGGCGAAGAGCGCCTCGGCATGGCGGGCCATCTGGCTGCCGTTGCTTGTCAGGGTGAGTTCTTCCAGCGCACCGCTCTTCAGATGGCGGCCAAGGCTGTTCACCAGATCGATGATACCGCGCCGCACCAGCGGCTCGCCGCCGGTCAGCCGCAATTTGCGGGTGCCGCGCCGGATGAAGGCGCTGGCCAGCCGGTCGATCTCTTCCAGGCTCAACACTTCGTTTTTCGGCAGGAAGGTCATGTCTTCGGCCATGCAATAGACGCAGCGGAAATCGCAGCGATCGGTCACCGAAACGCGCAGATAGGTGATGGCGCGGCCGAAGGGATCGACCAGCGGCCGGGTTGCCGCTGTCGGCACGCTTGCCACGCTGTTGCCATCGCCAAACATCGGGAAAACCTGTGGCACGCCTGCATCGGTTGGCAAGCGCTTTTCGCATCAACCTTGCAGCCGCTTGATTGTCGGGCTGGACAGGCACAGAGTAACGCGGCATCGAGGCATGTAGTATAGAGCGTACAGCAGGGGCAGGTTCTGGACGTCATGGGCGCAATGAACGCCGAACCGGTATTGATCGTATCACCCCGCTACGCGGATGACGTGGCGGCGCTTGTTGCGTCTGCTGGCCAGGCCCCGCGTGTAGAACGCCGCCCCGAACTGGCAGCCGGCCGCTTTGCCGCCGAACCGGTGCGGGTAGTGGTGGTGGATGCACGCGGCGCATTAGCGGCAGGTCTGGCCGTGGCGCAGGCGTTGGGCCCGGCGGTGGAAGGCCGGCGCGGTGCCATGCTGGTGCTGCTGTCCCGCAATGATGCCGATGCCGCCGGCGCCGCCCGCGATGCCGGCGCGACGTCGGTGATGGTCTCCCCCTTCGGGTCCGACAGTTTTTCAACGGCGCTGCACCTTGCCGGCCGCCATGCCGATCGCCTGGCCGCCGCCGCCGCTGCGCCCTTGCCGCCGGATTCCGGTGAGGTAGACCGGTTGACGGGCCTGGCCAGCGCCGAACGCCTGCAAAACTGGCTGGCCGAACAGCGGGCCGCGGAAATCCCGTGCGGAGTGATCGTTATCGGGGTCGGCCGCTTTGCCCAGATCAACACCATCTATGGCCGCGATGTCGCCGATCGTCTGCTCGCGGTAATCGCGCGACGACTGGGGCCGATTGCCGATGCCCGCACGGCCGTGGGTGAATTGCGCCTGCTGTCACGGCTGACTGCGGCGGAATACGCGATCGGCATCTCTGGTGCTGGCGCGGCCGAAAAGCTGGAGCGCTTGGCCCGCCAGATGCTGCGCGGCTTCGAACGGCCCTTTGCCATCGATGATCGCCTGATCCATGTTTCGGGCCGCGCCGGCATCGCCTGGGATGATGGCAGCATGGATGGCGATCCGGCCAGCGTGGCCACCGCCTTGCTGCGTGAAGCCTCCATCGCGCTTTCCGATGCGCGCGGGCGTGAACCCGGCGCGGTGGCCCGTTTTCACCAGGAAAGCGACCGTGAGGCGCTGGCCCGGCGCGCCGATCTGGAATCCGATCTGTTCGGCGCGCTGAAGGATGGCGGCATCACCATCCTGTTCCAGCCGCAAGCCAGCCTTTCTGATGGCGTGGTGGGCGGGGTGGAGGCGCTGTCGCGCTGGGATCACCCGCTGCATGGGCGGCTTTCGGCTGTCACGCTGCTGGAAACCGCGGCCTCGGCCGAACTGGCGCTGGCTGTGGGGCGCCATATCCGTTCGCGCGCCATCGCCACGGCGGCGGCATGGACCGGGGCGCTGGCCAATCTGAAGATTTCATTGAACGTGACGGCGGCCGATCTGGCCGATCCCGAATTCATCGATTCGCTGGCGAAAGACCTTGCTTCCTCGGGCCTGTCGCCGCGCCGGCTGGTGATCGAGGTGACCGAGGAAGCCATCATCAACGATCTTGATGCGGCGGCGGCCACGCTGTCCCTGCTCCGCCGCGACGGCGTGGGCATCGCGCTGGACGATTTCGGTGCCGGTTATTCCAGCCTCGCCCGCCTCGCCCGTCTGCCGGTGGACACGATCAAGCTCGACCGCAGCTTTGCGCAGGGCCTGACAGGCAGCGAACGCGAACGCATCGTGGTGGAAGGCATGATCGCCACCGCCCGCCGCCTCGGCCTCACCGTGGTGGCCGAAGGCATCGAGGACGATGTTCAGTTGGCCGCCGCCCGCGCCGCCGGCTGCCAGTGGGTGCAAGGCTATTGCGTCGCCCCGCCGCTTGACCAGACGGCGCTCACGGCCTTCTGCAACCGCCGCAAATTCAAGAGCAGCGTGGCGTAAGGTAGAAAGGCCTCCGGCGGGCAGGGGCGAGGCCCCTGCACCCGTTCGATTGGGGTAGCACCCTATTTCACCGGTTGGTCGCGCTGCCGAAGGCGGCAATCGAAAATCGCCCATCACAGCCGGGCCTTACCGGCTTGGCAAATGCACAGTTGCCTGCGGCGCCAGATCGGTCCGTGCCCTTCGGGCGCACCCAAAATCGAATGGGTGCAGGGACGAGTCCCTGCCCGCGGGAGGCATCCTATCTCTTGCCGAACTTCGATTTGAACACCGCCGGCCGCATCGGCGCCTTTGGCGGTGGCAGCGGCTTTGCTGCCGGTTTCGCCACGGGTTTCAGCTTGGCGCCGGCCGCAAGCTTGCTCAGGGCCGATGCGATGGCCAGTGCGCCCTTCAACCGTGTGCGATCGTCGCCCCAGTCAGCGGCGATGAACAGTTTCTGGTCCGGTCGCACCTTGGCGCGTTCGCCAAGGCGGGTGATGTAGTCCATCAGCGCATCGGGGTTGGCGAAGCGGTCGTCGCGGAACGTCACCAGCCCGCCCTTGCGGCCGGCTTCCAGCTTGGCGATGCCGGCGGTGATGCAAGCCTGCTTGATTTCGATAACGGAGAGCAGGTTTTCGACTTCCGATGGCAGCTTGCCGAAGCGGTCGATGATTTCGGCGGCAAGGCTGTCGATGCCGGCGCGGCTGTCGATCTCGTTGAGGCGGCGGTAGAGCGCCATGCGCACGTTCAAGTCCGGCACGTAATGATCCGGGATCAGGATCGGCACTTCGGCGGTGATCTGGGGGCTGAAGGCTTCGGCGGGCGGCTTCATGCCGGCGGCTTCGGCGCGGGCTTCCAGGATCGCCTCTTCCAGCATCGACTGGTAAAGTTCGAAGCCGATCTCCTTGATATGGCCGGATTGTTCGTCGCCCAGCAGATTGCCGGCGCCGCGCTGATCGAGATCGTGGCTGGCGAGTTGGAAGCCGGCGCCCAGCGTGTCGAGCTGTGAGAGCACTTGCAGCCGCTTTTCGGCGCCTTCGGTGATGGTCTGCCCGGCGGCGGTGGTGAGATAGGCATAGGCGCGGGTCTTGCCGCGGCCGACGCGGCCGCGGATCTGGTAGAGCTGGGCGAGGCCGAACCGGTCCGCCCGGTGGACGATCAGCGTGTTGGCGGACGGGATGTCGAGCCCGGATTCGATGATGGTGGTGGAGAGCAGCACGTCATAACGCTTGTCGTAGAAGGCGCTCATGCGTTCTTCCACTTCGGATGGCGCCATCTGGCCGTGGGCGGTGATCGGCTTCACCTCCGGCACCTGTTCGCGCAGGAACTGTTCGATATCGGCGAGATCGGCGATGCGCGGCACCACGAAGAAGCTTTGCCCGCCGCGATAATGTTCGCGCAGCAGCGCCTCGCGTATCACCACTTCATCAAACGGGCTCACATAGGTGCGGACGGCGAGGCGATCGACCGGCGGGGTGGCGATGATCGACATCTCGCGCAGGCCGGTCAGCGCCATCTGCAGCGTGCGCGGGATCGGCGTGGCGGTGAGTGTGAGCATGTGCACATCGGCCTTGAGCGCCTTCAGCCGTTCCTTGTGAACGACGCCAAAGCGCTGTTCCTCATCCACGACGACCAGTCCCAGCCGTTTGAACTCGATCGATTTGGCCAGCACGGCGTGGGTGCCGATGACGATATCCACCGTTCCGTTGGCCAGGCCTTCGCGACAGGATTTGGCGTCGGCGGCATTCACCAGCCGCGACAGGTGCCGTACTTCAAGCGGAAGGCCGGTGAAGCGTTCACGGAAGCTCTGGTTATGTTGCCGCGCCAGCAGGGTGGTGGGGCACACCACCGCCACCTGCATCCCGGACATGGCGGCAGCATAGGCCGCGCGCAGCGCCACTTCGGTCTTGCCGAAGCCGACATCGCCGCACACCAGTCGGTCCATCGGGCGGCCGGAGGTGAGATCGTCGACAACGTCGCCGATGGCTTTGAGCTGATCATCGGTTTCGGCATAGGGGAAGCGGTCAACGAAGGCCGCCATGCCGTGGCTGTCGATCTGCACCGGTTCGCCTTCGCGCAGGGCTCGTGCCGCCGCGGTGGCCAGCAATTCGCCGGCAATCTCGCGGATGCGGTTTTTCATCCGCGCCTTGCGCGTGCTCCAGGCGACGCCGCCCAATTTGTCGAGGCCGACGCCTTCGGAATCGCTGCCGTAACGGGTGAGAACGTCGATATTCTCGACCGGCACATACAGCTTGTCGCCGCCGTCGTAGGTGAGCGCCACGCAATCGTGCGGCTTGCCGCCGATGGCGATGGCCAGCAGCCCGTCGTAGCGGCCGATGCCGTGATCGCGGTGGACGATCAGATCGCCGGGCGTGAGCATCGCCAGTTCTGCGAGGAAGGCATCGGCCTTGCGCGCCGAGCGCGCTTTGCGGACCAAGCGATCGCCCAGCATGTCCTGCTCGGTGAGCAGGGTCAGCGGCCCGCGCGGGTCAATCTTGGTGAAACCGTGATCGAGCGGCAGCACGGTGAGCACGATCTGGCCGGATGCGGCCAAACCTTGGGCTTCCTGCCAGTGATCGGCGGTGACGAGGCGCTCGACGCCTTCATCGCTCAGGAGCCCGCGCAGCCGTTCGCGGGCGCCGTTCGAATAGCTGGCCAGGATGACCCGGTCGCCTTCGCGGCGGCGGGTTTCGATATGGGCCTTGATGGCGGTGTAGACCGGCGGGCCGCCATTGGCCTGGCCGACGCGTTCCGGCGCGAAATCGCGGGCTGGGACGGCGTCGCAATCGATAGCGAACAAGGTGCCGGGCGCAACGCTATGCGAGCTGGTGCCGTGGACGGCGTGGGCGGTGAGCCGCTCGGCCCACTCCTCGCGGGTGAGGTAGAGCGCATCGGGGGCTAGCGGGCGGTAACTGCCCTTTTTCTGACTCAACGCGGCGACGCGGTTCTCGTGATAGTCACTGATGGCGTCGAAACGATCGGCTGCGGCCTTGTCGGCCCCAGCGTCGCGCACCACCACGTCGTCGGCGGCGAGCCAGTCGAACAAGGTGATGAGATCGGGCTCGAACAGCGGCAGCCAGTGCTCCATGCCAGCCAGGCGCCGCCCGTCGCTGACGGCTTCATACAGCGGATCGCCTGTCGCGGTGGCGCCGAACTTGTCGAGCCAGCCAGAGCGGAAGGCGCGGATGCGGTCGGCATCCAGCAGCACTTCGGAGACCGGCAGCAGGTCAAAGCCGTCCGCCGGGCCCAAGCTGCGCTGGGTGGCGGGATCGAAACGGCGAATGGATTCAATCTCGTCGCCGAAGAAATCGAGCCGCAGCGCGAACTCCTCGCCGGATGGCATCACGTCCACCAGGCCGCCGCGCAGGGCATATTCGCCGGGTTCGACCACGGTATCGACGCGCACAAAGCCATTGGCGGCCAGCTTCAGCGCCAGGCTGTTGCGATCGATACGGCTGCCGGGCTTCAGCCGCGCCGACAGGCTGGCGATGCGGGTGGGGGGCAGGCAGCGCTGGCTGATGGCGTTGACGGTGGTGACGACGAGTTCGGCGCCCCGTTGCGGTTCAGCCAGTGCCGCCAGCGCCGCGACGCGTTCGGCGGCGGCCTTCAGCGATGGCGAGGCGCGGTCGTAAGGCAGGCAATCCCAGGCCGGCAGCATGGTGATGGCGATTTCGGGTGCGAAATAGGCGGCGGCTTCCGCAACGCTGCGGGCCTGCGCTTCATCAGCCGCAATGAACCAGGCGCGGCCCTTGGCGGCGCGCGCCACGTCGGCCATCAGCCACGGCAGATAGCCGCCGGCACAGCGCGCCAGCGTCACCGGCCGCGCGGCTTCGACGAAGCGCGGCAGATCGATCATTTCGTCACTTCGACAAAATCGAGCTTCTTCAGCAGCTGCATCTGCGCGCCCTCCAGCCGGGGCGGAACGGCGGCGGTGCCGAAGGCCCAGGCCAGGATATCGACATCCTGCTCTTCCAGCAGGATCTCGAACCAGGCCAGATCGGCTTCGGTCCAGCTGGCGTGGTAGCGGTCGAAGAAGCCGCCGACCACCAGATCGGATTCCTTGGTACGCAGGTCCCACGGATCGATCTGGTTGTCGTTCATGGCCAGGCCCTTCAAACGCAAATGCCGCGCGGGCGTTTCAAACGGCCAGCGCGGTGCTATCAACGGTGCCATATCATGCGCCCTGCCATCCTCAACCCCCTGTTCGCCGAAGTGGCCGCGCTGAAGGGCGTCGGTTCGGCGCAGGTGCGGCAATTGGCGCGACTGAAGATAAGCCGGGCGCTCGACCTGGCGTTCCACCTGCCGACGATGGTGATCGACCGGCTGGCGGTGGATACGGTGGATGAAACCATGGTGGGCCGGCCCATCGTGGTGCCGCTGACGCCGGCCCGCCACGAGCGCGGCGGCCCGCGCAGCCCGCTGCGCGTGGCGGCGGTGGATCGCGGCGGCCAGTGGGTGGACCTGACCTTCTTTGGCCAGACCGCCAATTGGGCGCAGGCCAAGCTGCCGATCGGCGTGGAAAAGCGGGTGATCGGCAAGCTGGATCGGTACGGTCAGAAACTGCAGATCGCCCATCCGGAAGTGCTGGCGATGGACAGCGCGGCACCGCCCGGTTTGCGCGAGCCGGTCTATCCGCTGACTGAGGGCGTCACCAACCGCCGCATGGGGCAATTGGTGGCCGAGGCGTTGGCGCGGGTGCCGGTGCTGGCGGAGTGGATCGAACCGAGCGTGATCGAACGCTACAGTTGGGCGTCGTTCACCGAATCGCTCCTCGCCGCACACCGGATGGAAAGAGGGCGCGACCGACTCGCCTATGACGAATTGCTGGCCAATCAGTTGGCGCTGCTGCTGGTGCGGGCCGATACGCGGGCGCGGCGCGGGCGGGCATTGGCGGGCAATGGCCGGCTGGTGCAGCCGCTGATGGCCAGCCTGCCGTGGCAGCTGACCGGGGCGCAGAGCCGCGTGATCGGCGAAATCACCGGCGACATGGCGCAGGCCCAACCGATGCTGCGGCTGCTGCAGGGCGATGTGGGATCGGGCAAGACGTTGGTCGGCCTGATCGCGATGCTGACCGCGGTGGAGGCCGGCACCCAGGCCGCGCTGTTGGCGCCGACGGAGATTTTGGCCCGCCAGCATATGGCGACGCTCACCAAGCTGGCTGCCGGCCTGCCAGTGCGCATCGAACTGCTCACCGGCCGCGACAAGGGCAAGGCGCGGGAAGCGTTGCTGGCCGATCTGGCGGCGGGGCGCATCGACATATTGGTTGGCACCCACGCCATCTTCCAGGAGGCGGTCGATTATCACGATCTCGGCCTGGTGGTGGTCGATGAACAACACCGCTTTGGCGTGGCGCAGCGGCTGCTGCTGGCGCAGAAAGGCCGGGTGCCGCCGCACGTGCTGGCGATGACCGCCACCCCCATCCCGCGCAGTCTGGCGCTCACGCGGTTCGGCGAAATGGACCAGAGCCAGATCGATGAACGCCCGCCCGGCCGCCAGCCCATCGAAACGCGGGTGACCGCCCGTTTCGAGGATGTCGCCGCCGGCCTCGTCCGCCATGTCGAAGCCGGTGGCCAGGCCTATTGGGTGTGCCCGCTGGTCGATGGCACCGAGGATGCGGATGAAGCTGCAGCGACCACCCGCGCGGCGTTCCTGAAAGGGCGGCTGGGGGAAGGCAAGGTCGGCCTAGTTCATGGAAAGATGAAGGGGCCGGACAAGGATGCGGTGATGGCCGAGTTCGCTGCCGGGCGGCTGGCGGTGCTGGTGGCGACCACGGTGATCGAGGTGGGGGTGGATGTGCCCAACGCCACGCTGATGATCATCGAGGCAGCCGAACGCTTCGGTCTGGCCCAGCTCCACCAGCTGCGCGGGCGGGTCGGGCGCGGGGCAGGCCACAGCGTCTGCATGTTGCTGCGCGGGGAGGAATTGTCGGAAACCGCGCGCAGCCGGCTGAAGCTGATGCGCGAGACCAACGATGGCTTCCGCATTGCCGAGGAAGATCTGAAGCTGCGCGGCGCCGGCGAGATCTTGGGTACGCGGCAATCGGGGGAGGAGGCCTTTCGCTTTGCTGATCCCGAACGCGTGCAGAAATATGTGACGATGGCGCGCGATGACGGGCGGTTGCTGCTGGACCGTGATGGCGGGCTGGCGGGGCCGCGCGGGCAGGCGGCGCGGGTGCTGCTGTATCTGTTCGAGCGCGACGCGGGGGTGGCGTTGTTGCGGAGCGGGTGACGGGTTAGGCTGCGATGCGATCACGCCGCCTGTAAGCCGGGTTCTGTCCAGGGCTTTCACCCCTGGGCGACCATTCCTCTCGGACGGCGGTTACCCGCCGCCTCCAGCAACCAACCCGGATGACTGGGCCGGTTCCTGCCCCGCAGAGCAAGCTCTGCGCGCCATCCCTATTCGGTCTTGCTCCCGGTGGGGTTTGCCGTGCCGCTTTGGTTGCCCATCGCGCGGTGCGCTCTTGCCGCACCGTTTCACCCTTGCCTGTCCTCTGTTGCCAGAGCCATCGGCGGTCTCTTCTCTGTGGCACTGTCCCTGACTCTGGCCGAAACCAGAGCCGCCGGGTGTTACCCGGCACCGCGTTCCGTGGAGCCCGGACTTTCCTCGGCAGATTTGCACCTGACGCGGTCGCCCAACGACGTGATCGCGCTTTGCCATTGCCATGACGCGGCGATTCGCGCCACAGGCAGCGGCATGATCGAAATCGAAGGCAGTGGTGAGAGTTTCACGGTCTCGGCGGAAACCATCGCCGAAGGGCTGAAACTTCTGCCGGAACAGGTGCAGCCGATGCTGGCCGGGCGCCTCATCACCTCGTGGGTGGAAGCCGGCGTGGACGAGGATTTCGGCACTTTCCGCCTGACCTTCGCCACCGACAAACGTCGCCTGCGGCTGATCGTTGACGCGCTGGGCAGCGTGATATCCAAGTCCACCCTGGATTTTGGCGGTCATGATTTGCCGCTGGGCGCGCGCAAGCCGGGCGCAGTGTAAAAACACTCCGCATCAACATTACAGCATTGCAATGTTGATGCGCTGACGGCATAGTCAACGTGTCGGGTCGGCCCCCATTTTCACCGGCCCGCTGGCTGGCAGCCCTGCCAGCAACCACTTCGCTGATGGCCTTCCCCCTGTTGAGCCATCAGCGGAACCCTTTCGGCCGGTGCTCCCTCGGGCGCCGGCCGCTTTTTTCTACAGTCCTTCCGCCAGCAACAGCCCGCGCAAGATCGTGCGGGTCTCCGCGTCGATCACGCCGTCAAACTTTGTTGGGCGGTGGTGGCGCTGGAAAGCGATGACGGCCTTAAGCGGCGCGAACACATCATAACCATAGCGGCCCAGTGCGGCCATGAAGCCCATGTCGGCCCAGTTCGGGTCCATGCAGGGCTTTGGCGCGGCAGCAAGGCCGGAGCGGGCGAGGCGGGGCCAGTTGAACAGCTCGCCAGGGTCTTCCTTGCGGGTGGGGGCGATGTCGCTGTGGCCCACCACATTGGCCGGCTGGATGCTGTGCCTCGCGACGATCTCGGCGACCAGCGCGTGGACCGCGTCCATCTGCGCGGCGGGGAAGGGAACATAGCCATATTCGTGGCCGGGGTTAACGATCTCGATGCCGATGCTGGCGCTGTTCACGTCCGTCACGCCGCGCCACCAGCTGCGGCCGGCGTGCCAGGCGCGCTTGGATTCATCGACCATTTGCAGCACCGTACCGTCTTCGGCGACGACATAATGGGCGGAAACGCCGGACTGCGGGTTGGCCAGCCAGTCGATGGCTTCGGTGCCGCTTTGCATGCCGGTGTAGTGCAGCACGAGGATGCCGATCGGCAGTTGCCGGTCGTTGAAATTGGGGCTGGCGCGCTGAATCATGTCGGCTCCACCGGCATGTCGCTGTCACGGCGTTGCGCGGTGCGGATGGTGATGATGGCGACGCCAACCAGCGTCAAGAGCCCGCCCACCATCATCTGGCCGGTGATCGGCGTATCATACACCGCCACCGCGATGGCGACCGATATCAGCGGCGTTGGCAGGGTGAGCGGCGAGACCACGGCGACCGGGTAGCGCTGGAACAGCCAGGTCATCCCGCCATGGCCGACAATGCTGGACATGAGGCCAGAATAGGCGATCCAGCCCCAGGTGCTGAGTGGCAGATCGGGGATGGCAGCCAGTTTGGCGGGTTCGAACGTCCAGGCCAGCGTGGTCATGATCGGAATGGCGACAATGCCAAGCCAGCCGTGGATCACCAGCACCGACACGCCCTGCAGTTTTCGGAACAACAGGTTACCCGCCGCCCAGCTGAGGGCCGCGCCAACCGTGAGCAGGATGCCGATGCGTTCGTTGGCGATCGCCGGATCAAAGCCCATCACCACCACGCCCAGGAAGCAGATGGCGATGGCGGTGATGCGCGGCCAGCGGATTTCCTCCTTCATGAAGATGACGGCGAGGATCAGGCTGAACGGCACGCCGAGTTGGCCAACGATGGACAGCGCCGAAATATTGTCGGCCACTGCGAAACTCACCGCGCCCAGCGACATGAACAGCGCACCGGACACAAAACCGGCGAGCAGGATCAGCCCCATCCGCCCCGGCAGCCAGCGCAGGAACGGCAGGCAGACGGCCGTGGCGACGACATAGCGCAGCAGCACGGCCGTGAACGGCCCGGCGCTCATCACGCCTTCCTTCACGGCGACGATATTGCAGCCCCACACCACATCGATGGCGAGGATCATGGCAAGATGCAGGGGTTTCATCGCCGTCTTCCGGTCAGCCGGTCATAGGCGGCGTTGATATCGGCCATCCTGAGTTCCGACACGCGGATGAATTCGGACGGCACGCCTTCGGCCAACGCGCGATCGGGGTGATAGCGTTTCACCAGCGCGTGATAGGCGGCGCGCAGCGCTGTGGCATCGGCACCCGGTTCCACCCCCAGCACCGCCCACGGATCATCGGCAGCCGGCGCGAGGTGGCGGCGGCGGATACGGGCTTGCGCTGCTTCATCAAATCCCAGGATGGTGGCGACTTCGCCCAGAAAGGCCAGCTCGGCCTCGTGAAAGCCATCCACCGCCGCGATCATCCACAGCGCATCGAGCAGATCTTCCAGCGTGGCCGAACCCTGCCCGAGCAGATCGGCAGCCTGGATGGCATAGGCCTGGAAGCCGGCCATCGAGCCCTTGGCCAGATCATAGAAGCGCCGCGCATTGCCGGCTTCGGCCGGATCAACATGGAACAGGCGCTGGAAGGTGGCGAATTCGGCGGCGCTGGCGTTGCCATCGGCGCTGGCCATCTTGGCGGCGAGTGCAATGGCGGCGATGGAGAAGGCGACGCGGCGGCGTTCAGGGTTGGTAGCGCGGGCGCGCATGGCATCCACGGCACCACCCGCCGCCGCGCCGGCCAGTGCCCCCAAGGGTCCGCCGATCACCAGGCCCAGTGCCGTGCCGGCCAAAGTCGCCCAGATGCTCATGCTTCAGCGACTTAGGGGATTGGTGGGAACGGGGGAAGGGGTGTGTTGTCCCGCTCCGTCAGTGGCTGGCGGCGACGGGCGCCACGCCGGACAGGGCAAGCTGGTCATTCATCTCGGCCAGCAGGCGGGCCAAGGCGGCGGCGTCCTTGGCTTCGACGCGGGCGGTGAGCACATCCTGCGTGTTCGAGGCGCGCAGCAGCCACCAGCCATCGGCGCGCATCACGCGGGCGCCGTCGATCTCGTTCACGCGGGCACCCTCAGCCTTCAGCCGGGCCAGCACTTCGGCAACAACGGCGAACTTGCGGGTTTCGGGGCAGGGGAAGCGGAACTCCGGCGTGTTGATCATGGCTGGCATCGCGTCTTTCAGCGTTGTCAGCGAGCCGCCCAGCGCGGTCACCGCCTCGATCAGTCGGACGGCGGCCAATATGCCATCGTCCACGCCGTGCCAGCGGTGGGCGAAGAAGATATGGCCGCTCATTTCGCCGGCCAGCGGCGCGCCAAGTTCCAGCAGCCGCGCCTTCATCAGGCTGTGGCCGCTTTTCCACATGTCGGGCACGCCGCCCAGAGCGGCGATGCGATCGAACAGGGCCTTGCTGGCCTTTATGTCGCCAATGATGGTGCTGCCGGGCAGTTCACGCAGCACCGGTTCGGCCAACAGGGCCAGCAGCTCATCGCCCCACACCACGCGGCCCTGGCCATCGACCGCGCCGATCCGGTCTGCATCGCCATCGAAGGCGACGCCGAAATCGCAGCCCTGTTCGCGCACCACGCGTTTCAGATCGGCCAGATTGGCTTCCACCGTGGGATCGGGGTGGTGATTGGGGAAGCGGCCATCCACGTCGCTGAACAGCAGATGATGGGTGCCGGGCAGCAGACGGGTCAGCCGTTCGACCACGGGACCGGCGGCGCCGTTGCCGCAATCCCACGCGATGGTGAAGGCGCTTCCGCGAAAATCGGCCAGCATCGCATCGACATAGCGATCCATGACATCAACCGTGCGGGCTGAACCCTCGCCAGTCTCCCAATCGGCCGCTGCTGCCAAGGTTCCAAGCGCCTGAATATCGGCACCATGGAAGGGCCCGCTGTTCAGCATCATCTTGATGCCGTTCCAATCGGGCGGATTATGGCTGCCGGTGACCATCAGGCCAGCATCGGCGCGCAGTTCGAACACGCTGAAATACAGCATCGGCGATGGGCCGAGGCCGATATCGATCACGTCGCAACCAGCCGCCACCAGCCCATCGGCAACCGCGTTGGCGAGGCTGCGGCTGCTGACCCGGCCGTCGCGGCCAAGGCAGACGGTGCGGCCGCCAGCGCGGCGCAACATGGTGCCAAAGCTGCGGCCAACGGCAGTGGCGTCGGCCTCGGTCAGGGTGTCGCCCACGATGCCGCGAATATCGTAGGCGCGCAGCAGGCTGGGATGGAAGTTGTGGCCGGCCATCAGGCGCTCAGTCGCCCAAGTCCCGGCGTTTTTCGGCCGCCATGATCAACAGGTCGCGCGCGGCGGTAAGGGCCTGGGCGGCTTCGGCCGTTCCGCCGGCATCGGGGTGAGCGCTGGTCATCGCCTGGCGCCACGCCTGCCAGATGGTTTCGGACGGGGCATCGGGGGCAACGCCGAGCAGCCGCGCTGCCTGCGCCAGTTCGCCGTTGGCCTGTCCACTCTGCTGATTCCACATCCACCACGCCCAGCCGCCCGCCGCCACAAGCGCGGCCGGCACAAAACGACCGCTGGAGAGGAAGCGAACGGCCAGCAGGCCGGCGACACCAAGACCGCCATACAGCATCAGATTGGGCAGCAGCCGGCCCTTCTGGTGAAGCCACCAGGCGAGCCCGAGCACGACGATCAGGGCAAGGCCCATCAGGCCGCCATCTCGATCCCGCCGGGCAGGTTCAGCCCGGCGATGAGGGCGCGCAATTCGTTGCGGGCGGCAACGTGGGAGAGTGAGAAATCGGTGAGCGCGGCGCGATCAAGCAGGGTGAGACCGCGTGGGAAGAATTCGCGGAAGATCACGCGTTCCGAAAGGCCGGGCAGCACACGGAAACCGATGCGTTTCGACAGCGAATCCAGCGCCGCGCCCACCCGCTGCTTGTTGCGGGCATCAAGCGTGGACAGGCGATTCCTGAGCACCACCCAATCCATCGGGCGGCTTTCTTCACGGGCACGGCGGGTGCGGGCTTCCCAGACCATTTCGGCATAGAAGCTGGGTTTCTTCACTTCGAACGTGTCGCCGTCCACTTCGCCGATCAGATCGAAATCGACGAAACTGTCGTTGATTGGTGTCACCAGCGTGTCGGCGTGGGCCATGGCGGCGCGGGCCAGCGCCGAATCGCGGCCGGGCGAATCGACCACGATGAAATCTTGGCCGCGCGCCTGCTGGAAGCGCATCGCCAGTTCGGCTTCCGCGCCGTCGCCATCGGCCACCACCACAGCAGCCGGGCCGGGCAGGGTGATGCCGTGACGCTGGGCGTGGTTCCAGCGGTTTTCCAGATAGCGGGTGGAGGTGCGCTGGCGGCTGTCGAGATCGATCAGCGCGGTCTGTTTGCCGGCAAGCGCCAGTGCAACGCCGATATGCACGGCGGTGGTCGATTTGCCGGTGCCGCCCTTTTCATTGGCGAGCACGATCACATGAGCAGTCACGATTATCCCTTGTTCTGGCTTGCACTCCGAACCCGTATCGCCCACAGCGCCGCCAGCCTGTCAACGCCCCTTGCGGGTGCTCCTTGGTGAAGACTGCATGACCAACACGCTGCCTACCGTGCGAACGCCCGCCGAATTGCGCGCCCAGGTGCGGGCCTGGCAGGCGGCGGGCAAGCGCGTTGCCTTCGTGCCCACCATGGGCGCGCTGCATGCCGGCCACTTGGCGCTGGTGACGAAAGGCCTCACACTGGCCGATGTCGCGGTCGCCTCGATCTTCGTGAATCCCAAGCAGTTTGGGCCGAACGAGGATCTGGCCCGCTATCCGCGCGATGAAGCGGGCGATGCCGTCAAGCTCGCTGGGGCTGGGTGCAGCCTGCTCTATGCCCCCGATGTTTCCACAATGTATCCGCCGGGCTTTGCCAGCTTCGTGCGCGTGGGCGGTCTGCCTGACCTGCTGTGCGGCCGGGTGCGGCCGGGGCATTTCGACGGCGTGGCGACCGTGGTGGCCAAGTTGCTGAGCGCGTGCCAGGCCGATGCGGCGGTGTTCGGGGAGAAGGACTGGCAGCAGCTGGCCATCGTCAAGCGCATGGCGGCGGATCTGGATATCGGCACCGAAATCCACGGCTGCGCCATCGTGCGCGATGATGACGGGCTCGCCCTGTCCAGCCGCAACGCCTATCTTTCGGCTGACGAACGCCAACGCGCGTTGGCGCTGCCGCAAGCCCTGCAGGCGACGCGCGCTGCGATTCTTGGCGGCATGCCGGTGGCCGCGGCGCTGGCCGCCGGTGAGCGCACCGTCAAGTCCGCCGGTTTCGTGCGGCTGGATTATCTGGAACTTGTGGATGGCGAGACGCTGCACAGCCTGGGCACGCCGGCGCCGGGTGCGCGGTTGATGGTGGCCGGCGTGATCGGCGCGACGCGGCTGATCGACAATATTGCCCTGCACTGAGGGATTGACCCATGCCGCTGATCAGGCCGGACGCGATGCTAACCGAGAATGAGGATGCGCCCGGCGGCACCATCCGGTCGCAGTGGATCAGCGGGCCAGATGGGCTCGAACAGCTCGGCGCGCTGATTCAGACCATCCCGCCGGGGGCATCCACGTCACGCAATCACTGGCATGCCCGTGAAGACGAGATGCTATTGCTGCTGGAGGGTAGCCTGCTGCTGCACGAAGGCGGGGTGGTGACGCCGATGCAGCCCGGCGATGCCGCGACCTTTGCGGCCGGGGTGGCCGCCGGGCATCATCTTGAAAATGCGAGCGATCAGCCGGCGCGCCTGCTGGTGGTGGGCACGCGTGCGCCCACCGATATCATCACCTACACCGAAGATGGCCGCCGCTGCGTGCGGGTGCGGGCGTTGCCGGAAGATCTGTGGGTCGACGCCGCAGGGCAGCCGATTTAGCGCCGCCGCATCCGCAGGGCCGGCTGCCAGGTCTGACCATAAGGGGTGGTCCAGGGGCTGCCGAACGGGCTGCCAAAGGCACCATAGCCGCCGAAACCGCCATTGAAGCTGTTGCCGATCAGCAGATTATTCTGCGCATCACCGCTGCTGTAGCCGAACCCGAACCCCGAAATCCCGCCCCAGCGGCTGGTGCCCTGCGTCACCGAAAGCGCAGCCGTGCCGGTTTCGCCCACCGGCACCACGGCTGTGCCGCTGACGCCGAAGGTGCCGCCGCTGCCGGCAAACATGCTCATTTCGCCATGCACCTTGCGATCCCGCACGGCGCCGCCGCCGTCCTGATAAAATTCCGGATAAAGCGAGCGATCGAGCACCGATTGCCGCTTCGCTTGTTCGGGGGTGAGCACCGGCGTTCGTTCGGGGCCGTTGGCGGCTGCCGCGATCACCGCCTCGCGTTGTGCGTCAGACAGACGAACCACCTCGGTCGCCGTGGCGGGAGTGGCCAGAACGGCCAGCAGAAGCATGAGTCGCATGGGCTACACTAGCACGGTTCAGGCTTGCGGCTGCCTGAATGGGCCATGTTGATCCAGATACTCGATTTCCTCGATCACCGCCTGGGTTTCGCGGGCGAGATAATCGGCCACGGCCTGCCGGAATCCCGGGTTGGGGATGTAATGCGCAGAGATCACTGGCGTGGGGCGATAGCCGCGCGCCAGCTTGTGCTGCCCTTGTGCGCCGGCCTCGACCCGGGCGCGGCCATTGGCGATGGCCCATTCGATGGCCTGGTAATAGCACAGCTCAAAATGCAGGAAGGGCACCTCTTCGGTGCAGCCCCAGTAACGGCCGTAGAGGCACTCATCGCCGATGAAGTTGAGTGCGCCGGCGATCGGCTTGCCACCCCGCAGCGCCAGCATCAGCAGCACGCGGCTGCCCATTGCTTCGCCAATGAGGCTGAAGAAACTGCGTTTCAGATAGGGCTGGCCCCATTTGCGGGCGCCTGTGTCCTGATAGAAGGTCCAGAAGGCATCCCAATGGCCTTCCGTGATGGCGTTGCCGGTGAGATGCACGATCTCAAGGCCGGCCAGCGCACGCTCACGTTCCTTGCGGATCATCTTGCGCCGCGAGGAGGAGAGGGCGCCGAGGAAATCGGCGAAATCGCGATATCCTTCGTTCTGCCAATGGAACTGCTCGCCGGTGCGGATCAGCCAGCCGGCATCGCGGAACATGATCTGCTGTTCGGGTGTGAGGAAGGTGGCGTGTGCGCTGGAGAAATTGTTGCTCTCAGTCACCTGTTCAGCCGCGCGGATCAGGGCCGGGCCAGCGGCTTCGTCGCGCAGCAGCAGGCGCGGCCCGGTGGCCGGCGTGAAGGGGAAGGCGGCCTGCAGCTTGGGATAATAGCTGCCGCCCGCCCGCTCCCACGCATCGGCCCAGGCGTGATCGAACACATATTCGCCCTGGCTGTGGGTTTTCAGATAGGCCGGCATGATGCCCGCCGGGCGGCCGTCCACGCCATCTGTAACCAGATGGACGGGCTGCCAGCCGGTGCGGCTGCAAGCGCTGCCCGAATCTTCCAGCGCGCGGAAGAACTCCCCTTGCGCAAAGGGGTTGATGGGGCCGGCGCAGGCGTTCCAATCGGCCAGCGGGATATCGCTGGCCTTTCCGACAACACGCACCGGTACAGCTGCCATCAGGCGACCTCGACAACCGCGTCCACTTCCACGGCCACGCCGCGTGGCAGCACGGCCACGCCCACGGCAGCACGGGCATGGCGGCCGGCATCGCCGAACACTTCGACCATCAGATCGGATGCGCCATTGCCCACTTCCGGCTGGTCGGTGAAATCGGGATGGCTGGCGACGAACACGCCCAGCTTCACCACGCGCTTGACGCGGGAAAGATCGCCCAGCGCCGTCTTCATCTGGGCGATCAGGCCGACAGCGCAGCGGCGCGCGGCAGCCTGACCGTAAGCAACATCAACTGTATCGCCCAGCCGGCCCTTCATCAGGCTGCCATCTACGGCAAAGGGGATCTGGCCGGAGATGTGCATCAGATTGCCGGCCGTCACCGTCGGCACATAGTTGGCGGCAGGCGCAGCAGCGCTGGGCAGGGTGATGCCGAGATCGGCGAGTTTCTGTTCGGGAGTCATTGGTCAGCCTTTCAGGATGGTTTCGATGTGAGACAGCATCGCCGGCCACTCATCGTGGCGGGCGTGGGCATCGGGTGATTGCGGGATCAGGTGGCGCACTTCGGTTTCGGCCACCATGTGCAGGCGGTGCACATGCGGCACATGCGCCTTTACCGATGTGTGGTTGGGCGGCAGATCATCGATGAAGATGGCCTCAGAAGGTTGAAATTCATCGAGCAGTTTCTGCATCGGCGGGCCCTTGCCGCCCTGGTTGCCGATGACGCGATAGGGCATGCCCAGCCGCGCCAGTTCCATGGTGCGGCGCTCCGCGTGATGATCGGCGATGTTAGTGAGCACCACCACGTCGCAATCCTTGGCGAGTTGCCCCAGCGAATCCGCCGCGCCAATGATCGGATGCTGGTTGTGCATCCAGTCGGCAAAGAAGCCATCCAGTAGCGGCGGGAATTCCTTGGGTTCCACCGCACTGCCATCGGGCCGCTTTACATTGCCGGTGAGTGCGAAGCTGTCCATGCTGAGCGTCAGGCCATGCACGGTGCGCAGATAATCCACGAACGGCGCGATGAAGTGCAGCAGCACGCCATCGCAATCGGAAACGATGAGCGGACGCGCCTTCACCAGTCACTCCCCAGCTTGCGCGCCGCCAGGGCCAGCGCCTCGGGCTTCACGCCAATGGCTTCGGCTGTGGCGACGAGATCATGTTCATTGGCCATCAGATAATCGAGCAGCGCCATCAGCGTGGCCGGCTTGCCGGCATTGGCGCGCAGGGCATCGGCATCCATGCCGGTGAGCGCCAGGAAGCGCGGCCCCATGTCCTCATCACCAGCAACATGGGCAAGCGCCTGCAGCGCCAGCACGGCCGGATCAGCGGAGGAGGGTTTGTCGCGAAGCACGCATGCTGCCTAACGGTTGCCGAGAGGGCTGCCAAGCGGTGATGGCGTCGCGACCAAACGCAAAAAGGGCCGGCGTTGCCGCCAGCCCTCTTAATGCCATCAGGCAAGCGCAGCGGCGCTTACTTGATCTTGGCTTCCTTGAATTCGACGTGCTTGCGGGCCACCGGGTCGTACTTGCGGAACAAGAGCTTCTCGGTCTTGGTGCGCGGGTTCTTCTTGGTGACATAATAATAGCCAGTGTCGGCAGTGGACACGAGCTTGATCTTGATGGTCGTCGGCTTGGCCATGGTTCCGGTTCCGCGTAAATCAGGTTGCGCGCGGGAGGCATGGCCACCGCGACGAAGGCGGGTCCAATGATGGAAATGGCTGCCGGAGTCAAGCGCTGCCGCGTGGCTTTCGCGCACCTTATCGGCCTGCCGCATTGGCAGCGTGGCCGCAAATGCCTATCTGCAAGTTCATGAACCCCATTTCCCTCGAAAATCGCGCCGTGCTGGCTGTCGATGGCCCAGACGCGGCCGCCTTACTGCAGGGGCTGATCACCCACGATGTTGCGCTGGTGGCGCCGGGCCGCGCGGTCTTTGCCGGTCTGCTCAGCCCGCAGGGCAAGGCGCTGTTTGATTTCCATCTTCATGCCGGCGATGGCGGTGCAATCCTGATCGATGTGACCGCTGAAAAGGCCGATGCTCTGCTCAAGCGGCTGAGCATGTACAAGCTGCGCAAGGCAGTGACGCTGGTACGGCGCGATGATCTGGCAGTGCTGGCCAGTTGGCCCGGCGGCGAACCGGTTGATGCGCGCACTTCGGCATTGGGCACCCGCTGGATTGGCACGGCCGGCAGCGCGCCGGCCGGAGCGGACGCTTATGACGCGCATCGGCTGGCAATTGGCGTGCCCGATAGCGACGATATCGGCAGTGACGATCTGTTGTGGCTGGAAACCGGCGCCGATCTGCTGGACGGCGTGTCGTTCACCAAGGGCTGTTATGTCGGCCAGGAAAATACCGCGCGCATGCACCACCGCGACAAGGTGCGGCGCCGGCTGGTGCCGGTCACACTGGCCGGTGAGCCCGGTGACGCGATCGAGGTGAAGGACGACGCCGGCCGCGCCTGTGGCAAGCTCAGGAGCCGGCGCGGTGATCATGCCATCGTGCACCTGCGGCTGGAGGAGGCGGGCAAGCCGCTTTGCCTCGGTGATGCGACGCTGAGCGTGCGCCGACCGGCCTGGCTGGAGAGCGCCTGGTGATGATGGACCCGCTGGGCCGCGCCGCTGCTCGTGTCGAACTTGCGTTTGGAGAAAGTTGGGCCTGGGTCACGCATGACAGCGGCGAGGCCTTGTTCG
>NZ_JAUMBI010000182.1:0-11184 GCF_032115815.1 Sandarakinorhabdus sp.
CGCGTCCGACGGCTCATCGTGATGGCCACCGGTTTCCTGCACATCATCGCTGTCTTCGTCGCCGTCGCCATCATGGCCATGATCGTCGGCGGCCAGTTCGGCTTCCTCGCGCAGCAGGGCGTCGCGGTCTTCCTTGGGGATCTGGTAGTAATCGGGATGGATTTCGGAAAAGGCCAGGAAGCCGTGGCGGTTGCCGCCATATTCCACGAACGCCGCCTGCAGCGACGGTTCAACCCGGGTCACCTTGGCGAGATAGATATTGCCCTTGAGCTGACGCTTATCAGCTGCTTCGAAATCAAATTCCTCGATGCGCTGGCCGTTGACCACGGCCACTCGTGTTTCTTCCGGGTGGCGGGCGTCGATAAGCATGCGGTTTGACATTGATGGTCTCCGTGGCGCCAACCCAAGCCTCCACACCCGACAAGCGGGCGGCAACAGGGCGACGCGATATGAAAATGCCGGCAACATCGGAATGATGGCGCCGGCAGATGCGAGAAAGTGGGGTGAAATCAGCTGGCGCGGCGGCCTGACCGCTGGCCAGACGGCGCATGAAGCGCTGTCCTTTCGCCAGTTCGATCAATCCGGTCATCCGCGTGCCTTTCGGGTCATTTTTCGGCGGCCGACCCGGCTTGCACGACGCAAGGCGGCGACCATGATTTCCCGGCCCATCCGCCAAACACCAGCCAGCATGTGCGGCGGCAGCGCGGAGAACACAGAAAATGACAACGAATAAAGTTGCTAACCTCTTGCTAGCAGCCACTTGGCGCAGGAGCAAGGGTGCGGCAATGACGCACGATTGTCATATTCGCGCAGCCGGCGGAAATGCCCGCCCGGCTCGGGATTTGGGGGGAATGGGAATGAAGTTCGCATTGTTGGGCACGGCGCTGCTGGTTACCGTTCCCGTGATGGCCCAGCCTGCGGCGCAGGCAGCAGCCCAGCCGCTGACGCTTGAACGCGTCTTCGCTTCGCCCGCGCTGGGCGGTCCGCGCCCGCGGGTGCTGAAACTGTCCCCCGATGGCCGGCTGGCGACCCTGCTGAAAAGCCGAACGAGCGACAAGGACCGATTCGACCTGTGGGCCGTGGACACCGCGACCGGGCAAAGCCGCATGCTGGTCGATTCGGAAAAGCTGTCCAGTGGGGCCAAGCTGTCCGAAGCAGAACGCATGAACCGCGAGCGCCGCCGCATCGCCGATGTGAAAGGCATCACCGATTATGCCTGGGCACCCGATGCGAAACGCCTGCTGGTGCCGGTGGACGGCGATCTGTGGGTGGCCGCTCTGGATGGCAGCGTTTTGCGGCTGACGCAGACGCCACAAACCGAGACAGACGCGCAACTGAGCCCCAAGGGCGGTTTTGCCAGCTTCGTGCGCGACGGCCATCTGTTCGTCCAGCCGCTGGCTGGCGGTGCGGAACGCGAGGTGGCCGGCGAGACGACCCCCAAGGTGAGCTGGGGCGTCGCCGAATTCATCGCGCAGGAAGAGCTGGACCGGTTCGACGGCCATTGGTGGGCACCCGATGACAGCCGCATCGCCGTGGCGCGCGTCGACGAAACCCCGGTCAAGCAGGTCACGCGCGCCGCCATTGGCGCCGATGGCACCCGCCTGTTCACCCAGGCCTATCCGGCGGCCGGCACCGCCAATGCCGATGTGTCGCTGTGGCTGGTGAACCCGGATGGCTCGGCCAAGGTGAAGGTCGATCTCGGCCCGTCGGCGGACATCTATGTGGCCCGCGTCGCCTGGGCGGTGAATGGCAGGACGCTTTATGTGCAGCGCTTGGCCCGCGATCAGCAGCGGCTCGATATCCTCGCGGTTGATCCTAACACCGGCGCCTCGCGCGTGTTGGCGAGCGAAACCGCGAAGACCTGGGTCAATGTCCACGACTATTTCCGCCCGCTGAAGGACGGCAGCATCCTGTGGGCCAGCGAGCGCGATGGCTATCGCCACCTCTATCGACTGGAGGGCGCCACGGCGCAGCAGCTCACGCGCGGGCGATGGGTCATGGATGAACTGGTCGGCGTCGATGAGAAGCGCGGCCGGCTGTGGTTCACCGGCTTTGCCGATTCCACGCTGGAAAAGCAGGTCTATGGCCTCGATTTCCGCAAGGCCGGCGCCAAACCGCAGCGACTGACGGCGCCGGGCGGCTGGCACGAAGCGGTGATGGACGATGCCGGCCAGCGCCTGATCGTCACCAGTTCCACCCCCAGCCAGCCGGCGCAGGTGTGGCTGGGCGACGGGGCGGGCAAGCGGCTGGCGTGGATCGAGGAGAATCACCTCGACGGCAGCCACCCTTACGCACCTTATCTGGCTGCCCATGTCGTACCGCAGTTCGGCACGCTCGCCGCCGCCGATGGGCAGGCGATGGACTGGCGGCTGCTGAAGCCCGCCGGCCCCGGCCCGTTCCCGGTGCTGATGCAGGTTTACGGCGGGCCCCATGCACACAATGTGACGCGCAAGTTCACCTCCCCCATCGAGCAATATCTTGTGTCAAAGGGCTGGGCGGTGTTCCAGCTCGACAATCGTGGCAGCAACAATCGTGGCATGGCGTTTGAGGCGCCGATCTTCCGCGCCATGGGCGGCGTCGAGGTGCAGGACCAGTTGGCAGCGCTGGGCTGGATCAAGGCACAGCCTTGGGCGGGGAAGGTCGCCGTCAACGGCTGGTCCTATGGCGGGTTCATGGTGCTGAAGCTGCTGGAAGCCGCGCCCGGCGCTTTTGCCGCCGGCATTGCTGGCGCGCCCGTCACCCGCTGGGAGCTTTATGACACCGCCTACACCGAGCGTTATCTCGGCAACCCGGTCACGGAGCCTGCTGTCTATGCCAAGTCCGGCGTGCTGGGGGACGCAGCAAAGATCAGCGATCCGCTGCTACTGATGCATGGCATGGCCGACGACAACGTGGTGTTCGAGAATTCCACCGCGCTGATGACGGCACTGCAACGGGCAAAGACGCCGTTTGATCTGATGGTCTATCCCGGCGCCACCCACGCCACGCCGGGCCTGGAAGTGCACACGTGGATCACGCGGCTGAAGTTCCTGGGGCGGACGGTGGCTCCAACGGGGTATTGATCAAGCGCGGCCGGCGGCAAAGCCGCCGAGTCCGCTGGGTTTGCAGAGGAAGACCAGAAGGAAGTGCGTGGCGGAGCCACGCCGTCAGACGAATCAAAAAGGGCGGCTGTAGAGCCGCCCTTTTCGTTCGCTGGCCGAGCCGATGCGAGTCTGTGGACAACGCTGCGCGTTGTCCACGCGCCGCATTAACGGCTGTAAAACTCGACGACCAGGTTCGGTTCCATCTTCACCGGGTACGGCACTTCATCCAGCGTCGGCACGCGGACATAGCTGGCCTTGTTGCCATCAACCGACACATATTCCGGCACGTCACGCTCGGACAGGCTCTGGGCTTCCAGCACCAGCGCCATCTCGCGGGCCTTAGGGCCCAGCTCCAGCACATCGCCCGGCTTCACGCGGGCCGAACCGATGTTGCAGCGAACACCGTTCAGCCAGATGTGGCCATGGTTGACGATCTGGCGGGCGGCGAACACGGTCGGTGCCCACTTGGCGCGATAGATCACCATGTCCAGGCGCTGTTCGAGCAGGCCGATCAGGTTCTGCGAGGTATCGCCCTTCATGCGCACCGCTTCGGCATAAACCTTGCGGAACTGCTTTTCGGTGACGTCGCCGTAATAGCCCTTCAGCTTCTGCTTGGCGCGCAGCTGGATGCCGAAATCGCTGACCTTGCCCTTGCGGCGCTGGCCGTGCTGGCCGGGGCCATATTCACGCTTGTTGACCGGGCTCTTCGGACGACCCCAGATATTCTCGCCCATGCGGCGATCGAGCTTGTACTTGGCGTTTGAACGCTTGGACATTGTTCACCTCAGCTTTGACGGCCTGCCGGGATTGGCGGGCCTACCCGGTCTCGCCAAACCGACCTGTTGTCGGAGTGGGCCGCCGCTTCACCGGGGTGCGGGGCCAGATGCGAAGCGGGTCCGTTAGGGGGGCGAGACCACAGAGTCAAGACACGCCACCATCGTGGACGGGCAATTTCCTTGACTTTGCGCCTTCGAATCGTCAGGGAGCGCCATTCCCATTCCATCATTGCTGGAGCCATTTCATGGCACGCGTCACTGTTGAAGATTGCGTCGACAAGGTTTCCAACCGGTTCGACCTCGTGCTGCTGGCCGCGCATCGCGCCCGCAACATCTCGTCGGGTTCGGAACTGACCATCGATCGCGACCGCGACAAGAACCCGGTCGTGGCGCTGCGCGAGATCGCCGAAGAGACGATCAAGCCGACTGATCTGCGCGAGACGATGGTGCAGGGCATGCAGCGCGTGCAGGCTGAAGATGATGACACGCCGGATGTGATCGGGTCGCTCTCGGCCTCCGCCGAAGCGCTGCGCATCACCGCTGCGCAGCCGCCGCGGAATCAGAACATGGGTGGCGATTACGAGTAAGGCGGCTGGAAATAGCGCAGCTATTTCCTGACTCGCCGCACTCCGGCCAGCGATTGAAAAAGGCGGCTCTCCAGCCGCCTTTTTCATGTCGTCTGACGGCGTGGCTCCGCCACGTTCTTTCTTCTCTCTACCTTCCTTCTCCACACAAGCGGACTCGGCAGTTCCGCCGTCGGCCGCGCCCACAAGCGCCACATCCTGCCATTCAGCACTCGACTAAACCCCCAATCCCCCCCAAGATAATCGGCTATGCTGCGCCAGTATGAATTGGTGGAACGGGTCAAGGCCTATGATCCCGACGCGGATGAGGATCTGCTCAACCGCGCCTATGTGTTTTCGGTGAAAGCGCATGGCAGCCAGTTGCGCGCCAGTGGTGACCCTTATTTCAGCCACCCGGTCGAGGTGGCCGGCATCCTCACCGACCTGAAACTGGACGACAAGACGATCGCGACGGCCATCCTGCACGACACCATCGAGGACACGGTGGCAACGCAGGAGCAGATCGAGCGGCTGTTCGGGCCCGACGTCGCCCGGCTGGTCGATGGCGTCACCAAGCTGTCGAAGATCGAAACGCAGACGGAGAGCGAGCGCCAAGCCGAGAATCTGCGCAAGTTCCTGCTGGCGATGTCCACCGATATCCGCGTGCTGCTGGTCAAGCTGGCGGACCGGCTTCACAACATGCGCACGCTGCACCACATCGCCAAGGAGGAAAAGCGCCGCCGCATCGCCCGTGAAACCATGGACATCTATGCCCCACTGGCCGAGCGGATCGGCATGTATGGCTTCATGGAGGAGATGCAGGAACTGGCCTTCAGCCATCTGGAGCCGGAGGCCAGCGAGATGATCAGCCAGCGCATGGCGCGGCTGCGCGATACCAGCGGCGCCAATGTCCACCGCATCACCGGCGCGCTGGAAAATCTGCTGAAATCCAAGGGCATCGCCGCCACCGTCACTGGCCGCGAAAAGCGCCCCTACAGCATCTGGCGCAAGATGGCGGCGCGGCAGATGAGCTTTGAACAACTTTCCGACGTGATGGCGTTCCGAGTGATCCTGGATGACGAGAGCGACTGTTACCGGGCGCTGGGCATCGTGCACGGCCGCTGGCCGATGGTACCCGGCCGTTTCAAGGATTTCATCTCGACGCCCAAATCGAACGGCTATCGCAGCTTGCACACCTCGGTGCTGCTAGGCGGCGAAGCGGCGCGCATCGAGGTGCAGATCCGCACCCGGCTGATGCATGAGGAAGCCGAATATGGCGTTGCCGCGCACTGGGCTTACAAGCTGGGCGCCGATGGCGCTCCAGCGCGCGAGGCCTATCCGTGGATCGAGGATCTGCTCGACGTGCTGCAGGATGCGGCGAGCCCGGAAGAACTGCTGGAAAACGCCCGGCTGGCGATGTTCCAGGATCAGGTGTTCGTGTTCACGCCCAAGGGCGAGCTGTACCAGTTGCCCGGCGATTCCACCCCGGTGGATTTCGCCTATGCCGTGCACAGCGATCTGGGGGATCGGTGCGTGGGGGCCAAGGTGAACGGCCGCGCCGTGCCGCTGCGCACACGGCTGGTCAACGGCGACCAGGTCGAGATCTTGAAGGGCAAGGTGAAGTCGCCCGATCCCGCATGGGAGGCGTTCGTCGCCAGCGCCAAGGCCCGCGCCGCCATCCGCCGCCACGTGCGCCACAAGCGCCGCGAGGAATTGCTGGCGATGGGGGCCAAGCTGCTCGACGCGGTGGCGGGCCGGCTGAAGCTGACCCTGAACGACGAGATCATGGGGCCGGCGCTGGGCCGGCTGAAGCTGCATGATCGCGCCGCACTGCACCTGGCGATGGCGGAAAATCGGCTGTCTGACGATCAGGTCGCCGAAGCGCTGGCGCCCGGCGCCGCGTCACGCCCCAGCCGGCCACGCGGCGCCAGGGCCAAGGCGGCCGCAAGCATTTCCATCGAGGGGCTGACTCCGGGTGTCGGCTTCCTGCTGTGCGATCATTGCCGGCCGGTGCCGGGCGATCGCATCGTGGGTGTGCGCGAACCCGACGGGCCGATTTCGGTGCACGTGATCGATTGCAACCATCTCGCCGATGAAAGCGGCGAGTGGCTGGATGTGAAATGGGGTGCCGAAACCGCGGGCGCTGCGGCGCGCATTGCCGTCGTCGTGCACAACCAGCCCGGCGCGCTGGCCAGCCTGGCGGCCAGCATCGCGGCGCACAACGCCAATATCGTCGGGCTGGCGCTGAAGCACCGGGATCGCGAATTCCATACCGACATCGTTGATATCGAAGTGGAAAGCGTGGGCCACCTCGCCACCATCCTGGCGGCCCTGCGCCAGGTGAAAGCGGTGGTCTCGGCCGACAGGGTGCGGTTGTAAGGCCGCTTGCGTCGCCATCGGCGCACTGCCAATGCGGGCGCGAATGGAGTGAAGACGATGACTGACGATGACGTGCTGGCCGAATTCCGCGCCGCCGAAGCCCTGCTGGAAGGCCATTTCATCCTGTCATCCGGCCTGCGCAGCCCGCGCTATCTGCAATGCGCGCGGGTGCTGATGAGCCCGGCGCGGGCGGAGCGGCTGGCGGTGGCGCTGGCCACAAAGATCCCGGCAGAGGTGAAGGCGCGCATCACCGCCGTGATCGCGCCGGCGATGGGCGGCCTGATCTGCGGCTATGAACTCGCCCGCGCGCTGGGCGTGGATTCGATGTTCGTCGAACGGCCGACCGGCACGTTCGAGTTGCGCCGCGGGTTCCGGCTGGAGCCGGGGCAGCAGGTGCTGCTGATGGAAGATGTCGTCACCACCGGGCTGTCGAGCCGCGAAGCCATCGCCGCCATCACGGCCGCCGGCGGCGGGGTGATCCATGCCGCCTCGCTCGTCGATCGCTCCAATGGCAAGGCCGATCTGGGCGTGCCGTTCACGCCATTGATCCGGCTGGACGTGCCGAGCTATCAGCCCGACGCGCTGCCGCCCGAGCTTGAGGCCATTCCCGCCATCAAGCCGGGCAGCCGCGCGGCATGATCCCGCTGATCGCCATGATCGCGGCCTTCTATGGACCGGAACCGGCCGGCAGGGTCGCCGAGACCGCCGATTTCGGCGGCTTTGCCGGCATCGTGCTGCTGTCGGAAGGCGGCAAGGTCACGCTGGAAAAGGGCTTTGGCACCAAGGTGCCGCAGCGCATGGTTCGCGCCCGCACGCCATCGGATTTCCTGCCGGCCGACAATTGGCGCTGGGCTTCGGTGACCAAGCAGATCACCGCCACCATTGCCATGCAGGATGTGGCCGCAGGCCGGCTTGATCTGGAAGCACCGATCACCCGCTACCTGCCCGCCTTCAAGGGGCCGACAGCCAAGCAGATCACCGTGGGCATGCTGCTGGGCCACACTTCGGGCCTGCCCGACAGCAATGCAAACAACGGCGCCGCCTTCCGTCCCGGCGCCCGGGTGCTGCCCGAAACCGTTTGCGCCGGCGCGGTGCGCGATCAGCCGGGCAAAAGCTTCAATTACGACAATTGCGATTACATCATCGCCGGCCGCGTGCTCGAAGCTGTCAACCGCAAGCCCTATGCGCAGTTGCTCACCGAACGCATCATCCGCCCGCTCGGCATGACCAGCGTGCGCATCGCTGGCCCGCATGTTGCCGGTTTGGGCGAAGCGCCGGTGAACCTTGCGGCGTATGGCGCGGCCGGTGCGATCACCGGCACGGTGCGCGATCTGTGGCGGTTTGATCAGGCGCTGATCAATGGCAAGCTGCTGCCGGCCGCTGCCCGCGCCAAGATGTGGGAAGGCCGGCCGCAATATGGCTACGCCGCGCTCGGCCAATGGGCCTACACGGTGCCGCTGCGTGGCTGCGACAGCGCCCAGCGCATTATCGAACGGCGCGGTGCCATTGGCGGCGTGCAGGTGCGCAACTATATCCTGCCCGAACGCAACATCGTGCTGATCGCCATGACCAACCGCGACGATACCGAATTTGGCGAACTGTGGCAGGGCAAGGGCCTTGGCCATGATCTGCTCAGCGCGGCAGCCTGCAAGGCGATCGACGCATGACCAGTCACCTGCGCCCCAACCACCTCCGCCTTGGCGTCAACATCGATCATGTCGCCACCATCCGCAACGCGCGCGGCGGCCTGCATCCCTGCCCGCTCCGCGCCGCCGAAGTGGCCGCCGCCGCCGGTGCCGATGGCATCACCATCCATCTGCGCGAAGATCGCCGCCACATCACCGATGATGATCTGATCCGGCTTTCCGGCGCCATCTCGTTGCCGATCAATCTCGAAATGGCCGCGACCGACGAGATGCTGGCCATCGCGCTCGCGCACAAGCCCCACGCCGCCTGCATCGTGCCCGAACGCCGCGCCGAACGCACCACCGAAGGCGGGCTGGATGCCGCCGGCCAGCACAACACGCTGCAGCCGATCGTGGCGCGGCTGCAGGACGCTGGCATCCGCGTCTCCCTGTTCATCGCGCCGGATGATCGCCAGTTGGAGGCCGCTGCCCGGCTGGGTGTTCCGGTGGTGGAACTGCACACCGGCCCCTATGCCCACGCCGAAACCCCCGACGAGATCGAGCGCGAACTCGCCCGGCTGACCCGCGCCGCGGAAACCGGCGCTGCGCTGGGCCTGGAAATGCACGCCGGCCATGGCCTCACCTATGACAATGTCTTGCCCGTCGCGGCGCTGCCGCAGCTGGCCGAACTCAACATCGGCCATTTCCTGATCGGTGAAGCGGTGTTCGTCGGCCTTGATGCCGCCATCCGCCGGATGCGTGGCCTGATGGATGAGGCACGCGCTTGAGCGGCCTGATGGTGCCATCGGGATTGGCGCTGATCGGCCTGGGTTCCGATCTGTGCAATATCGAGCGCATTGCCAGCAGCATTGATCGCTTTGGCGACCGCTTCATCAACCGCATCTTCACCGACATCGAACAGGCCAAGGCCAACCGCCGCGAACTCACCCGCGCTGCCACCTTCGCCAAGCGTTTTGCCGCCAAGGAAGCCTGTGCCAAGGCGCTGGGCACTGGCTTTCGCCAGGGCGTGTTCTGGCGCGACATGGGCGTCGTCAACCTGCCCAGCGGCCAGCCCACCCTGCAGCTTTCGGGCGGCGCGGCGGCAAGGCTGGCACAAATCACGCCCAACGGGCATAAGGCGGCGATTCATCTGACGATGACTGACGACCATCCCTGGGCGCAGGCCATCGTGCTCATTACAGTTGGTGTGGAATGACCGAAGCCGTGGCGACCAAGAAGAAGATCAATTGGGCGGAGGAAGCCTGGCAGCTGTTCCTGCTGGCGCTGGCCGTGCTCGCTGTCCACACCGCGGTTGCCAAGCCCTTCTACATCCCGTCAGGCTCAATGCTGCCCGGCCTGCTGGTGGGTGATCGGCTGATCGTGTCGAAATATCCCTATGGCTATTCCTATCTCTCGCCGTCGCTGAACGTACTGCCCAAGACAGAGGGCCGGCTGTTCGGCAGCCTGCCGGAACGCGGTGACATCGTCGTGCTGAAATCGCCGATCGCCCAGGATGACTGGATCAAGCGGGTGATCGGCCTGCCCGGCGATACCGTGCAAATGAAGGATGGCCAGTTGTGGCTGAACGGCGTGGCCGTGCCCAAGCTGAAGCTGGCCGATACAGTGATGAAGGTGACGCCCAACAGCGATTGCGCCACGATGATCGACGCGCAATATCGGGTGATCACGCCGGATGGCACCGCCGAATGCCACCTGCCCACCTATCGCGAAACGCTGCCGGGCGGCCGCACCTATACCGTGCTCGATCTGGCCAACCTGCCGCAGGACAACACCGAACCGGTGATCGTGCCGGAAGGCCATGTGTTCCTGATGGGCGACAACCGCGACAACAGCGAAGACAGCCGCTTCCCCGCCGAAGTGGGCGGGCTGGGCCTGTTGCCGGTGGAAAATATCGTTGGCCGCGCCGAATTCACCACCTTCAGCCTGGATGGTTCGACCAGCCTGAACCCCGTCACCTGGGTGACGGCGCTGCGCAACCGCTGGTTCCTGTCGCTGCGGGACAATTGAACAACAACCAGCGCGCACGTCATCCCGGCGAACGCCGGGACCCATCTCCCGCCCGTGATTTCGAGCAAGGTGGAAGTGACGGCAGCGCCTATTGTAAACACAGCACGGGCGATGGGCCCCGGCGTTCGCCGGGGTGACGGCTGGGAGTGGTTGCCCTTACTGCGCCGGCTTTACCGCCAGCAGTTCGATATCAAATTCCAGCACTGCACCCGGCGGAATCACGCCGCCGGCGCCCTGGCTGCCATAGGCAAGCTGCGGCGGCACCACGAAGTGATATTTGGAACCAACCGTCATCAGCTGCACGCCTTCGGTCCAGCCGGGGATGACCTGATCAAGCGGGAAGGCCGCCGGCTGACCGCGCTGGTAGCTCGAATCGAACACGGTGCCGTCAATCAGCTTGCCTTCATAATGCACCAGCACCGTGTCCTTGGCAGCCGGCTTCGGGCCCTGGCCGGCGCGAATCACCTGATATTGCAGGCCTGATGCGGTGGTGATCACGCCGGGCTTGCTCTTGTTGGCGGCCATATACTTCACATCGGCGGTGCGCACGGCGGCGACCTGGCTCTGCGTGCCGGTATAGACCAGCACGCCAACCACGGCGATCACGACGGCGCCTGCCGCCAGCCACTTGCCGATGCCGACACCACCGGCGTTATTGGTTGCCTGACCTGACATATGTGCCTCAAAACCCAAAAATTGCTGGCGCCTGCGGAACGCTTGCATGTGCGCA
>NZ_JAUMBI010000183.1:0-4939 GCF_032115815.1 Sandarakinorhabdus sp.
TCATCCCCCATCCGCAGCGCCGCGATGAACGCCTCCTGCGGGATGTCCACATTCCCGTACTGCCGCATCCGCTTTTTGCCTTCTTTCTGCTTGTCCAGCAGCTTGCGTTTGCGGGAGGCGTCGCCGCCGTAGCATTTGGCGGTGACGTCTTTGCGCAGGGCGGCGATGGTTTCGCGGGCGATGACTTTGCCGCCGATGGCGGCCTGGATCGGGATTTTGAACAGGTGGCGGGGGATGAGGTCTTTCATCCGTTCGCACATGTGGCGGCCGCGCGCTTCGGCGGCGCTGCGGTGGACGATCATGGAGAGCGCGTCCACCGGCTCCATGTTGACCATGATCGACATTTTCACCAGGTCGCCTTCGCGGTGGCCGATCTGGTGATAATCAAAGCTGGCATAGCCGCGGCTGATGGATTTGAGGCGATCGTAGAAATCGAACACGACTTCGTTGAGCGGCAGTTCATAGACCACCTGGGCGCGGCCGCCCACGTAGGTGAGATTTTTCTGGATGCCGCGGCGATCCTGGCAGAGTTTCAGGATGCTGCCCAAATATTCATCCGGCACGTAGATGGTGGCTTCGATCCACGGTTCGTCGATCTGCAGGATGGATGACGGATCGGGCATGTCGGCCGGGTTGTGCAGTTCCAGCGTGGAGCCATCGCGCATCATGATGTGATAGACGACCGACGGCGCGGTGGTGATCAGATCGAGGTCGTACTCGCGGCTCAGGCGTTCCTGGATGATCTCGAGGTGCAGCAGGCCGAGGAAGCCGCAGCGGAAGCCGAAGCCGAGCGCGGCGCTGGTTTCCATTTCAAAGCTGAAGCTGGCGTCGTTCAGGCGCAGGCGCGAGATGGATTCGCGCAGCTTCTCGAAATCAGCCGCATCAGTGGGGAACAGGCCGCAGAACACCACCGGCTGCACTTCCTTGAAGCCGGGCAGGGCTTCGTTGGCGGGCTTTTTCGCGTCGGTGATCGTGTCCCCCACGCGGGCCTGGGCCACTTCCTTGATCTGCGCGGTGATGAAGCCGATTTCGCCGGGGCCGAGTTCGGTGAATTGTTCGATCTTGGGACGGAAGGCGCCGACACGGTCCACCAGGTGGATGCTGTCTGCCGCCATGAACTTGATCTGCTGGCCCTTCTTGATGACGCCATCGATGATGCGCACCAGCACGACGACGCCGAGATAGGGATCGTACCATGAGTCCACCAGCATTGCCTTCAGCGGCTTGGCGGGATCACCCTTGGGCGGCGGGATGCGTTTGACGATGGCTTCGAGGACTTCGACGATGCCGATGCCGGATTTGGCGCTGGCCAGCACGGCGCCGGATGCATCGAGGCCGATGATGTCCTCGATCTCCTTCTTCACCTTTTCCGGATCGGCAGAAGGCAGATCGATCTTGTTGATCACCGGCACGATTTCATGGTCGTGCTCGATCGATTGATAGACGTTGGCCAGCGTCTGGGCTTCGACGCCCTGGGCTGCGTCCACCACCAGCAGCGCGCCTTCGCAGGCGGCCAGCGAGCGCGACACTTCATAGGCGAAATCGACGTGGCCGGGCGTGTCCATCAGGTTGAGGATATAATCCTTCCCGTCGGACGCGCGGTAATCCAGGCGCACGGTCTGCGCCTTGATGGTGATGCCGCGTTCCTTCTCGATGTCCATATTGTCGAGCACCTGCTCCGACATCTCGCGCAGCTGCAGGCCGCCGGTTGTCTGGATCAGGCGATCGGCCAGCGTGGACTTCCCGTGATCGATGTGGGCGATGATCGAGAAATTGCGGATACGGCTCTGGTCGACGGTCATCGTTGCGCTTTAGCAGGCGTGGCGGTGCATGCAACGGTCAGGCCGTCGCGGCCGTTCAATCGCGGGCCAGATGCACCAGCGGATAGGGCCGGCCCTGGCTATCAATTGGGCTGCGCCCCGTGGGCACAAAGCCCAGCCGGCGATAGAAGCCCACGGCGACCGCATTCTGTTCGTTCACATCAGTGGTGATGCGGCCATGGGCTGCTGCTGCGTATTGCACCAGCGCCGTGCCCAGCCCCAGGCCGTGGGCAGCGGGGTGGATGAACAGCGCTTCCATGTGGGCGCTGTCCATGATCATGAAGCCCAGCGGCTGATCGCCGGCGTCCACGGCCACGGTCATCGGCACGAGCGGCAGCATGGCCTGCACTTCGGCTGCGATGGCGGCGAAATCGGCGGGATCGAGGAAATCGTGGGTGGCGGCCACGGCTGCGTGCCAAAGGGCAAAACAGGCCGCCGCATCGTCAGGCCGGGCAGAGCGCAAGCGGATCATGGCCATGCGATAGCATTGCTTTGCCGCCGCGACCACGGCCGCGGCTTGACCCTGTCCGCTGCTGGCAATAGCGGGACAACAGAGATTGACGGAGACCTGCCTTGACCCTTTCCATCGCCATCGTGGGTGCCGGCCCGGCCGGATATTACACCGCCGAAGCCGCCCAGAAGCAGTGGGGCAATGATGTGCGCGTCGACATCATCGACCGCCTGCCGACCCCCTATGGCTTGATCCGCGCCGGCGTGGCGCCCGATCACCAGTCGATCAAGGCCGTCACCAAGCGATACGAGGCGACCAACCTGGCGCCGGGCACGCGGCTGGTGGGCAATGTGATGCTGGGCCGTGATGTGTCGGTGGAGGAACTTCTCGGGCTGTATGATGCGGTGGTGCTGTCTGTGGGTGCACCGCACGACAAGCCGATCGGCATTCCTGGCGATGATCTGCCGGGCGTGATTGGTTCGGCGGCGTTTGTCGGCTGGTACAATGGCCATCCCGATCATGCCGGGTTGCAGGTGGATCTGTCGCATCACGGCGCCGCCATCATCGGCAACGGCAATGTCGCCATCGATTGCGCCCGCGTGCTGGCGAAGACGGTGGAAGAACTTTCCACCACCGATATCGCTGATCACGCGCTGAAAACGCTGTCGGCAAGTAGCGTGCGCGATGTGCACATCATCGGCCGGCGCGGGCCCCATCAGGCCAGTTTCACCACCAAGGAAGCCGGCGAGTTGGGTCACCTTGTCCGCGCGCATCCCATCGTGCGGCCGGGCGATTTCCCGCCGGAATCCGAAGATGCCGCATTGGATCCCGGCCAGCGCAAGATGGTCACCCACCTGCGCGGCTTTGCCGGCCTGCCGCGGGGCGACAAGCCGGTGACGATCAATTTCGAATTCTTCCGCCGCCCGGTGGCGGTGGAAGGCCATGGCAAGGCCGAACGCCTGATCGTGGAGACGACCCGGCTGGAAAACGGCCAGGCCGTGGGCACGGGCGAGCTGCACGCGATTCCATGTGGTCTGGTGATTGCCTGCATCGGCTATCGCACCGCCGAAATCCCCGGCGTGAACTGGTCTGACAAGCTCGGCCGTTTTCCCACCGATGACGCTGGCCGGATCGCGCCGGCGCTTTATGCCAGCGGCTGGGCGCGGCGCGGGCCTTCGGGCACCATCGGCACCAACCGGCCCGATGGGTTTTCCGTGGTCGCCGCCATGGTGGAGGACGGCATCGCCGCTTCCGGCAAGGCGGGTCCGGCCGGGCTCGACGCGCTGCTCGCCAGTCGCGCCATCACGGCCAGCGATTTTGCTGGCTGGCAGAAGATCGAAGCCGCCGAAGTTACTGCCGCGCGTACTGGCGCCCCGCGCGAAAAACTCGTGGACGTGACGAAAATGCTGCAAATCGCGCTTTGAGCGGTTGCGCGCGCGTGAGGCGGCGGCTATAGCGCCGCTTCCGCAAGGATCGGGGCGTAGCTCAGCCTGGTAGAGCGCTGTCTTCGGGAGGCAGAGGCCGGAGGTTCGAATCCTCTCGCCCCGACCAATGGAAAGAAGGGGTTACGGCTTCCCGGGCCGCCCTTCAAACACAGGACGAAGGTTCATTTGAACCTCTGCGGGTCTCTGTGCCTTAGCTGAGGTTCACCATTTGCCGGCATTTGCGGCCTTCCGCATGTAAGTCGGACTGTAGCGGGCATAATAACGGAAAGTGGTCATCTCATTGGAATGTCCCATCAATTGGGCAAGTTCCGACATGCTGATGCCATCCTCGGCCCTCCATACCGCGCCCGTATGGCGAAGCGTGAAAGGGGTCGCATGGACACCGCTCCTTTTTGAGGCTGCGGCAAAGGCTTTGCGGATTGAAGCCAGCATCTTCCCACCGCGTTCGATAACGTGTTGAGATTGCCTGACGGCAAAGGCCTCGGTTAGTGTTTCTACTGCATAATCGGCGATGGGAACGGTTGGACGCTTCTTTTTGGTTTGGACCCTGCCAATTGGATTCAGTCTGATAAGCCCCTTTTCAAAATCTATCTGGATCCATTCCAGCTCCAGAAGTGCGCCGGGACGAGAGCATGTGGAGAGCGCAAGAATCACAAAGAGCCGAACGTGCGGTGCTAGCACCGCGTCGAAAAATCGCCGAAACTCCTGCCTGCTCAGAGCACGTGCAATGTGTTCCGGTTCGGCTGGCCGCCATACCTTGGGTGCTTTCTGGATATGCTTGGCTTCGGCGGCATGATTGAGCGCTGCCGCCAACATCGCCAATTCATAGCGTGTGGTCGCAGGTGCCCGCTTTCGCTGGTCGACGTAATCCCTACACATCTTTTCATCGATCAGTTCCGGGTCGACATCAGTCCAAAACGCGGCCATGGCTTTCCACGCGTTCCGGCGTCTCGCTATCGATGCGATCTCGGCTTCCTCCCTGGCGTCGAGATAAACCGAGACTATTCGGCCCACGGTCCATTTGCCGGCAAACCTAAGGCTCCAGCGTTTGCGCGCCTCCGCTTCGGCGCTCTGCCGATCGATCGCATCAAGACTCCAGCGCTTGCGTTTGCCGCTGGCATCTTTGAAGACGATTGCCCATCCGTCACGATATCGCTGCACGGTGAATTCACTTTCTTTCGGCATTCGTAATTCTCCACTTCTGAGTATTTAATTCGCCAAAG
>NZ_JAUMBI010000184.1:0-2955 GCF_032115815.1 Sandarakinorhabdus sp.
GGGTCCAACTGGCCTGATCGTTCGACGCGTGGTGCGGCTTGGCCCTTGTGCGCTGCTGCTGGCGCTGCCGGCTGCAGCGCAGACTGTGGACGAAAGCACCGCTGCGACCGGTGCGCGGGCGGAGGAGAATGCCGTGCGCAGCGCCGGCGATGCCTTTGGCACCTCGATCGGGCGGGAGACGATCGGGCTGTATAACGCCGACGATGTGCGTGGCTTTTCGCCGACGCAGGCGGGCAATGTGCGCATCGACGGTCTCTATTTCGATCAGGTGTGGGGGCTCAACCCGCGGCTAAGGCGGGCCACCACCATCCGCGTTGGCTTGTCGGCGCTGGGCAGCCCATTTCCGGCGCCCACAGGGATCGTGGATTATGCCTTTCGCAAGCCCGGCGATGAAGCGGCGGTCAGCGTGCTGGGGGCATCGAACCAATGGGGCAATGCCGCGCTGGAGGTGGATGCCAATCTGCCGGTGGCCAAGGGGTTGAGCGTCGCGGCCGGTGGTGCGCTGTTCGATGATCGCTTCTACAACGCCACCCGCGCCAGCTTCTGGCAATTCTCGCTCGCCGCCCGCTATGCGCCGACAGACGCGATCGAGATCGTGCCGTTTGCCGCCCGCTCCGAAGGCTTTGATGAGACCGGGCCAATTTTCCTGCCGTCTGGCGAGGGCCTACCGCCGCAATTGCCGCGCCGCTTCTTCAAGGGGCCGGATTGGGCGCGCTATCGCGGCGTGGCATTCAACACCGGCGTGCTGGGCACCTGGCGGCTGGCGCCGGGCTGGGAGCTGCGGGCCGGGCTTTTCCGTTCGCTGTTTGATGATACGCGCGGCTTTGCCAATCTCGTTACGGATATGGATCAGGCTGGAAACGGGGAGCAGTTGGTGATCGCCGACCCGCCGGTGAAATTTGCCAGCACAAGCGGTGAGTTGCGGCTGACGCGCACCGTCACGGACGGCCCGCGCACCCACCGCATCCACGCCAGCGTGCGGGCACGCGCGGGGGACCGGCGCTTTGACGGCTCCGACTTCATCGATCTGGGGCCCACCAGCATTTTCGCACCCACCACGGTGCCGGCGCCCGATTTCAACTTTGGCGAGCAGCAGAAGGACCGAGTGCGCCAGATTATCGCCGGCATTGCCTGGGAAGCACGCTGGCCGGGCGTGGGCGAATTGAGCCTGGGCGTGCAGGGCACGCGCTATTCGAAACGCATTGGCCTGCCCAGCTTGCCACCGGTGGCAACCGATGCCTCGCCCTTGCTCTACAATGCCACGCTGGCCATCGAGATCACGCCGCGCCTAGTGGCCTATGCCGGCACCGTTACCGGGCTGGAGGAAAGCGGCATCGCGCCGGGCAACGCCGCCAACCGCAACGAGGCGCTGCCGGCCATCCGCACAGGCCAGCGTGACGCTGGCCTGAGGTGGGCGATCAGCGATGATGTGCGGCTGGTCGCTGGCCTATTCGATGTGCGCAAACCCTATTTCAACCTCGACGCAAACGGGCGTTTTGATGCGCTGGGAGAGGTGATCAACCGCGGCATCGAGCTTTCGCTGTCCGGGCCAATTACCAAGCGGTTCAGTATCGTGGCAGGCAGTGTATTGCTGTGGCCGCGCGTGACTGGCGATGGCGTGGCGCTGGGCCGGGTGGGGGATCGGCCGGTGGGCGCGATCAGCCGGCGGATTGAGGTCAATCTTGATTGGCGCCCGCCGATCCTGGAGGGGCTGGGCATGGACGTGGCCATCAGCCACCGCAGCCCGGAAACATCCACCGTGAGTGCGCTGACATCTATCCCGGCCCGCACGCTGGTCGACTTGGGCGCACGTTACAGTTTCAAGCTGGCGGGCCAATCGGTGCTGCTGCGGGTGCAGGTCGAGAACCTCACCGATCTGCAGGGGTTTGAACTGCAGGGTGCCGGAGCCTATGATCTGATCCCGGGCAGGCGCATCGGCGGCTATCTCACTGTCGACTTCTAGCGCCTATCTGACCAAGCTGGCGGCCTATGAGCAGGGCACCAATATGGCTTTTGCCGGTATCGCCGACGCCAACAAGTGCAAGGACGTGACCGCGCGCCTGAAGACCCTCAAGTGACTGATAACGGTTCGTTCGCAAGTCGGCATGCTGCGGCACGAGGAAAACCTGTATTCCAATATAGTCTCCCGCGGCCATTTCGGCCGTAGGAGACTATGAATGGGCAAGTCGCAGTTCGATCCTATCGGGCAAAAGTTGATCCCATGGAATGCCGGCCGCATGATTGGTGCAAAGCGACCTCTCAAACCACGCGACGTTTAGGCAATCCGCTTTTATCTCGATGAACACCATCGGCGGCGCGATCGTGCGCTTTTCGATCTAGCTCTCGACAGCAAGCTGCGTGGTTGTGACGTCGTAAAACTGAGAATCGGCGACGTCGTGGCAGGCGGTGCCATGTGCAACCGGGCCACCGTTATTCAGCAAAAGACAGGAAAGCCGGTTCAATTTGAACTCGGCAAGGATGTCCGGGAAAGCCTTCTTGCATGGCTTACCTGCTGTGGAGGCTCAATCGACGACTTTATCTTCCCAAGTCGCATCAATCGTGCCGGCCACATGAGCACCCGCCAATATGCCGCCTGGTTGACGAATGGGTTGGCGCCATTGGGCTTGATGTTCGCGACTATGGCACGCATTCGCTGAGGCGCACCAAGGCCGCGCTGATCTACAAGGCCACTGGCAATCTGAGGGCAGTACAGATCCTGCTTGGCCACACCAAGATCGAGACGACGGTGCGGTATCTGGGCGTGGATATCGACGATGCCCTGACACTGTCGGAGCGAACTGAAATTTGAACAAGACGGCTCATCGCCACCCGGCGGTTAACCGTCATTGCTCATATAACACCGGGAAATGGCAGCTTACGCGCCTTGGACTTCCCGCAAGCTGCCAGTCCGCCATCGTGCAGAGTTTCGGGCGCCGCGAGGCGTACGAAAGTCTC
>NZ_JAUMBI010000185.1:0-9566 GCF_032115815.1 Sandarakinorhabdus sp.
CTTGGCCCCGGTCATGGCAGCCTGATGGCCGATGCCCTGCGCCTGCTCGGCCGGTTGCCGGGCTTTGCTGCCAGCGCCGGCCTGCAAATGGTGGAAACCAGCCTTGCGCTGCGCTCCATCCAGCGCGTGCGGCTGGCCGGTTGGGCGGCCCAGTGGCACGACCGGGTCGATCAGTTGCCCGATGATCGCCCGCTCATCATCGTCGCCAACGAATTTTTCGATGCGCTGCCGATCCGCCAACGCCGGGCGGGCAAGGAACTGCACGTGGGCTTCGAAGACGGATTGTTCATGCCGAAATGGCTGCCCGCCGACGGCGTAGACGCCGAATGGAGCGAGGCCGCCCACGCCATCATGGGGCATCTGTCAGGCCGCATCGCGGCCCAGGGCGGCGCCATGCTGATCATCGATTACGGCTATGGCGGCCAGATGATCGAAAGTGTGCCGCTCGATACGCTGCAGGCCGTGCATCGCGGCGAAAAGGTCAGCCCCTTTTATGATCCCGGCGCGCATGATCTGACCGCGCATGTCGATTTCAGCGCGCTGGCAGCCATCGCCCATGGGCGCGGGTTGGCCTTCCACGGCCCGGTGGCGCAGGGCGCGCTGCTCGGTGATCTTGGCATTTCGGCGCGGGCCGAGGCACTGAAGACGGGCAAGCCGCCGCACGAAGCCGGCAGCATCACCGCCGCCCTGCTGCGGCTCACCGCACCGCAGCAGATGGGCGCCATCTTCCGCGCCATGGCGGTCACGGCGCCGAGCTGGCCAGTGCCGGCTGGATTTGGCATGGCAAGTGCATGAGCCATCCCCTCATCACCTATCGCGATGCAACGCCGGCCGATGGTGCCGTGCTGGGCGGCATTGCACGGGCCACCTTCATCGATACGTTCGGCACGCTCTACAGGCTGGAAGACATGGCGACCTTCCTTCAGCAGGGCAGCGACGAAGCCTATGCCGCCGAATTGGCCGATCCCGATATCAGCGTGCGCTTTGCGCTGACGGGCGGCGCCCCGATCGGTTTTTGCAAGGTGAGCAGCCTGAAACTCCCGGCGCCCGATCCCGCACCAGATGCCATGGAGTTGCGCCAGCTCTACATCTACAAGCCGTGGCAAGGTCTGGGGCTGGCTGACGTGCTGACCGAGTGGGCCAAGGATCACGCCCGACAGCGTGGTGCGCCGGAACTCTGGCTGAGCGTGTTCACCGAAAATCCGCGTGCCCGCCGTTTCTATGCCCGTCACGGCTTCGAGGAGGTGGCGCCCTATCACTTCATGGTCGGCGATCAGGCCGATGAGGACATATTGTGTCGGGCCCGCCTTTAGATTTCCTCACCGTCCCTGCGCTGGCTGGCACCCGCCACGGGTTTCTCACCCGGCGTGGTGGCGTGTCGTCGGGCCTGTTCGCCAGCCTGAATGTCGGGCTGGGCAGCAGCGATGATCGCGGCCACGTGCAGGAAAACCGCCGCCGCGCTGTCGACGCCGTCACCCCTGGCGCCGCGCTGGTGACGCTGCATCAGGTGCATTCGGCAACCGTCATTCCCGTCACCGCCGCCTTTCCCGATGATGCACGCCCCCATGCCGATGCAATGGTGACGGCTACGCCCGGCCTCGCGCTGGGCGTCCTCACCGCTGATTGCGCGCCGATCCTGCTGGCCGACGTGGATGCAGGCGTGATCGGTGCGGCGCATTCGGGCTGGAAAGGCGCGCTCGCCGACATCGGCCCGGCTACAGTGGCAGCGATGGAAGCCCTTGGCGCCCGCCGGGACCGCATCGTCGCCGCCATCGGTCCCACGATTGCGCGCGCCAGTTACGAGGTTGATCTGGCCTTCCGCGACCGCTTCTGCGCGGTCGATCCCGAACATGATGCCTTCTTCGCCGCTGGCAAACCCGGACACTGCCAGTTCGATCTGGAAGGTTTCATCGCATCCCGTCTCGCCGCCGCCGGCGTGCGCACCGTGGTGGCGATGGGGGTGGACACCTATCCGGATGAAGCCCGCTGGTTCAGCTTCCGCCGCACCACCCACCGCCGTGAGCCCGACTATGGGCGGCAATTGTCGGTGATTGCCTTGGCGTAAACGAAAAGCCCGATTCCCTTTTCTCCGTCCAGCCCGTAACCTGCGCGGCACATGGACATCTATCTGCCCATTGCCGAAATGTCGGTGAACGCACTGCTCATCATCCTGATGGGCGGGGCTGTGGGTTTCCTGTCGGGCATGTTCGGCGTGGGGGGCGGTTTCCTGACCACGCCGCTGCTGATCTTCTACGGCATTCCGCCGGCAGTTGCGGTGGCGTCTTCGGCGACGCAGATCACCGGCTCCTCCGTCTCGGGCGCGCTGGCCTATTGGGAACGCGGCCAGGTTGATCTGCGCATGGGCGGCGTGCTGGTGGCGGGCGGTCTGGTCGGGGCCGGGTTGGGGCAGGTCGTCTTCTCCATCTTGCAGCAGCAGGGCCAGATCGACGTGGTGATCAGCCTGATCTACGTCCTCTTTTTGTCGGTCATCGGCGGGCTCATGCTCCGCGATGCGCTGGCCGCCCTGAAGGCCGCGCGGAACGGGCAGCCACCGCCGTCACGCCGCAGCCGCCATCTGCCCTGGGTGGCAGCGCTGCCGTGGAAAATGCGTTTTCCCGGTTCAGGCCTCTACATCTCGCCACTGGCGCCGCTGATGCTCGGCGCGGGCGTCGGCATGCTCACCGTGATCATGGGCATCGGCGGCGGCTTCATCATGGTGCCGGCCATGGTCTATATCCTCGGCATGCGCGCCCAGGCGGTGGTGGGCACTTCATTGTTCCAGATCATCTTCGTCACGGCAGCGACCACCCTGCTGCACGCGACCGCCTCCAGAAGCGTGGATATCGTGCTTGCCCTGCTGCTGCTGATCGGCGGGGTGACAGGCGCGCAAGTGGGTGTGCGGGCGGCGCAGCGCTTGTCGCCCGATCGGCTGCGGCTGGCGCTGGCGCTGATCGTGCTGGCGGTGGCCATCAGGTTGTTCATCGGCCTCACGCTCACGCCCGATGAGCCGTTCGCGCTGTTTGAAGGCGCATGATGCGGCGTGTCGTTCTGGCGCTGGGCCTGTGGCTGGCACTGGTCGGAGCTGCGCCCATCCGGCTGATCACTCAGCTCAGCCAGGCCCGCATCGAGATCAACACCACGTTTCGCGGATCGGAAATGCTGGTGTTCGGCGCCATCCAGTATCCGCAAGGCAGCGTGCCCGATGCGCCGCCCGATATCGCCGTGGTGGTGCGCGGGCCGTCGGCACCGGTCACCGTCCGGCAGAAAGCGCGCATTGCTGGCATCTGGGTCAATGCGCGCGCCGTGCGCTTTGAATCGGTGCCGGGTTTCTATGCCGTGGCGGCCACCCGCCCGATTTCGGTCCTCGCCGATGAACGCACCACGGCCATTTACGAGATCGGCATCCGCAACCTGCAATTGTCCCCGGCCAGCGGCGCCGATGACGGGATCAGCCGCACATTCGAAGCCGGCCTGATCACCGCGCGCCAGAAGGCCGGGCTGTTCACAGAGCGTTCCGATGGCGTGCAGATCACCCGCGGCGTGCTCTATGCTGCCCGCATCGCGTTGCCGGCGGCGGTGCCGGTGGGCGACTACACCGCCGAAATCCACCTTGTGCGCCAGGGCCGGGTGCTGGCCAGCACGTCGGCGCCCTTTGTGATCGACAAATCGGGCTTTGAACGTTGGGTCTATGTGATGGCGCAGGAAAACAGCCTCGCCTACGGGCTTGCTGCGGTGCTGGCCGCCTTGGCGGCCGGCGCACTGGCTGCGCTGGTCACGCGGCGGCGTTGGTAGGGCCGTTTTCACCCGCCAATATTCGACTCGCGTCCAGTCCCTTTTTCGTTTACCTTGGCTGTCGGCGCATTATCGGCCCGCTGCTTTGAATACCTCACCGCATCGCCCGACAGGCTCCAGTTTCAGACAGACAGCTACGGATTTGGAAATTAAATGAGCTTTGATCGACGGGGACGTGGTCCCGGGCGTGGTTCTGACAAGCGCGAACGCGGCTTTGACAGTTTTGAAGACTCCAGCCGCAGCTTCGGCGGCGGTGGCGATCGCTTCGGTGGCGGCGGCTTCGGCGGCGGTGGCGACCGTTTCGGCGGCGGCGGCGGTGGTCGCGGCGGCTTCGGCGGCGGCGGCGATCGCTTCGGCGGCGGTGGCGGTGGCGGCAGTCGCTTCGGCGGTGGCGGCGGCGGCGGCTTCGGCGGCGGCGCGCCCCGGCGCGAAATGTCCCCCGGCATCGTGATCGGCACCGGCCGTGGCACCGTGAAATTCTTCAACGCGCAAAAGGGCTTCGGCTTCGTGGTGCGTGAAGACGGCGGTGAAGACGTGTTCGTGCACATTTCGGCGGTGGAAGCCGCTGGCCTGACGGGCCTGGCCGATGGCCAGCCGCTGGAATTCACCCTCACCGAACGCAATGGCCGCGTTTCGGCGACCGAACTGAAGATCGAAGGCGAACCGCTGCCGGTTGAAGATCGTGCGCCGCGCGAGCCGCGCGAACCGCGTGAACCGCGCGCTGGTGGTGGCGATTTCGAACGTCGCCCGTCGCGTGAACGCACCCCGTCGACCACCGGTGAGCGCGTTGAAGGCACTGTGAAGTTCTTCAACGGCACCAAGGGCTTCGGCTTCATCCAACGCGACGATGGCGCGCCGGATGCCTTCGTCCACATTTCGGCTGTGGAACGCGCCGGCTTCTCCAATTTGAACGAAGGCCAGCGCGTCTCGTTCGAACTGGAAGAAGATCGTCGCGGCAAGCAGGCCGCGGTGAACCTGAACGCGATCTGATCGGCATCAGGCACGGAAAACGGGCGGTGGCCAGCAAGGCTGCCGCCCTTTTCACACCTCCTCTTTCCTGCACTGCGGCAAAACCGCCCGATGCTAGAGGCTTGGCCGCATTGGGCTGGCTTTGTCATTACAGGCCTGTCATGCGGCGTCGCAGCATGGGCTTATTCAACCTGATACTCACGGAGCAAGACGATGCTGGCGAATAACAGCGTGACCATCATCATGATCGTGATGACCTACATCACGCTTTCGGCCCCAGTGGCCTATTTCTTCATCCTCGCCCCGCGCCAGCTCGAAACCCGCAAGCAGCGCAACATCGCCAAGCTGGTGTCCGGCGCCGAGCTGCTGGCCGATGCCATCAGCCGCAATGGCCATGATCCGGTGCATCTGGCCCGCCTGCAGGCCCAGTATGACGCCCATGTTCGCGCCCTGACCCAACTGGGCGGTGACGTGCCGGCGCAGATCGCCGTGCCGTCGCTTCAGCAGGCTGCCTGATTTCAGCAGTGGACAGGCCGGCCGGGTTTCGCGACCCTGCTGGCCATGACCGACACCACCTTCGATTTCTCCTCCGCGCTCGCCGCCAACGCTGCCGCCCGGCCCGACCATCCCGCCGTCATCTGCGGCAATGACCGCCTGAACTGGCGCGATTTCATTGCCCGGGCGGAAAAACTCGCCGGCACGCTGGCCGATCATGGCGTGAAGCCCGGCGACAGCGTCGCCTCGATCGCGCTGTCCAGCGTGGATTATGCCGTGCTGTGGGCAGCCGTGCTGCGCCTGCGCGCCACCATCGCGCCGCTCGCCCCGTCTTCAACACCCGATCAGATCGCCGCCATGGTCGCCGATTCGGGCGCACAGTTCGTGTTTGTCGATGCCCCGAACCGTGCCGAGTTCGGCGCCATGCTGGCGGGCAAGACCCTGGTTGATCTGGATCGGCTGAACAGCTTCATCGATCCCACCGCGCAGCCGCCGGCGTTGGCCCCGCTCGATCCCCAGGCTGGCTTCAACATCATTTACTCCAGCGGAACCACCGGCACCCCAAAGGGCATCGTGCAGAGCTGTTCGATGCGCTCGCTGCACATCACCGGCGGCCGCCGCATCGGCTATGGGCCGGAGTGCGTCACGCTGTGCTCCACCCCGCTCTATTCCAACACCACGCTGGTCAGTTTCATCCCGACCCTGGCCTGGGGCGGCACCGTGGTGCTGATGCCCAAGTTCGACACCGCTCGCTGGCTGAAGGAGGCTGAAACCCACCGTGTCACCCACGCCATGCTGGTGCCGGTGCAATATCGCCGCCTGCTCGCCGATCCGGGGTTCGACGGGACCGATCTCTCCTCGCTCCAGATGAAATTCTGCACCTCGGCCCCCTTCGCGGCCGAACTGAAGGCCGAGGTCCTCAAGCGCATGCCTGGCGGCCTGATCGAATTCTTCGGCATGACCGAAGGCGGTGTCGGCTTCATGCTGGTCGCCCACGAACATCCGGACAAGCTGCACACGGTGGGCCAGCCGCAGCCCGGTCACGAAGTGCGCATCATCGATGAAGATGGCAATGACGTGCCACCGGGCACGCCTGGCGAGATCGTTGGCCGCTCGCCTGCTACCATGAACGGTTACAAGAACCGCCCCGATCTCACCGCCAAGGCCTATTGGATCGATCCCACCGGCAAGGAATGGCTGCGCACAGGCGACATTGGCCGGCTGGACGAGGATGGTTTCCTGACGCTCATGGACCGTGCCAAGGACATGATCATTTCGGGCGGTTTCAACATCTACCCCTCTGATATCGAGGCCGTGCTGCTCACCCTTCCGCAGGTGGTGGAAGCCGCCGTGGTTGGTGTCGCATCGGATGCCTGGGGAGAAACCCCGGTGGCCTTCGTCGTCGCGCCGGGAGCGGACCCGGAAGTCCTGCGCGCCGGCGCCAACGCCAAGGTGGGGAAGACCCAGCGCCTCGCCGCCGTCGTGCTGGTGGATGAATTGCCGCGCAGCCACATCGGCAAGGTGCTGAAACGCGAACTGCGGGACAGCTTCAAGGGTCAGGTTGCCTGACTGTCACTTGACCGCGCATTCAACGGGGAACACTCTTGATCGACCAATCAAGGGAGCCCGGAGCCGATGACCGCACCCATCCCGCCAACCGCCGAGCGCATCGTTACCGCCGCCATGGAGCTGTTCGGCGAGAAGGGCTATGGCTCCACCAGCGTGGCCGACATATTGGCGGCCGCCAATGCCAACAGCGGCAGCCTCTACCACGCCTTCCCCACCAAGCAGGACGTGCTGATCGCCGTGCTGCGCCGCTATCTGGATGGCATCTGGCCGATGCTGCTGGCGCCGGCCTGGGAAGGGGTGGCTGATCCGATCGATCGGATCTTTGCGCTGCTCGCCCGATATCGTGAACTGCTGAAGATCAGCGATTGCACGTTCGGCTGCCCGATCGGCAGCCTGGCGCTGGAAATCCATGAACCCGATCCGCAGGTGCGCGCGCTCCTCGCTGCCAATTTCGAAGCTTGGGTGGCCGCTGTGCGCATCTGCCTCGATGCCGCTGCGAACCGCCTGCCGCTGGGCACGGATCATAACGGCCTCTCACAATTGGTGCTGAGCGTGATGGAAGGCGGTGTGATGCAGGCCCGCACGCACCGCAGCCTGGCCAGTTTCGATGCCGGCGTGGCCGCGCTGCGCCATTATTTCCGGCTGCTCGAACGCGAGGCCCGGGGGCTGCGGCCGTGAAAACGCTGTTGATCGCCGCTGTTCTCATCGCCGGCCCGGCGCTGGGCGCGCCGATGCCGGGCGATGTCCACAACGCGCCGTTGCCCGCTGCTGTTGCCGATACCAGCTTCATCGCGCCCGATGGCAGCCGCACCCTGCAGCAAAGCATCACGATCAGGGCGCCGGTGGCGATCCTGTGGAAGGCCTTTGCCGATGCGCAAGAGTTCCGCAAATGGAACGCGCCGGTTGCCGCTATTGATCTGCGCACCGGCGGCAGCATCGAGGCCAGTTATGATCCGAAAAAGCCGATCGGCGATCCCGACAATATCCACCACCGCATCCTCACCTATCTGCCGGAGCGGCTGCTGGTGTGCCAGAATGTGCAGGCACCATCAGGACTGAAGGGCCACGAGGCACTGGCCCAGGTGGTGTCGGTGCTGGAATTCACCCCGCTACAGCCCGGCCTGACCAGGGTGACGCTGTCGCAAACCGGCTGGGGCAAGAATGCGGCGGCAAACGGGCTTTATGGCTTTTTCAAGAAGGGCAACGCCCAGGTGCTGGCGCACATGAACGCCACCTATGGCGGGGGGAGGGGAGCGAAATGAACAATGCCAGGCTGATCAACGCGACGCTGATCGCCACCATCGCCCAGATCGCGATGGTGGTGACTGGCCATTTCGTGCCGGCCGTGGCTGGCCTGTTCGCCATCGGCGGCATGGGTATTTCGGCATTGGCCGGCTGGTTCGCGCTGAAGGGCCAGGCTGCCAGTATCAGCGCCGCGGCAGGCGGCGGCGCGCTGGCCGGCGGCATCGGTGCGGCCATCGGCATTGGCGTATCGGTGGCAATGGGCGATGTGCCGGCCAGCCTGCTGGTGATGGGCACCGGTGCCAGCACCGTCACCGGCCTGATCGGCGGCCTGCTTGGCCGGCGGCGCGGTTAAGCGTTCGTCCGGATTTTCCGGCCCAGTTTCCGGCAGCAGAATCGCCGCCAGGGAGACAGGCCATGAAGATGATTCTGGGTGCAATTGCCGCCGTGGCACTGGCCACGCCAGCGTGGGCGGGCTGTCCGCCGGAATGCCCCGATGTCGGCCTCACCATCACCACCCTGCTTGATATTGATCGCGGGGGGGTGACCGAACAGCGCGAGGTCACCCTGTTCAAGGAATTTCGCGTCGAGGATCTCGGCGGCACCAGCGGCTCGCTGCGGCTTGGCTTGGCGACCCCGTTTTTCATTGGTGATCCCCTCCTGGACAAGGTCAGCGCTGCTATCACGCTAAACTGGACGCCGTCAGCCGAATGGACCCCGCTGCGGCTTGACCTGCGCTACCCGCTGCTGCCGGTTGATGATTATCGCCGCGACCGGCTGATCGATCCCGATCTGATCGAATATCGCATCTACCTGCCGATCAGCCGCCGTTTCGATTTCAATGTCAGCCCGGTGTGGGGCAATCGCGGCGGCGGTGTTGCCATGGAGGCCGGCTTCTGGTTCGCGCCGCGCGATCCGGTGCCGGTCGGCTTTGCGGGGCCGTTCGTCTTCGATGATGCAGTGTTCGAATACAAGATCAGCTACGTGCCCGAACCGCAAATCTGGGCGCTGTGGATCGTCGGCCTTGGCCTGGCTGGTGCCGTGCTGCGTCAGCGCAAACCGTTGAGCGCGTGAGCCGCTGCCGCCACGGTGCGGCGCACATCATCGGCATTGGTCTGCCAGTTGCACACGCTCATCCGCATCGTGCGCTCGCCGTCCCAGGTCGTGCCGCTGAAATAGGCCTCGCCACTGGCGTTGATGGCAGCGATCACCGCGTCGCTGATGTTGCGCCCGTCGGCGGCGTGAAAGCGCACCATGCCCTGGTTCATGATCGGCCGGGCGATGCTGGTGGCGCCGGTCAGGGCGGCCAGCCCGTCGTGAAGGGCCAGCGCATGATCACAGCAGCGCGCAATCAGATCGGCCAGTCCGTCGCGCCCCAGTTCCATAAGCGCGGCCAGCACCGGCAGGCTGCGGGCGCGGCGTGACCATTCGGGCGTGTAGTTCATCGGATCGCGCGTATCGCCATCCTGGCTGAGATAACTCGCCGTCAGCTTCATCGA
>NZ_JAUMBI010000186.1:0-5506 GCF_032115815.1 Sandarakinorhabdus sp.
CGGTGAGGATCACCACCTTCTTCGCATGTTCGGCCAGCATCTGCGCCGCGATCTGGTCCACGCCCAGTTCGCCGTCATGCTTCTGTCCGCCCGTCATGGCGACGGCGTCGTTGTAGAGGATCTTGTAGGTGATGTTTACACCCGCCGCGATCGACTGGCGGATGGCGAGCAGGCCGGAATGGAAATAGGTGCCGTCGCCCAGATTGGCGAACACATGGTTTTCGCCCACGAACGGCGCTTCGCCCACCCAGGTCACGCCTTCGCCGCCCATCTGGGTGAAGGTTTCGGCGCGGTCCATCCACATTGCCATGATGTGGCAGCCGATGCCGGCCAGCGCGCGCTGACCTTCCGGTGCCTTGGTGGAGGTGTTGTGCGGGCAGCCGGAGCAGAAATAGGGGCTGCGCTTGACCGGCGTGATGTGCGCGGCCGATTTGCCGGCCTGATCGCGGAAGAAGGCGAGTGCGGCGCGGATCCGGTCAGTGTTGTGGAAATGCTGCAGGCGCGCGGCGATCACGTGGGCGATGACGCCCGGCGAAAGTTCATTGTCGGGGCTGAGCAGCCATTCGCCGCTCTCGTCATGCTTGCCAACCACGCGCGGGCGGACGGACTCGCGCCAGTTGTAGAGCTGCCATTTCAGCTGATGCTCGATGAATTCGCGCTTTTCCTCGATCACCAGCACTTCATCCAGGCCTTCGGCAAAGGCGCGGATGCCATCGGGCTCCAGCGGCCACGGCATGCCAACCTTGTAGACCTTCAGGCCAATGTCAGCGGCGACGCGGGCATCGATGCCCAGTTCATCCAGCGCCTCCATCGTGTCGGCAAAGGCCTTGCCGGTCGACACGATGCCGATGCGCGGCTTGGGCGAATCCCACACCACCCGGTCAATGCCGTTGGCCTTGGCAAAGGCCATGGCGGCAAAGCCCTTGTAGCGTTGCAGGCGGGTGTCTTCCTCGCGCCAGATGTCGCCAGGGCGGATGTGGACACCGCCATCGGGGAATTCGAACTGGGGGATGATGATCCCGCGGTTTTCGCCAGACAGATCGACGGTGGCACTGGTTTCCACCGTATCGGCCGTGGCCTTGAAGCCGACCCAGGTGCCGGCAAAACGGCTCATGGCGATGCCCAGCAGGCCGTACTCGACGAATTCATGCACCGATGCGGGTGCCAGGAACGGCACGAAGGCGGCCTGGAAATTATGGTCGCTCTGGTGGGGCAGGGTGGAAGATTTGGCGCCGTGATCATCGCCGACGATGGCGAGCACGCCGCCATGCGCCGAGGTGCCGGCGGCGTTGCCGTGCTTCAGCACGTCCATGGCGCGATCGAGGCCGGGGCCCTTGCCATACCAGATGCCGAACACGCCATCGCGCTCGGCTTTCGGGTTCAGTGCCACGTGCTGGCTGCCCCAGACGGCGGTGGCGCCCAGTTCCTCGTTCACACCCGGAACGAAGTGGATATCCTGTTCCTTCAGCCACTTCTTGGCGCGCCACAATTCCTGATCATAACCGCCCAGCGGCGAGCCGCGATAACCGGAAATGAAACCGCCAGTGTTCAGCCCGGCGGCGGCATCGCGCCATTTCTGCACCAACGGCAACCGCACCAGCGCCTGCACGCCCGACATGAACACGCGACCGTCGCGGAAGCGGTATTTGTCTTCAAGGCTGACAGGCGGTAGACCGGCGACCATGGCTGTGACTCTTTGTGCACGTGCGAGATGGGTCAATAATACTGACCTTTTTTGCGGCGTGCAAGCGATAGCTCTGCGCCGGTGAGCATCACCATCGCCAGCTACAATATCCACAAGGCCGTTGGCAGCGATGGCCGGCTGAACCCAGGGCGCATTCTGGATGTGCTCGATGAAATCGGTGCCGATGTGGCGCTGCTGCAGGAGGCAGATACGCGGCTGGGCCTGCGCACCTCGGTGCTGCCCGAAACCCTGCTCAGCGTGCATGGCTGGCAGGCGGCGCCACTGGGCCAGCAACACCATGAAGGCCGCGCCGCGTTGGGCTGGCATGGCAATGCCGTGCTGGTGCGTAGTACCGTGCGGCTCACCCACAGCCACCGCATCACCCTGCCATCGCTGGAACCGCGCGGGGCGGTGCTGGCCGACATCGCGCATGGCAATCATGTGCTGCGGCTGGTCGGCGCGCATCTTGATCTTTCGGGCCTGGCCCGCGCCCGGCAGATGCACGCCATCATCGATGCGGTGGCGAAAGCGCCGGGCAATCCGCCGGAACTGGTGATGGGCGATTTCAACGAGTGGCGAAAGGGCGGCGCGGCGCTGGCGGCGCTGGCGCGGCACTGGCGCGAAGTGGCGCTTGGCCCCAGTTTTCCGGCGCGGCTGCCGATCGGCCGGTTGGACCGGGCTTTTGCCCATCATGCCCTGCATGTGGCCGAAGCCGGCGTTCATGCCTCGGCTCTGGCGCGCGCGGCGTCTGATCATCTGCCCATCTTCGTGCGGCTGGCCGCATGACGGCGGCATTGGCCAGACTGTGCGAGGCCCATCCCGGACAAAGCGGCATACAATTGCTCGATGATGGCCCGGCCGCGCTGGCGGTGCGCATCGCGCTGATCCGGCGCGCCGTAACCAGCATCGACGTCCAATATTATATCTGGCGCGATGATGTGGCCGGCCGGTTGCTGCTCGATGAACTCGCCGCAGCGGCCGTGCGCGGGGTGAAGGTGCGGTTGCTGCTCGATGATTTCGGCTGCGCGGCGGTCGAACATCTGGTGGCGGCGCTGCCCGGCTTTGATGTGCGGCTGTTCAATCCGGCCCGCCTGCGCTGGCCACGCTGGCCCAATGCGCTGTTCGATTTTGCCCGGCTCAACCGCCGCATGCACAACAAGAGCCTGACGGTGGATGGCATTGCCACCGTGATCGGCGGTCGCAACATCGGCGATGAATATTTCGATGCCGGCCATGTGGAACTGGCCGCCGATCTCGATGCACTGGCCATCGGCGCGATTGCCGGCGAAGTGGCCGCCTGTTTTCAGCGCTACTGGGATTGCCCAGAGGCGGTACCGCTGGCCCGGCTGGTCCGCTCGGGCGCAAAACCCTTGCCGCCGGCACCGCCCGTTGACCGGCGCGCCGCCTACTTGGCCGCAGCCGCCGACCCGGCGACGCTCGCCCTGCTGGACGAAGCGCAGGATTTCGAATGGGCGCCCGTGCGCATGCTCAGCGATCCGCCCGAAAAAATCAGCGGCACGGTGGCCGAAGCGCAGCTGATGCTGCCGCGATTGCTGGCCACGATGGCGTCGGCCCGGCAGCGCCTGTTGCTGGTATCGGCCTATTTCGTGCCCACCAGGGCCAGCAACGCCCTGCTCTGCGATCTGGCCGCACGGGGCGTGCAGGTCGATGTGCTGACCAACTCCCTGCTGTCCAACAATGTCGTGCTGGTTCACGCCTATTACGCGCCGTGGCGAAAGCGTCTGCTCAGCGCGGGGGTGCGGCTGTGGGAAATGCGTGGGGCGCAAGGGGATCGCGCAACGCTGGGCCTGATCCCGCGCCGCCTGCGCCGCCGCCGCCCGGCCACCAGCTTCTTCCGCGCCAGTGCCGGCGAACTCCACGCCAAAACCTATGTCGCCGATGGCCGCTGGCTGTTTGTTGGCTCGATGAATTTCGATCCGCGCTCGTGGCGGCTCAACACCGAAATGGGCTTCGTGATCGATTCACCGCGCCTGGCCAGCACGCTCGAAGCCGCGCTCGATGATGGCCTGCCGCGCTTTGCCTGGGCGCTCGAACTGCACGAAGGCCAGCTTGGCTGGCGCGAGGATGACCATCTGATTCAGCCCGAACCCGGCACCACCGCCCTGCAGCGCATCGCCCTGCGTCTGCTCGGCCTGTTGCCGCTTGCTGGCCTGTTCTGATCCCGCCTGATCTGGCACTATCGTGCCGATGCTGTGGGGGAGGCCGGTCATGATCATGTCTGCACGCCAATTGTTGCTGCTCACCGCCCTGCTGGTGCCTGCCACCGTCAGTGAGCCGGCGCTGTCTCCGGCGCTGCTCGCCGCGCTTGATCCCACCTCCCAGGCGCAGGCGCTGTGCGGGCCGCGCCGCGCCGGCCCCAGCCGCGCGCTGCTGGCAGCCGCTGCCATCGCCGCGCCGGCCAGCGAAACCGGCGGCGTGCCCTATCTGGCCGATCTCGCCGCCACCCGCCTGTCCCTGGGGCCAGCCGATCCCGGGGCGCGGCGCTGGTTCACGCAAGGGCTGATGCTCAGCTATGGCTTCAATCACGCCGGCGCGGTCGCTTCCTTCCGCCGCGCGCAGGCCGCTGCACCGGATTGTGCGCTGTGCTGGTGGGGGGAGGCGATGGCGCTCGGCCCCAACATCAACGCGCCGATGGACGGGCGGGATCGCCCCGCCGCGCTCGCTGCCCTCGATCGCGCGCTGGCGCTGAAGGATGGTGCCAGCCCGAAGGAACAGGCGCTGATCGCCGCGCTCGCCACCCGTTATTCGCGCGACGAAACGGCGGACCGCGCCGCGCTCGACAAGGCCTATGCCGATGCCATGCTGGCCGTGGCCGCGCGCTGGCCGGCCGATGACGAGATCGCCGTGCTCGCCGCCGAAGCGGTGATGGACACGTCCCCGTGGAACTATTGGCTGCCCGATGGCAAGCCGGTGGGCAACAGCGGCGAGGCGGTGCGCCTGCTGGAGCTGGTGCTCCGCCGCAATCCCGGCCATGTGCAGGCCGCGCATCTCTATATCCACATGCTGGAACTGCCCGATCCCGCCCGTGCCGAAGCCGCGGCGGATCGGCTGGCCCGCGCCCGCAATATCCGCAGCGCTGCGCATCTGGTGCACATGCCGGCCCATATCTGGCACCGGCGCGGCCGCTATCAGGATTCGATCCGCGCCAACATCGAAGCCGCTCGTGCCGATGAAGCCTGGATTGCCGCCACCGGCGATAAGGGCATGCTGCGCTATGGCTATTATCCCCACAATGTCCATTTCATCGTCACCTCGGCCCTGATGGCCGGCGACATGGCGACGGTGCGGGCGCAGGCCAGCCGCCTCGCCGGGATGATGGATGCCGAAACCTCGGCCAGCCTGGGCACGGTGCAGGCGGTGGATGCCGCGCCCTATCAGGCCATGGCAATGATTGGCACCCCGGCGGACATAGTGGCGATGCCGGCCCCCGATGCGCGGCTGCCGTTGCCGGCGGCCATGCGCCATTTCGCCCGCGCCACCGCCCGTGCCGCGCAGGGCGACAAGGCCGCGTTTGACACCGAACGCGCCGCGCTGCTGGCGCTGAAGCAGCATCCCGGCGCTGCCACGCTCTCCCAGCAGGGCCTGCCCATGGCCGCCATTGTCGATGTGGCTGATCATGTCGCGCAGGGCCGCTGGGCGATGGCGCGCCGGCAATATGCGGAAGCTGCTACGCAATTCCGCGCCGCCGCCACCATCGAAGCCACCATCCCCTATATGGAGCCAAGCTATTGGCATTACCCGGTGAACCAGTCGCTGGGCGCCGCCCTGCTGCTGGCGGGCGACTCCGCCGGCGCCAGCGCC
>NZ_JAUMBI010000187.1:0-17570 GCF_032115815.1 Sandarakinorhabdus sp.
GATGAAATAATCCGGTTTCAGCGCCGTCTGGTTGCGCGCCGGCTTGTACCACACGGTGGCGATGCGGATATCGGCCGGCGTGTTGGCGCGGCAGCGGGACTTGAGCTCGGCCAGCACCGCCTCGATGCTGCGGCCGGAATCGAACACATCATCGATCACCAGCAGCCGGTCATCGGCATTCAGCGTGTCGATCAGATAGCCGAGCGCATAGACCTTCACCGTCTTCGATTGCTGATCGATCCCGGTATAGCTCGCGGTGCGGATGGCGATGTGATCGCACTCCACCCCGTGCACATCGAAAAACTCCTGCACGGCGATGCCGATCGGTGCGCCACCACGCCAGATGCCGACCAGGTGCGTGGGGCGGAAACCGCTTTCCAGCACAGCCCGCGCCAGCCGGAAACTGTCGCCCAGCAGGTCACCGGCGGTGAGCCAGATTTTCTTCACGTCACTCATGCGCGGACCCCGGCCGAGTGGCGGCAGATTTGCCAGTTTTGACGAATCGTGTCGAATACAGCGTTGCCAAGGGCGGCAAATGGTGGGGGATCGGATCAGGCCTCATGCCCGGCAGGGTGACATTTTTCGGCTCTGTAGGACAGGCCCGAGCGTATCTTACTTGCCGCTGGCGAGATCGGCAGAGACCGCTTCCAGCATGGCATCGGTGAGCTGGCCGCCGGCCATGGGTTGCAGCTGCTTCAGGCTCATCGTCTTGAACTGGTCGAACATTGGATGGCTGGTCAGGCCCGGCACCCGGGCATCGAGGATGGCCTTGGTCTTCTCGGCAGCGATCAGCACTTCAATCGGCGTGTCGAGGGTCGCAGCAGCAGCGGGCGCGGCCGGCGTTGCGGACGGCTGGGCCAGGGCGGCGGCCGGCAGGGCCGCAAGCGCGAGGGCAATGATCAGCTTCATGGGGCAGGCTCCAGTGCGAAAGGGGTTCAACCGAACACGCGGGCGAAAATCGTATCGACGTGCTTGAAGTGGTAACCAAGGTCGAACAGCGATTCCAGTTCGACGTGGCTCAGGCGCGCGGTCACGTCGGCATCGGCCTTCAACAAATCGAGCAGGCTCAACGCGCCATCGGATTCCCACACCTTCATGGCGTTGCGCTGGACCAGGCGATAGCTGTCGTCGCGGGTCAGGCCGGCCTGGGTGAGCGCCAGCAGGATGCGCTGCGAATGGATGAGGCCGCCCATGCGATTCAGGTTCTTTTCCATCCGCTCCGGATAGACCAGCAGCTTGTCGACCACGCCGGTCAGACGCGCCAGCGCGAAATCCAGCGTGACGGTGGCATCGGGGCCAATGTAGCGCTCCACCGACGAGTGGCTGATGTCGCGCTCGTGCCACAGCGCGACATTCTCCAGCGCCGGGGTGACGGCGGAGCGGACCATACGGGCGAGGCCGGTGAGGTTCTCGGTCAGCACCGGGTTGCGCTTGTGCGGCATGGCGCTCGAGCCCTTCTGGCCGGGGCTGAAATATTCCTCCGCCTCCAGCACTTCGGTGCGCTGCAGGTGGCGGATTTCAGTGGCCAGCCGCTCGATGCTGCTGGCAATCACGCCCAGCGTCGCAAAGAACATGGCGTGACGATCACGCGGGATGACCTGGGTGGAGACCGGCTCCACGCTCAGGCCAAGCTGTTCGGCGACATATTCCTCAACCTGCGGATCGACATTGGCGAAGGTGCCGACCGCGCCGGAAATCGCGCAGGTGGCGATATCGGCGCGGGCTGCCACCAGCCGCGCGCGGCAACGGGCGAACTCGGCATAGGCCTGCGCCAGCTTGACGCCAAAGGTCGTCGGCTCGGCGTGGATGCCGTGGCTGCGGCCCATCGTGGGGGTGAACTTGTGCTCCAGTGCGCGGCGCTTGATGGCGGCGAGCAGCGCATCCATGTCGGCGAGCAGAAGATCGGACGCGCGGGCGAGCTGCACGGCAAGGCAGGTATCAAGCACGTCGCTGCTGGTCATGCCCTGGTGCATGAAGCGCGCTTCCGGGCCGACCTGCTGCGCCACCCAATCAAGGAAGGCGATCACGTCATGCTTGGTCACCGCTTCGATCGCGTCGATCGCGGCGACGTCGATGGCGGGCTTGGTCGCCCACCAGTCCCACAGCGCCTTGGCGGCGCTTTGCGGCACGACGCCGAGATCGGCCAGCTTTTGCGTCGCATGGGCTTCGATCTCGAACCAGATGCGGAAGCGGGCTTCCGGTTCCCAGATGGCAACCATGTCGGGGCGGGAATAACGGGGGATCATGCGAGGCCTCTTTGCTGTGCGGCGCGCCTAGCATGTGATGCGGCGATTGCCTATCTGTGGCGTGGTGACTTCGCCTCCCTTCTCTTTGGCATCTCGTGTCCGCGTCATCCCCTTTCAGCACGGGCTGGGGGCGCTGGATTATGCCGTGCCGCCGGGCATGGACCTGCAACCGGGCCACGCGGTGGAAGTGCCGCTCGGCCCGCGCCGGATCATCGGGGTGGTGTGGGATGCCGATCGGCTGGGAGCGCCCGACGTGGCGGCCAGCCGGTTGCGGCCGGTGGCGGCGCGGCTCGACCTGCCGCCGCTGGCCGAGCCGCTGCGCCGCCTGATCGAATGGACCGCCGATTATTATGTCGCGTCGCTGCAATCGGTGGTGCGCATGGCGTGGCCGTCGGTGGCGTTTCTCAGTCCGAGGGAGTTCACCGAATATCGGCTGGGCGGCCCGGTGCCGAAGCGACTGACCCCGGAACGCGCCAAGGCGCTGGAGCGGCTGGAGGGGCGGCAGGGCACGGCGCGGGATCTCGCCCGCATGGGCGGCGTGTCAGACGCGGTGATTCGGGGGCTGGTCACGTCGGGTACGCTGATAGCAAGCCGCGTGGCCGGCGATGCCACGCCGCCGCAGCCCGATCCTGCGTTCGCGCCGCCGGCGCTTTCGGCCGATCAGCTAGCCGTAGCAGATGAATTGGTCGCCGCTGTGGATGCGGGCGAATTCGCGCCGATCCTTCTCGAAGGCGTGACAGGGTCCGGCAAGACCGAAGTCTATTTCGAAGCCGTGGCGCAAGCGATCAGGGCCGGCGGGCAGGCGCTGGTGATGGTGCCGGAAATCGCACTCACCGCACCGTGGCTGGCGCGCTTTGCCGCCCGTTTCGGCTGCCAGCCGCTGTCGTGGCATTCGGATCTGAAAACCAGCGAGCGCCGCGCTGCCTGGGCCGCGATCGCCGATGGCCGCGCCAAGGTGGTGGTGGGCGCGCGATCGGCGCTGTTCCTGCCCTATGCGAACCTGAAGACCATCATCGTCGATGAAGCGCACGAGGCCAGCTTCAAGCAGGAAGAGGGCGTGCATTATCACGCCCGCGACGTGGCGGTGATGCGCGGGCGCATGGAGGGCCTGCCCATCGTGCTGGCGACCGCCACGCCGGCGATCGAGACGCAGGTGCTGGCCAGCCGCGGCACCTATCGCCATCTCGTGCTGCCCAGCCGTTTCGGCGGCGCCGAACTGCCGGAGGTGACTCTGGTCGACATGACCCGGCATCCGCCAACGCGCGGGACATGGCTTTCCCCCGTGCTGGTCGCCGCCATCACCGACACGCTGGCACGCGGCGAGCAGTCGCTGCTGTTCCTCAACCGCCGCGGCTATGCCCCGCTCACCCTGTGCCGGGCCTGCGGCAACCGCATCCAGTGCCCCAATTGCACCGCCTGGATGGTGGAACATCGCCTGTCGCGGCGCCTGGCCTGCCATCATTGCGGCCACCAGATGCCGGTGCCGGAACAATGCCCCGAATGTGGCGAGGCAGATCACCTGGTCGCCTGCGGCCCGGGCGTGGAGCGCATCGCCGAGGAAGTGCGCCGCACCTGGCCGGAAGCGCGCACCGCCGTGGTGACCAGCGACACCATCACCAGCCCTGCCCGCGCCGCCGCGCTGGTGGCGGCGGTGGAAGCGCGCGAAATCGACGTGATCATCGGCACCCAGATGGTGACCAAGGGCTATCACTTCCCCGATCTGACGCTGGTGGGCGTCGTCGATGCCGATCTTGGTCTGTCGGGCGGCGACCTGCGCGCCGGTGAGCGCACCTGGCAGCAGATCATGCAGGCCGCCGGCCGCGCCGGGCGCGGGGTGAAACCGGGCCGCGTGCTGATCCAGACGCACCAGCCGAAAGCCCCGATCATGCAGGCGCTGGGGCGGGGCGATGCGGCGGCGTTCTTTGCCGCCGAGATCGAGGCGCGGCGCGATCTGGGCCTGCCGCCGTTCGGGCGGCTGGCGGCGCTGATCGTCTCATCGGAAGATGCGGCCGCCGCGAAATCCGCCGCCGACGTGCTGGGTGCCGCCGCGCCGCAACGCGAGGGACTGATGGTGCTCGGCCCGGCGCCCGCCCCGCTGGCCATGCTGCGCGGGCGGCACCGGCATCGCTTGCTGGTGCAGGCAAGGCGCGACCTGCCGCTGCCGGCGATATTGCGCGAATGGGTGGGCGGCGCGGCGCTGCCGTCCAGTGTGCGCGTGGTGGTGGACGTGGACCCCTACAGCTTCGTCTGAAGCCAGCCGGCGGCGCGCACGGCGGGCAGGAACGTCTCGCTCACCGCCTGCTCCGCACCATCGGCCAGCACAAGCAGCCAGCGGCGACCATCGCGCCGCGCACCGGCCACATGGCGACGGGCCACCCAGGCGCTGCGATGCACCTGCAGGCCATCCTGGCTCGCCAGTTCCGGCAGCGCATCACTCAGGCGGAACAGCACCAGTGGCTTTCGGCCATCGGCAAGCACGAGGCGCAGATAATGATCTTCGGCCGTGACGCTCAGCACGCCGGCCAGATCGGGCAACCCAGCGCGCTGGGCCAGCAGTGACGGCGCGGGCGCGGCCGGCACCACCGGCACTGCGCGCGGGCCCCGCAACGCGGCGATCAGCGCCGAGATCGAGCCGGCCACCAGCAGCGCCATCAGATACAGGCCAAGCCACGACAGCTCAAGCGGCCGGCCGATGGCGCGGAACATCAGGTCGATCTCCAGCGGCAGCGTCGCGTTGAGCAGCAGCGCGCCGACCACGGCGGCCAGCAGTACCGACCGCCGGCTGGTCGTGCGCGGGCCCGCCCATGCATACCACAGCCACCATTTCACGCTGTTCCAGCCGATCAGCACCAACCAGAACACCAGCCGGCTGGGCAACGGCAGCACATCGGTATCGAACGGCCCCGCCAGCACGCAGGCCACCACCGCAAACAGCGTGCCGGCAATCAGCGGGCGCAGCGGCGGAGCGGTGTCGCGCGAGAGGCTGAGGGTCGATTCCACGAAGCGTGAATCCTGCACGGGCGTGATTGACGAAGCGATTGGCATGATAGGCGAAAGCGGCGTTGCGGCAAGCGGCGGCAGCTTGCCACACCGGCGGCATCAACCGCCACTGGAGCCTGTTCGATGCTTGCCAATCTCTCCCCGCTGCTGCTCGCCCATCTTGTCGCCGCCTGCCTCGCCATGCCACTGGGCCTCTATCAGATGCTCGCCCGCCAGGGCACGCCGGGCCACGCGCTGGCCGGGCGACTCTATGTGCCGGCGATGCTGGTATGCAACATCGGCGCGCTGGCGACCTTCCGGCCCGATACCAAGTTCCTGCCCTTCCATGTCCTCGCCTTTGTCAGCCTCTATTCGCTGGGCAGCGGCATGTGGGCGCTGCGCAAATGGCTGCGCAATCGCCAGCCCGGCGATCTGAAGAACCACAAGATCCAGATGGCCTATAGCTGGCTGGGCCTGATGATGGCCGGTTTCAGCCAGGTGCTGACCAACCCGCGCTTCGGCATCATCGAGGGTTTCGAACCGGTCACGTTCTGGGCGATGGTGATTGGCCTGAACGTCGTGCTCTATGCCATCGGCAGCTGGTGGCTGTTCGGGCGCCTGCTGAAGCGTCAGCTCGCCTAGAGCATCGACGCATCCACCGGCAGGCCCAGCAACACGCGCCCCGCCAGCTCCAGCGTTGGCGGGGCGACCATCACATGCTGGGTCGCCACATGGGCATCACGGAAGCGGCGGTTCAGCGGATGGCTGGCATAGACGGAGGTGCCGCCGGCCAATTCGTGCATCTTGGCCGCCACGCGGGCCGACACTTGGGTGAGCCGGGTTGCCGCCAGCCGAAGCCGGGCACGGGACGGCAGATCGGGCGTGTCACCGGCCACCACCCGCTCCCACGCGGCGGCGATTTCGGCGTGGACCAGCGCGCGGGCGGCATCGAGATCGGCCTGCGCTACGGCGAAATCGGCCTGCACGACGCCGCGTTCCGCGAGGCTGCGGCTGCTACCCTGCCCTTTCTTGGCGACCGCCAGCGTCTTCAGATCATCGAGCGCGCCCAGCGCATTGCCGCTGGCCACCGCCGCGATGCCGAGCGCCAGCAGGCCGAACGGTGCAAAGCGATAGAGCGGGCCAGCCTCGCGCGGCGTATCGGTGATGAAGGACACGCTGCGGCCCTGCGGCACGCGGACATTCGTGGCGGCCAGATCGCCCGAGCCAGTGCCGCGCATGCCCAGCGCATCCCAGGTGTCGATCAGTTCGACCTCGTGGCGGCGCATCACCATCATGCGGTGATCGGGGGCACCGCTGGGGAGGCGGCGCATCTCGCCGCCGTCCATGATCACCGCGCCGCCGAGCAACCAACTGCAATTGGCGCTGCCTGAGCCCCAGGCCCAGCGGCCGGAGACGACATGATCAGCACCGTCGACCACCGCCCGGCCCATCGGCGCGAACACGCCGCCGGTGATGACGTTTGGATCAGCCCAGATTTCCCGTGCGTGTTCCAGGGGCAGCCAGGCCGAAATCAGCGCCGTGGTGCCGCCGATCATCACGCACCAGCCGGTGGCGGCATCGGCGCGGCCCAGTTGTTCAAGGCGCTTGAAGAGCGTGGCGACATCCACCTCCGCGCCGCCCAGCGATGTGGGCACCAACATGCGGAACAGGCCGGCCTCTGCCAATTCGGCGGCCAGATCGGCGGGCAGCCGGCGCTGCGCCTCGGTATCGGCGGCGCGGGCAGCGACCGTTTCCAGCAGCGATTGCGCGATCATCACAGCTTCCACAGCGAAGCGAGGTTGTTCTTCTGCATGTCGCTCGATCCGCCCACGATCGGCATGCCGAGCAGATCACGCACGTGCCGCTCCATGTCGAACGCATCTGACAGCGCATAGGAACCGATCACCTGCTGGCAGGCGAGCGCGATCTCCACGCCAACATCGGCGACGAACAGTTTCGCCATGCTGGTCTCGGCGCTGCATGGCCGGCCTTCATTGGCCAGCCATGCCGCGTGATAGAGCATGTGCCGGGCGGCCTGCAGCTTGGTGCGCGCCACCACAAGTTTATGGCGGATGGCCTGGTGCTGACTGATCGCCTTGCCGAATTGCACGCGTTGCTGGGCGTAATCCCACGCCTCATCCAGCGCAGCGCGGGCGATGCCGAAGGCCACCGCGGTGATTTCCAGTTTCTCGACATCCAGCGCGCGGCCGGCGAGCAGCTTCCAGCCCTGGTTCCACATCGCCGGCCCGCCGACGATATTGCCCGCCGGCACGCGCACGCTGTCGAAATACACGTCCTGGCTCGCCGTGTAGCGCAGGTTGGCGTGGTGGATATCCTGCATGCGCACGCCGGCGGCGTTGGTCGGGATCAGCACGAACGACAGGTTGCGATAGCGGTCTTCCGCCGGGCCGGAGCGCACCAAAGTGTAGATATAATCGCTCCAGTCCGCCCCCGTGCACCAGCGCTTGGCGCCGTCGATCACCACCTCGTCGCCGTCCAGCCGCGCGCGGGTGGTCACGCTGGCCAGATCGCCGCCGACATCAGGTTCGGACAGGCCATAGGCAAAGAACAGCTCACCCCGCGCCAGCCGAGGGAGAAATTCCGCCTTCTGCTCGGCGCTGCCGTTTTCAGACAGGTTCATGCCGCCATAGAAGGCCGTGTGGATATAGGGCCCGGCAAGGCACGGCCCGGCCTGCGCCAGTTCCTCGATCACCGCGATGGCGGCGACCAGATCCTGCCCGGCCCCGCCATAGGCTTCCGGCACGGTCAGTGCGGTCAGGCCCAGCTTGTTCAATTCGGCATAGACGTCGCGCGGCCAGCGGTGATCGCGATCCCACTGGATGCGTGCTTCGCGCGGGGCGTGTTGCGCGACAAAGCGGCGGATGGTGTCGCGCAACTGGCCGATATGTTCGGGTTCATCGGTGAAAGTGACGGGGGGCAGCGGCGGGGCCATCATTCACCCGTCAGTTTCGGCGGCCGGCGTTCACGGAAGGCGCGCACGGCTTCGGCCCGGTCGGCGGCAAGGTTCGACAGCGTCTCATAGGGGATGGACGCATCCATCAACTGCTGCGCCAGCACCCTGAGCGGCTGGTTGGCCACCACCTTGGACCAGCGCACGGCATATTTGGGATTGTTCATCAGCTTGGCCACGAGTTCGCTTACCTTGGCATCAAGCTGGTCGGTCGGCACGGCATAGTTGATCAGGCCCATCGCTTCGGCGCGCGGCGCCTTGATCAGGTCGCCGGTCATCAGGAACTCCTTGGCGCGGGCATAGCCGATCAGCTGCGGCCAGATCACCGCGCCGCCGTCGCCAGCCACCAGCCCCACCTTCACATGCGGATCGCCGATCACGGCGTTTTCATCGGCCACGATGATATCGCACAGCAGGGCGATGGTGGCGCCCAGCCCGGCGGCAGCGCCGTTCATGCGGCAGATCACCGGCTTTTCGATGTCGAGCAAGGACGTGACGATGCGCTTGGCGTCCCAGCCGATGTCGCGGAACTGGTTGGGGTGGGCGATCTGTTCTTCAAACCAGTCGAAATCGCCACCAGCGCAAAAGGCGCGGCCAGCACCGGTGAGCACGATGATGTCGCTGCCTTTGTCCTGCTGCAGTTCGGTGAATACGCGGGCGAGTTCTTCGTGCATCAGCTCGTCAACGCCGTTCACCGGGTTGTTGCCGGTGATAGTGGCGGTGATCACCCGTTCGTGGCCGAACTGGCCGCGCGTGAAGGTGAAGCGTTGATAGCCTTCCAGCAGCGCCATGTGCCTGCGTCTCCCCATTTATTTCGGGCAGGGTGGCGGAAGCGGCGCGGCCGGTCAATCTTGGCCTTTGGGCAGGGTGAAGCGCTTGCGCGCCGGGCGTGACGAGCACCCGGCGCGCAAGGCCTGATCACGTTCAGCCGAAGATGAAATCGGTCGCGGTGATCTGCGTCAACTGGGTGTTGAGGATGGCGATCTCGCCAAGATCGCCGTTGCTGGTCTTCACCAGCACGTCATCGGTGCTGCCATCGCTGTCGAGATCGCTCAATTCGAAGAACAGCGACGAGAAATTTTCGCCGGTGCCGCGCAGATCGAGCTTGTCAATATTGTCTTCGAAATCCGCCACGATATCGAAGCCCCACTTGCCGTTGAAGACAAAGCGGTCGGCCCCGGCATCACCGGTCAGCGTGTCCTGGCCTTCGCCGCCATCAAGGATGTCGTTGCCGCCACCGCCAAACAGGCTGTCGGTGCCGTCGCCACCGAACAGCCGGTCAGCGGAATGGCCGGTGCCCGAACGCTGGCCGCTGATGTCGCCATAAAGCGTGTCGTCACCAAGGCCGCCGATCAACGCGTCAGCGCCGATGCCGCCTTCGCCGATGTCGTCGCCTTCGCCGCCATCGATGGTGTCAACGCCGGCGTCACCGCGCACGATGTCCGCGCCTTCGCCGCCGTCAATCACGTCGTTGCCGGCGCCGCCGCGCACATCGTCATTGTCCTTGCCGCCAAACAGTCGATCGGCCCCGGCGCCACCGTCGATGATGTCATCGCCTTCGCCGCCATCGACAAGATCATTGCCGGCTTCACCAAACAAGCGATCCATGCCCTGGCCGCCGAAGATCTGGTCAGCACCGTTGCCACCAAGGATAGTGTCATCATCCTCGCCGCCGTCGAGGAAATCATTGCCGCCGGCGCCATCGATGAAATTCCGGCCCTTGCCGCCGAAGATGCGATCATTGCCGATGTCGAGACCCTTCTGGCCGGGTGCATAGCCATAGAGAAAATCATCGAGTTCTGTGCCGATGATCTGATCAGTTCCTGAAGTACCAAAACGCGTTGCCATTTTCACTCTCCCAGGCGTGGTTCAACGCCCCCGGGAACGGAAAATGAGATTCTTCAGCTGACTATTTCATGAACGAAGAAAGTCACTTTGAAGATAAAAATAGCAACAATATTGCGCGAATATTCTGATGAATTACAGATTAAAGCACGCGGCCAAACCAACGTAGACGATTACAGCCTTAGAAAAGAACAGTGCCTCAATAGTTCCACTGCAACTGGGCGCGCACGATGTCGCCTTCGGCCTGGCCGCTGCGGCGCTCGTCGGCTTCGCGGCGCTTGGCGTGGCCATAGGTCAGGGTCAGCTCCAGCGGCGGTGTGGGCTGGAATTCGATGCCCAGTTCCAACTCATCGGTTTCCAGCCGCGGTGCGTTGAGCCCGGCCTTGAAGCCGCCGCGGTAATGCTGCCAGCGCGCGAACGGCATGAACGGCCCCAAAGGCGAGCGCTTCACCCGCGCCATGGCCTGCACATAACCGCCTTCCAAGGGCTTTTCCTGGATGGAGCGGGTGACATCATCCCACTGTGGCCCGGTGCCCCAATTCCATTCGGCCTGGAAACCGATGGGCTGCGGATAGAGCATGGCGTGGAAGCCAACGCGATTATCGGCATAGGACAGCGCACTGACCCCACCCGTGCGGATTTCGGGCTGCACCCGGTTGCGCATGATCGCGCCGCCCACTTCCAGCACCTGGCCATCAAGGCCCAGCCCGTCGAGCGCGAACGGCCAGGTGGCCATGGCAACAAACATCATGCCATTGTTGGCTTCCGTGCGGTTGGTGCCCTGGCCGTTGTAGAGGCCCAGGCCGAAGGCGCCATAATTGCCGAACAATTTCTGGCCATCAGCCGCCAGCCGATCCCAGATCAATTGCACCTGCGCCGGGGTGTAATAGGCAACCACACCCAGATCGCGCTCGGTAGGCACAGCGCTGTTGATGCCATCGGTACGGTCCAGCGCCAGACGGGCCGACGAGCTTTGCAGATTCTCCCAGCCGAACGGCACCTTGGACTGGCCGAAACGCAGGCGCAGGCTGCGGTCCTTCAGCGGGAACCAATCCACATAGGCATCGCGCAACTGGCCGAAGCCTTCGCGACGTTCACCTGCGGACTGGCCCGAAACGGCGGTGGCGAAATCCGGCTGCAGGTAGAGCGAGACATGATCATTGAGATCGCCCTGCAGGATCAGGCGGATCCGGCGGAAACTGAAATTGTTGCGATCGGTGATGTTGCCATCGCCGATGGAGCGCAATCGCGACACGCCGGCCGGCGCGGTGGCATCGCCCGACACGATCTCGTTCAACCGCAGCTGGGTATAGCCGCGCAGCATGAGCTTTTCATACCAGGGCTTGCCGCGCCGGGGCGGCGGGGTGAGCACGATGGTGGATGGTGAGGCTGGCGCGGCCGCCAGGGTGACCGGAGCGGTCACAATTGGCGCAGAGGCCACAGGGGCGGTCGCCATCGGGGCCGGCGCGGCCGCCGGCTGCCGGGTGGCCGCCTTCAGTTCGGCCACCATCGCCTTCAATTCGTCGATCTGGCGCTGCAGTTCGGCCACCGTGGGCTCCGCCGCATCAGCCGGCAGTGCGGCCAGGCTGGCCAGCAAGGCGATCAGGGCGCCGGTATTGCGGCGCTGGAGGCGGGTGGTCATTGCGGTGTGGCCCTGTGGCGGCAGACTCAGGCATCTGGGACCCGCGGCGCAATATGACACCGGGGTGACAACAATATTGCAATTGCATGATGCTTTTATGACAGGGCCGGCGGGGTGCCGGCGGCTAGTGCAGCCCCAGCGCCTCCTTCACCCGGCCCCAGCCCACCAGCTTGAAGTTCTGCGCTGGCCTGTTTTCGCCATCCTGTGCCACCATCAGGCCGTGCGGGAAGGCCGGGCCGAAGTCGCCGGTCATCACCGCGATGCCATCGGTTTCCTCGGTGCCGCCAAAGCGGCCATCGGCGATGCGGAAGCGGCCGGCAAAGCGCTCATCGGCAAGGCCATACAGGGTGTAGGCGTTGTCGCCCTGGCTGGAGGCCACCAGCCAGCCGCCATTGCCGGCCCCTTCGGCGGCAATGGCCAATCCTTCCACATCGGCGACCAGCCGCTTGCCGTCCACGCCGGCCAGTTTCACCGGAGTGACGCTGCCAGTGGCCCGCGCATCGAAGCGCCAGATGCCCACGTCTTCTTCGGCGACATAAAGCCGGGCAGTGCGCGGATCGACAACGCAGCCTTCGCTTTGGGTGGCCAGCTTCATCGTGCGCACGACGCGGCCGCTGGCCGTGGCGACATCAAGTAAGATCTGGCGGATGGTGCCGTCCTTGATGACGATGAAGGCGGTCAGGGCTCCCGGTGTTGCCCACAGGCACATCCCATAGGCTTCGCCTGCCCCCGCCGGCACCCGGCCGATCGGTTCCAGTCGCGCCGTGGCGGTATTCAGGCGAAACAGCGCGATCTGGGCATGGGCTTCGTCGCTGCGATCGCTGGCGGCGACGATCACGCCCGCCGGGGTTTCCACCAGATCGACATTGTTGACCCGGCCGGCATTGGCGAAATCCCGCACCTGGCCATCAAGGCCATAGACATAGAGCCCGGCCTGTTTGTCGGTCCCCACGATCAGGCTGGCAGCCGGGTTGGCAGCGTTGCGCCAGATCGCCGGATCATCCGCAGCGTCGTCGCCGCTCTTCACCGCCACCGTTTCGGCATCGGCGGTCACGCTGGCCGTTTGCACAACCGGCACGACAGCCGGCGGCGCGCAGGCGGCGAGCAGTAGGAGCAGGAGCAAAACAGCGCGCATCGGCCTCATTTCACGGTGACAAAGATCGGGTTGGCATAGAACCATAGATCAGACCACGGGTCTTCGCCCTTGGGATCGGCTGTCGGCTCCAGCTCACCGCTGCTGGTGCCGCGCACGCGCAGATAGAGCGGGCCAGTCACCACCGGGATGCGGTGGGTCATGGTCAGCACCTCGCCATCGCGGCGCCAATCGGCGGCGGTAAAGCGGTGGGGAACGGTGGTGGCCGGCGCGCGTGCCGTGGTGCGATCGGCAACCGGCCCGGTGACGGAGCCCAGGATGAGATCAACCCGCGCCACTTCGGGTGTGCGCCCCCCGGCGTTGGCTGCGGCAGGGTCGCGCAGGCGGATAGTGACATCCAACATCTCACCCTTGCGCGCCGTGATGGTGCCGCCGATGCCGGCGCGGCGGCCGCCGCTGGCCACGATCACATCCACTTCCGACACCAGATCGCCGGTGGTGACGAAGATGCGGCCCGAGCGCAGGCCATCGACAATGTCGGCGTGGCTGACCTGCGCCTGCACATAGGTCTTGGAATATTCGCCCGGCCAAAAATCATTGCCGCCGTCGCGCCAGTTGCTGTGGCTGTCGGACGTCGCCGTGATGAACCAGCGCCGGCCTTCGGCCAGCATCGAATCCCAGAAACCGCCCAGCGTCGCCGTCATCTGATCGAAACCGCCCAGCGTCGGTGCCCGGCCATAGCCGCCGCGGTTGCCGGTGGGGTCGGGGCTGCCATCGGGCTTTATGGCGCCGGCCTGGTGGCCCGGCGCGCCTTCCATGCCGATGGCAACACGCGGCGCAGTGTCGTTCCAGTTGCGGAACTCGGATGGCGTGTAGAGGCCCCACGCGAACGGCGCAGTGGCGGAACGGCTGGGGTGATTGGCGATCAGCACAGGCGGTGCCTTCTGATCGCGCATCATCTTCAGCGCGTCGATCATGCGACCTTCGCTGTCCCACGCCTTGTCGGCTGGCCATGGCTCGCGCTTTGAGAAGCCGGATTCGATGGCACGCAATTGTTCACGTTCGTCGCCGGTGAAGGGGATGATCAGGCTGCTGTGGTCGCCGGCCGGGGTATCGAACTCCATGCCATAGAAGATCAGCATTTCCGGCACAGTGGCACGCGCCTTGTTCACTTCCGGCCAGGCCTGTTCGTAATTCAGCTTGGAGTGATTGGGCCCGCCATGATCGGTGCTCACCATCCAGCGCAGGCCGAACTGCCGCGCCATCTGGGCATTCTTGCTGATCGAATAACGGCCATCCTTGCCGAGCAACGGGATCGGCGCCGTTTGCGGGCTGGCCGGGTTGAGCTCGTAATCGGCGCTATATTCGGAATGAATGTGGTGATCACCCGGCAGCCACAGCCGGCCCTTGGCGGGCACGGCGCCAGCGGTGGGCTTGTTCTGATAGCGCTCGGCCAGGCCGCTGTGCGCTCCGTGGGCAAGGCTGGGAGTGGCCAGCAGGGCAGACCATGCGGCAAGCGCAAGCAACCGCATGATCCGTACCCCCGACATCAGTAAGTGACGCGCACGCCGGCCTGGAACCGGCGGCCGAACTTTTCAAACTCCAGCGTCCGCACCTTGTTGCCGGCATAGCGGCGGCCGGGGCCGTTCAGCAGGTTGCCGCCTTCGGCATAGACTTCGATGTTTGGCGTGATGGCATAACGGATGGAGGCATCGAGTTCGCCATCGGTATCCCAGAAGATGTCGCCGCCGGTGCTGCCATCACCCAGTTCCGACAGCCATTCGGTGCGCTTCTGGTAGACCACGCGCGCCGACACGCCATATTTCTCGAAATAGGGCCCGACATTGTAGACCCAGCGCGAGGTGCCGGGGAAGGTGATGCGGCGGCCGTCTGGCGTCGTCACCCGGCTCTTGTTGTAGGTGGCATTGGCGATGATGCCGAAACCACCGATGAAGCCGTGATCGCCGCCGAAATTGTCCACCTGCAATTGCAGCGCGGCTTCAGCGCCCCAGATATACCCATCGCCGCCATTCACGGTGGTGCTGTAATCATACTGGCTGCGCGGCAGGCCGGCAGTGTCGAAACGCGTGTCGCCAAACTGGCGGCTGGCCTCGAACAGGGCGCGGCTGACATCCTTGTAGAAGACGCCCACGCTGGCGAAGCCGCCATTGCGGCCATAATACTCCCAGTACAGATCAACACCGCGCGCGCGTTCCGGCACGGCGAACGGGTTGCCGCCCGAAATGGCTTCATCACCGTCATCGATGTTGAAGCTGGGGCGAGCCACAGTGTAGTCCGGCCGCGCCGCACCGGTGGTGAAGCCAAGCCGCAGCTTGTGCTCGTCCGATACATTCCAGTTGAGGTGGGCGCTGGGGAAAACCAGCGTGGAGCTGGTGTTCACCGTGGTCAGCAGTGGCGGATCGTTGTTGATGAACACAAAGGCGGTGCCGCTGTTGCGGACATGCTCGATGCGGGCGCCATAAACGATATTGCCGCCGTCAAACCGCGTGGTGGCCATGGCATAGCCCGACCACACGCTTTCCTTCACCCGGTAGAATTCTTCCTGCACCGGCGTATAGGCGGCGATGCCCTGCGCCGCTGTCAGCACGCGGGTGGCGAGCGCATCGTCCATCAGGTTGAAGCTGTAACCGGGTCGCAGCGTCTGGCGATAGGCCTCGCTGGACAGGATGCTGCTGGCCGTATTGGTCAGGCCGGCCGCCGTGAGCGCGTTGGCCAACGGTGTGCCCGTCGCGCCCGACAGATCGATCTGGCTTTCATTCGCCGTCTTGGTGCGATCATCATATTGCGCGCCAAAGCGCAGCAGCGTGTCGCCGAACAGGCGGGTCTTCCAGAACAGTTCGGCCTTGGCGGTATAGGCGTTGGTGATGTCCACCGCCTGCACGCTGTTGATATTGGTCAGGCTGTTGGGCAAATCGAGATAGCTCGCAGCCGCTGCGCCCTTTGACAGCTGGCCATTGCTCGCCCGCAGCGTCCGGAACAGCGCGACCTGGCTGCCCTGCGGGTTGGTGAGATCATAATCCACCGTCACGCGGTTTACCGCGCCCGAACCGCCCGAACCAAAGCCCGGCGACTGATAGGTGATCACATAGGGCGTGGTACGATCATCCTTGGAACGGGTGTAGTTGCCGCGCCAGCGCAGCGTGATGTCGTCAGACAAGGTGTGATCGCCGCCGATGGTGTTGGTCAGGATCGATTGGCGCGGCTGGTTGCGGCGGTAACGCGCGTCATAGTCAACGCCATAAACCGTGCCACGCAGCGGCGTGTTGCCGGTGCAGACATCGGCATAACCGGTGGTGCCCGGCGCCGGCAATTGCGGGGCGCTGCCCACGCAGGCCGCGCTTGGCACATTGCCCTGGCGATCATCGCCGTCCACGCGGAAATTGTCGCGCAGTTCGTCGTCGAGGAAGATCGAGTAGACGGAATAGGCGAACAGCTTGTTATCGGCATCGGGCTGCCAGTCGAGCCGGCCGGTCACCGACCAGTTCTTGCGGGTCAGGCGATAGAATTTGTTCTCGATCTCGCGCGCCCACACCCGGCGCGGACCCGTGCCATCGTCGAACAGCGTGTTGGGATCAGCGCCGGTCACCGGGCGCACATCCTGGCCCACGGTTTCCCAGTCGATCTCGAAGTTGTCGGTGCCCATGGTGCGCTGGTAATAGCTACCCGACACCAGCACGCCGATGTCGCCGATGCCGGTTTCCCAGCGGTTCGACAGCACGGCAGAGGCTTCATATTCGGCACCGTTGCCCAGATCGTTGAAACCGGCACCAGCTTTGGCCTGGACATGCATGCCCTTGTAATCAAAGGCCGAACGCGTGACGATGTTGACATTGCCGGCGATGGTTTCGCCATTGAGATCGGCCGTCACCGCCTTGTTCACGATCACCTGCCCGGCAATGGCCGAGGGCAACGAATCAAAGCGCGCATCGCGGCCTTCCGGGCTGATCACATAGATCCCGTCAAAGCTCAGCGTCGTCCACTGCAGCGGCGCGCCGCGGATGTTGATGTAACGGGCCTGGCCCTGATCGCGCTGCACGGAAATGCCGGGGAGGCGGGACACGGCCTGGGCGATATTCTGATCGGGCAGGCGGCCGATGGCGTCGGCGGCCAGCACGCTCACCAGGCTGTCGCTGTTCTTCTGCACGGCCAACGCAGCGGCCAGCGATTCCGCGATCGGACGGCTGCCGACCACCACGATCTCGCCATCCTGGGTGGTGGACTCTCCGGCACTGGCATTGGTGGTCTGATCGGCAGCGGCCATCACCTGCGCCATGGCGGGCGAGCCGGCCAGGCTGGCCAGCAGAGCAAGGCGAAGCGCAGCAGTGCCGCGGGCAGACGAGCTGAAGATCATGACAAGGCCCCATTGCGCCGAACCCGGTGTTCGGCAGACATGGGGGGCGCTAACCAGCCCGGGTTACGGCATGGTGACTTTCAGATGACGTTTGGGTGGCTTTGATATGTCGAATTCATGACGAGGCATTCGGGCAACAGGCCGAACCCCGTCAAGGCAGCGGCAGGAAGCGCCAAGCCCACACCGCCATGCCGCCAGCAATGCCCACGGCATAGGGAAGATCGGCGCCCACCTGCACCAGCCGCGGTGCATTGTCGCCAGTGACGCCGGCCACGGCCAGCCCGCGACGCAGCAGCATCAGCACCAGCGCCAGCACACCGCCGGCAATGGCGATCAGCACCACCTGCGCCGCCAGCGTACCCAGCGTTGCCCAGCAGGCGCAGCCGGTCATCACCTTCACATCGCCGCCGCCCAGCCAGCCG
>NZ_JAUMBI010000188.1:0-9964 GCF_032115815.1 Sandarakinorhabdus sp.
GGCGCGACCGCCGGATAGGCCGGCTCACCCAGCCCCGTCACCGGATAATCCGGGGTGAGGAAAGCGACTTCGATTGGCGGGATCTGTTCGTTGCGCAGCATTGGCACGTCGCCAAAATTGCGCTGTTCGATGGCGCCGTCGGCAAAGGTGATTTCGTGGCCCATGCACGCGCCCAGCGCGTCGAGGATGCTGCCTTGCACCTGATTGAGCGCTCCGGCGGGATTGACGATCTGGCGGCCGATATCGCCGGCCACCCAGACCTTGTGCACCTTCACCGTGCCGTCCGCCGCCACACTGGCTTCGATCACATTGGCGAAATAGCCCAAATGGCTGAAATGGAAGGCGACGCCCAACCCGGTGCGCTTGGGCAGTTTGCGGCCCCAGCCGGCCATGGCGGCGGCCTTGTCCAGCACGGCGCGCATCCGGCCAGTGTTGTAGGGCCCGCGCGACTTGGGATCGCCGATGATGCGGGGAGCCCCTAAGAAATCGCGGCGATACTGCACCGGATCAGCGCCGGCAGCGTGCGCCAGTTCATCGATGAAGCCCTGGGTGACAAAGCCAAAGGCGTTGTTGGACGGCGCTCGCAGGAAGCCGGTGGTGTGGATCAGCGGCAACACGGTGGCGCCCAGCCGGAAATCCTCGACGATGCCGGCGGGGAAATCGGTGGGGCCAATACCGGCGGCGCGCGCGAACTTGCCATCGCGGCCATAGCTGATGAAGTGATTGTCCCACGCGATGCAGCGGCCTTGGGCATCCAGCCCGGCTTCCAGATAATGCCAGCCGCCGGGGCGCAGGAAATCCTGGGTGATGTCGTCCTCGCGCGTCCAGGTCAGCTTCACCGGCCGGCCGGCCTGCTTGGCGATGGCGGCAGCTTCCACCATGTAATCATTCTGCAAGCGCCGGCCGAAACCGCCGCCGACGCGCATCATGTGGATGGTGACATTTTCCGGCGGCACGCCCAGCAGCTTCGCCACGGCAGCGCGGCCCGGTTCCGGATTTTGCGTCGGCGCCCAGATCTCGACCTTGTCGCCATCGACCCGCGCGGTGCAGTTGATCGGCTCCATCGGCACGTGCGGGATGAAGGGGTAGGCATAGTCGGCGGCCACGCGCTTGGCGGCCTTGGTCATGGCCGCGCTCACATCGCCGCTGGCGTGGATCGGCAGGGCGGGCGGCTTGCCTTTGGCATCGGCCGCCAGCTTCGCCCAAGTGGCGGTGGACTGGAAGGCGGCGGGGCTGTCGCTCCACTCCACCTTCAGCGCCGCGCGGGCGCGTTCGGCGTGCCAGGTGGTGTCGGCCAATATGGCGACGCCGCTGGCCAGGCCTTCATACTCCTCCGTACCGGCCACGATGAACGCGTCCTTCACGCCGCCCATCGCCTTGACCGCCGCCAGGTTGGCCGATTTCACTTTGGCGCCCTGCACGCCGGATTTGTGGAAGGCGGCGTGGATCATGCCCGGCACCACCGCATCGATGCCGTAATCCTGCTTCCCCGCGACAATGGCGCGGTTGTTCACGCCGGGCTGGAAACTGCCGATCAGGCGGAATTTCGCCGGGTCCTTCACCGCCACGCCGGCCATGTCCGGTACGGGCAGGGCGGCGGCCGCAGCGGCAAATTGGCCGTAGGGCGCGCGTTTGCTGCCATGAACCACATGGCCCTTGTCGGTTGTGAGCTCACCCACCGGCACGCCCCACGCGGTGGCCGCTGCAGCCAGGATCATGCTGCGTGCGCCCGCACCCACACGACGCATTGGCTCATACTGGGTCGGCATTGCCTGGCTGCCGCCCGCCACCTGCCGGCCATAGATCTTGGCGTCGGCCAGAGTCGGCACGATCTCCACGGCGGCCCAATCGGCATCCAGCTCCTCGGCGATCACCATCGGCAGGCTGGTGCGGATGCCCTGGCCCACTTCCGGATTGCTGGCCATGATACGGATGCGGCCCGTCGCCGGAATCACCACCCAGGCGTTCAGTTGCCCCGCTTCTGCGGCGTCCGCGCGCTCGGGCGACAGGCCTAGATAAAGGCCGCCCCCAACCGCCGCGCTGGCAAACAGGAAATTGCGGCGGCTGAGCTGGATGTTCATAGTGGCCTCACGCGGTGAGCTGGCTGGTATCGAGCGGCAGTTGGCGCAGGCGCTTGCCCGTCGCCTGATAAATCGCGCCGGCCAGCGCCGGGGCGAGGCTGGGATAGGCCGGCTCGCCCAAACCCGTGGTCGGATAATCGGTGGACAGGAAGGCGACGTCCACTGCCGGCGCCATGTCCATGCGCGCGAGGTGGAAATCGCCGTAATTCTTCTGCTCCACCGCGCCATCGGCAAAGGTGATGCGCTGGCCCAGCGCGGCACCCAGCGCATCGATCACGCTGCCCTGCACCTGGTTTTCGGCGCCCGACAGGTTGACGATATGCTTGCCGATATCGGCCGCCACCCACACATGATGCACCTTCACGCTGCCATCATTGGCCACGCTGGCTTCCACCACATTGGCGAAATAACCGAGGTGGCTGAAGTGGAAGGCGATACCAAGGCCCCGCCGCGGTGGCAGTTTGCGGCCCCAGCCGGCCATTTCGGCCGCCTTGTCCAGCACCCCGCGCATGCGGCCGGTGTTGTAGGGCGTGCCCTTCATCGCCTCGCCGGTCTCGCCGCTGAACTCCTCGGCGATCGGAATGGCGCGTGGGCTTCCCAGCACGCCACGGCGATACTCCAGCGGGTCACGCCCGGCGGCAATCGCGCAATCGTCGATGAAGCCTTGCGTCACGAAGGCAAAGGCGTTGTTGATCGGCGCGCGCAGCCAGCCCAGCGTGGAAGCGATCGGCAACACCGTCACATCGGCGCGGAAATCCTTGATCACGCCCGACGGGAACAGCGATCCATCGATCACGGCAGTCGGATTGAGCGCACCATCAGCGCCGAAGCTGACGAAATGATCGTGCCAGGCGATGATGTCGCCCTTCTCGTCCAGTCCGGCCTCCAGCTTGTGCCAACCACCGGGGCGCAGCCAATCATGGGCGAAATCCTGTGCGCGGTCCCAGGTCAGCTTCACCGGCACGCCGGCGGCCTTGGCAATCACGGCGGCTTCCACGGCGAAATCATTCATCAGACGCCGGCCGAAACCGCCACCCGATCGCATCAGGTGGATGGTGACATTCTCCACCTTCAGGCCCAGCGCCAGCGCCACCATGCGGCGCGCATCTTCGGGCGTCTGCGTCGAAAGCCACAACTCGCACTTGTCGCCCGTCACATGGGCCGTCGCATTGATCGGCTCCAGCGCAGCGTGGGCGAGGAACGGGTAGCTGTAATCCGCCGTCACCTTCTTCGCAGCCGTCGCCATCTTCGCCGGTGCGTTGCCGTGGTTCATGTAACCGGGCTTCTGCGGGCCATCCTTGAACGCCTTGGCGGCGGCGGCTTCCCACGCGGCGGTAGACTGGAAGGCCGCGTCGCCGCCCTCCCAAACTGCCGCCAGCGCATCGCGGCCACGCAGTGCCGCCCAGGTGCTGGTGGCAAGCACGGCGATGCCTTCGGGCAGCACTTCGATGCCGGGCAAGCCCACATCGATCTGCGTCTTCAGATCGCGGCGCTCGGCGACGTTGATCAGGCCCTTAACGCCCGGCACCGCCAGCGCCCCGGCACGGTTGGCGCTCTTCAGCTTGCCGCCGAACACCGGGGATTTGGCGAACGCGGCATAGACCATGCCGGGCAGGCGGGTATCGATGCCGAACAACGGCTTGCCGGTGACCAGCGCGCGATTGTCTACGCCGCCGATGCGCGTGCCCAATATGCGAAACTGCGCCGGGTCTTTCAGGGGCAACGTCTCGGGCTTGGGTGGCGTCAGCGCGGCAGCGGCCTGCGCCATTTCGGCATAACGCGTGCTGCGGCCGCTGGCCTTGTGGTGCAGCATGGCGCTGCCGGTGCTGATCTCGCCCGCCGGCACGCCCCACGCATTGGCAGCAGCCTGCACCAGCATGGCGCGCGCGCCTGCGCCCAGCCGGCGCATGCGTTCAAACTGGGTGGGGGTGGCTGATGAACCGCCCGCCAGCTGCACGCCATAGGTGGCGCGGTCGCCCGGCACCGGCTGCACCGTCACCTGGGCCCAATCCACATCCAGCTCTTCCGCGATCATCATCGGGAAGCTGGTGCGCACCCCTTGGCCGATTTCCGGCTGGTGCGCGGCGATGACGATGTTGCCATCCGTGCCGATGCGCACGAATGCCGAAAGCTGCCCCGGCATCGCGGCCTTTGCGCCGCCGCCGAACTGCCAGCCCAGCGACAGCCCGCCGCCAGCCAGCACGCTGGCCTGCAGCACGGCACGGCGGTTCATCTTCATGCGGCAGCCGCCTGCTTGATGGCGGCGCGGATGCGCGTGTAGGTGGCGCAGCGGCAGATATTGCCGCTCATCGCCGCATCGATATCGGCATCGGTCGGCTTCGGCGTGGTGCGCAGCAGCGCTTCCGCGGCCAGCAACTGCCCGGCCTGGCAATAGCCGCACTGTGGCACATCCAGCGCCACCCAGGCATCCTGCAGCTTGCGGCCCCAGGCGCTGGCGGAAAGCCCTTCAATGGTGGTGATCTTGGCGGTGCCCACGGCCGAAACCGGCGTCTGGCAGCCGCGCACCGGTTCCCCATCCAGCTGCACCGTGCAGGCCCCGCAGAAGCCGGCGCCGCAGCCGAATTTGGTGCCGGTCAGGCCCAGCACGTCGCGCAATGCCCACAAAAGCGGCATGTCCGGATCGGCAGTGACGTCAACCGACTTGCCGTTGATGTTCAGCTTCATAATGCGGACTCCCCTGTGCGTGAGTATCAGCATAGCGGGAACGAAAGGGAAGGGGAAGAAGTGGCCTGCGGCGGGAAGGGTCGCAGACCCTGCACCCGTTCGATTTCAGCCAGCCCGCTTTCAAGAGCGCCTTCATGCTGGCACATGAGAGCCCAGCCCAACGAACGGGTGCAGGGACGAGTCCCTGCCCACGTCACCCCGGACGTGATCCGGGGCGGAGGCTTTCCTTTTCTCCTTCAACCCCTTATCGCGCCGGCATGATGTCCCGCCGCTCGCTCCTCACTGTCGCTGCCCTGTCCCCGCTCGTCGCCGCCTGTTCGCGGCTGGGGGCCTTGAACGGGATCAACAATCTCACCCCCGGTGATGGCGGGGTGAAGCAGTTGGTGGACGGCGCCGCGTTCGGATCTGATCCCCGTCAGACGCTGGAAATATGGGCGCCCAAGGGTGCGACCGGCAAACTGCCGGTGGTCGTGTTCTTCTATGGTGGCAGCTGGAACAGCGGCGGCCGCGATGGCTATGGCTTTGCGGCAAAGGCGCTAGCGGCGCGCGGTTTCGTGGTGGTGCTGCCGGATTATCGGCTGGTGCCGCAGGTGCGCTGGCCGACCTTTGTGGAAGATGGTGCGGCGGCGTTGAAGTGGGTGGCGGCCAATATCGCCAAACATGGTGGTGATCCAGGCCAAGTGGCGGTGATGGGCCATTCGGCGGGTGCGCATATCGCGCTGTTGCTGGCGCTGGATCGGCGCTGGGGTGTGGCGGATGGCATCAAGGCGGCGGTCAGCCTGGCCGGGCCGGCGGATTTCCTGCCCTTCGTGGCGGGCGGCGCGGCGGATGCTGCCATGGGCAATGCGGGCGATCTGGTGCAGACGCAGCCGATCCATTTTGCAAGGCTGGATGCGCCGCCCTTGCTGCTCCTGCACGGTGATGCCGATACGACGGTGCTGCCGCGCAACAGCCTGCGGCTGGCCAATGCGGTGACCGATCTGGGTGGCCGGGCCGAGGTGCGGCTTTATGCTGGCGTTGGCCACATCGGCATATTGCTCGCTTTGTCCAAGCCATTTCGCAGCAAGGCCAATGCGCTGACGGATAGCAGCAACTTCCTGCTGAAGACCCTTACGCCCTGACGATGGCCAACGGCGCTGCTGGCGCGGCGCTGAACACGCGGCGGCTGACCAGTGCCGGGTCAAGCCCGAACAGCCCGGCGGCGGCACCGGCAAAAAGGCTGTTGAGGCTGGTCGTTGGCAGCAGATCGCGGCCTTCGTAAAGAGTGCTCAAGCCCGGCCAATCACCCAGCACGCGGCCCGCTGCCGGGCCATCCTTCAATCGGCCGCCAGCCAGCAGCGCCGCGCTTGCCGTGCCGTGATCAGTGCCGCCGGTGCCGTTGGCCGCCACGGTGCGGCCGAATTCGGTGGCGGCGATCACCAGTGTATTGGCCCAGGCCGGGCCAAGGCCCTGTTTCAGCGTGGTGATCACACCGTCCAATTGGCGCAACTGATTGCCCAGCCGCAGCGCCTGGCCGGCGTGCGTGTCCCAGCCGCCCAAATCGAGCACGGCGATGCGTGGGCCCGACGGATCGGCGAGCAAGCGGGCGGCGCTGGCGGCAAGGCCCTGCGGGTTGGCGCCGCCGCCGTCGCTGGCACCGGCCATCATTTCCGTCGTCATCGCCTCGCTCCACAGCCGGTGCAGCAGCGCGTCATTCTCATAGAGGGCCGCCACGCGCGCCTTCAGGCTGGCGCTGGCATCGGGCAGGCGACTGGGGGCAAAGCTGGTGGTGGGCGCTGGCCCGCGCAACAGGGCGGGCAGGGTGGCAGCAATGGCCACCGGCGGCGGTGCCGCCGGCAGCAGCGGCAGCAGCCGGTTCAGCCAGCCATCCTTGAGCGCATAGGCCGCGCTGCCCCCGGTTTCGAGGATGTTCTGCGCGTCGAAATGGCTGCGTTCGCGATAGGGGCTGGCAATGGCGTGGACCACCCCGGCCTCGCCCGCGGCAAACAGCCCGGCAAAGAACTTCAGCGCCGGATGGGCGGCGAAATCGCTGGTCAGTTTCAGCATGGGGCCGAACTGTTGGGGCGGCTGGGCGAGGCCCCCACGCAACTGGCTCAGGCGGGCATCGCCAATCGGCGGGATGGCGGCCAGCCCGTCCATGGCGCCGCGCAGGATGATGAACACCAGGCGTTGATCGGTGCCGGCCGCCGCCAGCGCCAGCTGTGGGGTGAGGGCAAAGCCACCCATGAGGGCGCCACGCGCCAGCAAGGAACGGCGATTGATCATCGGCGCAGAAACTCCGGAGCGACGAGCAGCAGCGCCAGTCCCTCGGCCGGGCTTTCGGCCCGCGCAATGGCGCTGGCGGTGGCGGCAGACAGGGTGCCGGGCAGGATGCGCGGGGCAAGGCTGCGCGCATCGATGCTGGCGGCCAGCGGCGCGGCGATACGACTGGCGACTTCGACGCGGCGCAGCAGCGCATCGGGCGCGGCCCAGCGCGCGGCGTCATCCTCCCAACCCGCTGGCGATCCCGGCCGCCAAACCGGCTGGCCGAGTTCGCGCAGCGCACCGATGGCCTGCAGCGGCGGCACGTTTTCACGGCCCAGTGCGCGCAGGGACGAAACCAGCCAGTCCCAAGGCGTCTTGAACTTGGCCAGCGATGTGGCCCAGCTTTCCGGCGCGTCGATCAGCGCGCGATAAAGTGACAGGAGTTGCCCGCCGCTGGCCAGATAGGCGGCGGCCATGCGATCAACCAGCGCCGGCGGCGGGGCATCGGCGACGAAATGCCGGGCGAGTTTTTCGGCAAGGCGGCGCGCAGTGAGCGGATTGAGCGCCAGATCATTGAGGATCGCCAGCGCCTGGGCTTCGCCGTTCTGGCGATAGAGGCGGCCGGCGACGCTGACATTGCCCGGTTCGTGCCAGGCCGGCTGAAAGACGAACTGCCCATCAGGCGCGCTTACCCCCAACGGCCGGCGTACGAAACCGCCGATGCTCCAGCCGGTGAGGGCGCGGGCGAGGCCGGCGACATCGGCCTGCGTGTAATTGCCGGCGCCCAGCGTGTGCAGTTCGAGGATTTCGCGAGCGAGATTTTCGTTCAGGCCGGGCTGACGGGGTGCGTTCCGGCGTCGGGCAGCTTCGGCCAGCAGGCTGTTCGGACCGATTGATTGCGCCTGATCGAGATAGAATTGCATCCCCGGATGGCGGGTGACGGCGAGCAGCATGTCGACGAACCGGCCGGCGATGGTGGGACGGATCGCTTCGAATTCCAGCGGGCCGCCCATGGTGGCGGTGGCGAGCTTGTCGGTGGAAATGGCGAAATGATTGGCCCAGAAATGCACCAGCCGTTCGGCAAAGGGCGTCGCGCTGGTGAGCGCCAGCGTCAGCCGCGCACCCACTTGGCCGCCATAGGCCTGGGCAAAGGCCTGGCGGCGCTCGCGTTGGGCCTGGTTGGACCCCATCTCGTTGGCTGCTTCGGCTTCAGCGCCTTTGGGCGGTTCGGGATCGCCGGGGTGGCGGGCGCCGACCACGCCCTGCCGGCGCAGCTGCGCCAGATTCTGCCGATATTGCAGGGTCATCGCCGCAGCATCGGGCAGGGCGGTGATCACGACCGGGCGTGGATCAAACTGGCGCACCTGTGCCAGCAGCCAGCCGCGCGGATCGCCCGGCGCGGCATCGCCGGGCCGGGCGCCAAGGCCGAAGCGATTGAGGGCGATGGCAGCAAGGCTCATGCCATCAACAACGCGCCAGTGCGGACTTTCCCCCGCGCAAAAAAGGCCCGGCTGTTGCCAGCCGGGCCTTGATCAATTTGCAGATGGAAGGGTCTGCAACGGGTTGCGGGGCGCGTCCACCCGCTGCAGCCCAAGCGCGCGTCAGCGGTTCACCTGCCGCTTCATGAAACCGGGCACATCATCATCACTGGCCTGCGGCGGTTCCGGCTGCGGTGCCAGCGTTGCCGGCGGTGCTTCGGGAGCGCGCGGCTTGCGGCTCATGCCCATCATGCGTTCAAACAGGGTCAGCGGGCGATCTTCGGCCACCGGCTCGGGCGCCGGGGGTGCGGGCGGGTTCACCGCCGGGCCAGCGACCGGCGCGACCGGCGTGAAAGTGAAGCTGGTCTCCACCCGTTCGCCCATTTCGGCCAGGTCCATGGCGTCGTCTTCCAGCGCTTCGGCGGGTTCGGGCAGCTTGGCTTCGACGGTATTGAGAACGCGTGCCACGGCTTCTTCGCCTACGGGCAGATCAAGCGTCGGGGCCAGCGGTGCTTCGCTGATCGGGGCAGGTTCCGGCTGCACTTCAGCCACCGGTCCCAGTTCCGGTTCAGGCTGGCTGATCGGCGGTGGCATGGTGAAGATGCTGGGCTGCGACAGGAAGGCCGGGGCGGCGGCCTTCTTCTGCGGCGCCGGCACCGGCATCGGGCGGCTGGCGGCATCGATACCGGTGGCGACCACGCTCACCCGCATCAGGCCATCCAGATCCTTGTTGAAGGCGCTGCCCACGATGATGTTGGCTTCGGTATCGACCATGTCGCGGATGTAGGAAGCGGCTTCGTCCACTTCCATCAGCTTCAGATCGTCGCCGCCGGTGATGTTGATGATGACACCCTTGGCGCCGCGCATCGACACTTCGTCGAGCAGCGGGTTGGCGATCGCCTTTTCGGCGGCTTCGATGGCACGGCGTTCGCCCGTGGCTTCACCAGTGCCCATCATCGCCTTGCCCATTTCGGACATGACGGTGCGGATATCGGCGAAATCGAGGTTGATCAGGCCGGGCATGATCATCAGGTCGGTGATGCCGCGCACCCCCTGGTGGAGCACCTGATCGGCCATCGCGAACGCTTCCTTGAAGGTCGTGTTGGCGTTGGCGATGAGGAAGAGGTTCTGGTTGGGGATGATGATAAGGGTGTCGACGACCTTCTGCAGTTCGGCAATGCCTTCCTCGGCGGCGCGCATGCGCTTGTTGCCTTCGAAGGTGAACGGCTTGGTCACGACGCCGACGGTCAGGATGCCCTTTTCACGCGCCGCGCGGGCAACGACGGGTGCGGCACCGGTGCCGGTACCACCGCCCATGCCGGCGGCGATGAAGCACATGTGTGCGCCTTCGAGGCTGGTTTCGAGCTGGTCGAGGGTTTCTTCGGCAGCGGCGCGGCCGATCTCGGGGCGGGCGCCGGCGCCGAGCCCTTGCGTGATCTTCATGCCGAGCTGGATGCGGGTTTCGGCCTTGCTGGC
>NZ_JAUMBI010000189.1:0-19118 GCF_032115815.1 Sandarakinorhabdus sp.
CGAGGTGCCAAAGGCATCGCCGGCGCTGCGCACGGCATTTTCCTCCGCCCGCGCACCGGTCGCAGCGGTGCTTTCGTCCACAGTCTGCGCTGCAGCCGGCAGCGCCAGCAGCAGCGCACAAGGGCCAAGCCGCACCACGCGTCGAACGATCAGGCCAGTTGGACCCGGGCGAAATTGCGCGCAGCCATGCCGGCAAACAAGGCCGCAAGTGCGGCCAACCAGAGTGTGGCCGGAATTGCACTGCGTGTGGGCATGGGCGGCCGGAACTGCGGCATGGTGGCAAGGCGCTCAGGGGTCACCACGCCATCGCCGGCAATGATGGCGCCCAGCGCGGCCTTGAACCGCGCCAGATGCGCCACCGCTTCGACCCGGAACGCCAGCGCGCCGGCAAGGCCGGTCCCGCCGGTATCGGCCATGGCCCGGCTGGCGAGCAGCGGCGGCACCGCCCACGCGAGTGCGGAACTGGCTTGCTGTTGGGCCGTCAGCGCCTCGGCAAAGCGGGCACTGACGGGCGCCACAGCGGCTTCGACCCGCGTTGCAATTCCGGCGGCCCGCGCCACTGACGCACGGCGCTCCGCTGCCTCGCTGGCCGCAACTTCGGGATGGTCATTCTCCCATTCGGTTGAAGCTGCGATCTCGGCGGCGCGCACGGCGGCAACCTCGGCCAGCCGGGACGGCGCCGGATGCAGCCACTGTACGCTGGCCGCCACCAGCACTGGCAACACCAGTGTGAACAGGGCCCATGCGCTGACAAGTGCCAGTGCCGCTGTGTCGGCGCCACCATCGCGGCTGTTTACCCACAGGATGGCACCCCACCAGGCCGCCAGCAGCGCCATGGCGATGCCGACCCAGCTCACCGCAGCAGCGGATCGCCCGGGCAGATCCGGTCCGGTCAACAGCAAGAGCAGCAGCGCCAGCAGGATGGGCAGGATTACCAGCGCCAGCCGCGGCACGGACCTTGCCAGCAATAGGGGCCCCAACCCGCCCGCCTGCGCCAGCACCAGTCGTGCCGCACCGCTATCGCGATCGGCACTGAACAGGCCATGGCCTAGCGCGATCAACAGCAGGGGCGCCACGACAACAGCGACAAAGGCCAGATCAAGGCTGCCGCGCATCAGTTGTTCGGCATTTTCAAGGCTGGGTCGCCGGAACAGATTGTCGGCGCGTGATCTGAGGCTGATGCTGGCTGCAGCGGGCTCGGTGGCAGCACGACCAGCCGCAACGTCAGCCAGCGGCGGCACAGCTGATACCAGCCCCTCGCGCACCCTTACGGGCAGCAGCACGGCTTCGGCGGGCGGCAGTTCCTTGGCCACTTGCTCGGCCAGTTTGGTGCGGGCTTCGTTGGCTTCCGCGGCGGCGGCGGCACGCGTGGCGATCTGGCCATCCAGCAACGCGCGGCCGTTGGCCATCGCAATGGCAAGCATCAGCGCCAGAACGGCGAGGCACAACTGGGCCATTCGACTGGCCAACAATTGCCGGCTTTCGAAGGCAAGCAGCGCACGCATCACGCGATCAGACCGCTTCAGCCGACATGCGATGAGCAGCGCGCCGCATTAGCAGCAGCAGACCGGCGCACCAGAGGGCCAGCAAGGCCAGATCGGGCAGGGTGGCCCGCAGCGCCACGCTCAATGGCAACGTGCGGAAACGGAAATCCGGGATTGCTTTCCACAGGCCGTCATCAGCCTTGTAATCGAATCCAGCAGCGCCCGCCTTGTTGGTCATGTCCATATTGAGTGCCGTTATAATGCGGCGACGATGGGCTTCCGCTTGCGACTGGAAGGCCATTTGCTGTGCCCCATCGGTGCCAGCCAGGGCCATCGAGATGTTCTGCAGCGGCACCAGCGGCGACAACAGGCCGGCAAGGCGCATGATGCCGCGCTGCCGGTCATACGTTGCGTCAAGGTCGGCCCACGCGCGATCAAACACCGCGTTGCCGTGTGCTTCGGCTGCTTCCAGGCGCAGGCCATCAATGTTGACCGGCAGATCCTCCAACCGGCTCACCTTGTATCGTGCCATCACCTCGGCCTCGAAGGCCTTGGCGTCCTTGCCAAAGGCATCGTGGCCAGATTTCATCTGGGTCTCGATCCCGCGGGCGAAGGCCACCGGATCAGGGGCCGGAGCCAGGATGCCGGCGAGCCCGGCGCCAGCACGCGGCACCAGCAGCACCGCCACCAGCCACAGGCCGACCAGTAGCAACCGCGCCTGGGCAGCCGTTCGGCACGCGGCCGACACCAGAATGGTGACCCCCACCAGCAGGCCGAACCACAGGCCGTGGGCCAGCAACCACAGGCCCAGCGCCACGAGGTCTGGTACACCGGCCAGCACCACTGCCGCCGCAGCCGCACCCAACAGAGGCAACGCCAGCAGCGCGGCGATGCGGGCGAGCGCGCCGGCCTTGGCGGGCAGCAGGCGTTGCATGTCGGCGCCGCTGGCCAGCATCAGGCGCAGTGTGCCGGCTTCCCGCTCGCGCGCCACCAACCCGGCGCCGATGATGAAGATCAGCAGCGGCATCAGCAGTTGCAGCACCCACGCGGCACTGAAGCTGCCCAGATCAAGCCCCGTGGCCAGATCGTCGGTGGGACGGGCCTGAGCCGTGTTGCGATTGTGCGCTTCCATCCACACCATGGCACCGGCATGCGGCGTGACGCCGGGATCGAGCAGCGCCATCGGGCCGAGCGGGCGCATCGCCCAGAATCCGAAATGCGCCGCCGAGTGCGGATTGCGCGCGCCCTGGCCATTCCAGGTTTGCCGGTCCTGCGCCATCACCGCCTGCCTATCGGTTTCATAGGTCGTCACCCGCGTCCAGGCTGTCAGCACGGCCGTCAGCGCCAGCAGCGTGACCAGCAGGGCCATGATGACCAGCCGGCGGTCGCGGCGGAACTCCAGCCAGTCCTTGCCAGCGATGGGCGCGCTGATGGATACCGCCTTCATGCCGCACGCTCCGCCATGTGGGTGAGGTAAAGCTGTTCCAGTTCGGCTGCAGTGAGTTTCGCCGGGTCAACCATGTCGACCAGCCGGCCGTGCCGCATGATGCCGATGCGGCTCGCCACCTCTTTGGCACGGAAAATGTCGTGGGTGGACACCAGCAAGGCCGCACCGCTGGCGGCCGTTTCGCGTAGCACCGTCACCAGATCATTGGCCGCCGCCGGATCGAGCCCCGAAAGCGGCTCATCCAGCAGAATGGCGCGCGCATCCTTCATGAGAGCAATGGCCAGCCCCAGTTTCTGTCGCATGCCTTTGGAATAAGTGCCTGCCGGCTTGTTGATGGCACCATCGGGAAAGCGAAGACGCGACAGGATGGCATCACGCCGTGCCTGATCGACTTCCACGCCGGCGAGGCTGGCGAAGAATTGCAGATTCTCGGCACCGGAGAGGCTGGGATAAAGGCTGACGACTTCGGCCACATAGCCAAGCCGGGCACGGGCTGCCGCAGGATCATCCGCCACCACCTGCCCGTCCACCACTGCGGTGCCGGCGGTAGGCGTGGTGAAGCCCAGAAACAGGTTGAGCGTTGTCGTCTTGCCGGCGCCATTGGCGCCGAGCAGGCACAGGGTTTCACCGGCGGCCACGCTCAGGTTGAGGCCATCGAGGGCGAGTTGATCACCATAGCGCTTGGTGAGCCCACGTGCTTCCAGCAGCGCGCTCATCAGCAACAGCCCTCATGCGCGGGATTGATCACCAGCACCAGTCGCCGCGCGCCCGTGCCGGCAATCGGCGGGGAGCGGTGGATGATCGGCGTGTCGGTCAGCAGGCGGCCCTTGAACAGGGCGACTTCGCCAGCCAGCAGCTGGCGCACGTCGAGTTGATCGATGGCCGCGCCATCGGCCAGAGCAGCAGCATCCTCGTTGGACAACCATTGGCTGCCCGGCCCGGCATAGGAGGTGATCAGCCGCAGCGGCACATAATCGGCGTGAAACTTGTGGCAGGCATTGCCGGTGACGATCTCCAGCCGCATGTCGAAGGCGGCAGCCATCATCAGCGGCGCGGCCTGTTTGGCGAGATCGACGATGTCGGCCACAAGGGTGGGCACTTCCGGCAAGTTGGCCTCAGCAAACGCCGCTGCAAGTCCACTGGCCAATCCGGCGAGCGGCGCATTCAGCCGCACGTCGCCCTGCGCTGCGCCCATCAACCGATTGACGTCCGTCGCGAGCGCCGGCGACAACCGTCGCTGCCAGATCGCGAGGTTAACGCCCGGATCAGCGATTGCGGCCAGACCGCCAGCGTCATCGTCCATCGCAACATGCGGCGCCGGAGGGAACAGCCGGTCTGCCAGTTGGGCCAGCGCGTTCATGCCGCCTGCCTCTCGCCCCAAGCCGGGAAGGGATCGGGCAGTTTCGCCCAGATCTTGGGCTGAAAGCGCACTTCCGGCACAAGGCAGCTATCCAGTCGTCGGCGCAGTGCCGCCTCGTCCATGCCAATGCCAATGAACACAAGCTCTTGCCGGCGATCGCCCCAGGTCTCATCCCAGTGCTGGTTCAGCAGACTTTCAAACGACGGATTGTCCAGCGGCCAGCGCGCCTTGGGGATGGCAGACCACCAGCGGCCCAGCGCCTGGCTGGTGACCTGACTGCCGGCCTGGCTCATCTCCCCCACCCAATCGGGGCGGGTGGCCAGCCAGAAATGCCCCTTGGCGCGCACAACGCCGGGCCATTCCTCGTTCAGGAAGGCGCGGAACCTGGCCGGATGGAACGGCCGGCGGGCGCGATAGACAAAACTTTCGATGCCATAGGTTTCGCTTTCCGGCGCGTGGTCCGCAAAACCATAGAGTTCCTTGGCCCACAGCGGGTGCTGCTCGGCCTTGCCTTCCTCGAACAAGCCGGTGTCAAGCACGGCCGACAACGGCACATGGCTGTGATCGGCCTCCACGAGTATTGCTTCGGGGTTCAGCGCCCGCACCAGCTTGCGCACCGTGTCGGGATCGGGCGCCTCGCTGATCTTGTTGAGGATGATGACATCTGCAAATTCGATCTGCTCGACCAGCAGGCCAACCAGGCTGCGATTGTCGCCCTCACCGGTCGTCTCGCCGCGATCGGCCAGAAAGTCGCTACTGGAGTAATCCTTCAACAGGTTGGCGGCATCGACAACTGTCACCATGCAATCCAGCCGCGCCACATCCGACAGGCTGTCACCCGCCTCGTCCTCGAAACTGAAGGTGGCGGCCACGGGCAGCGGTTCGGAAATCCCGGTCGATTCAATCACCAGCGCATCGAACCGCCCGGCTTCGGCTAGTTTGCGGACCTCGTTCAGCAGATCCTCGCGCAGCGTGCAGCAGATGCAGCCGTTGGTCATCTCGACCAGCGTTTCCTGCGTCTGCGCCAGTGCCGCCTCCCCGCCGCGGACCAGATCGGCGTCGATGTTCACCTCCGACATGTCGTTGACGATTACCGCCACTCGCCGGCCCTCGCGGTTGGCCAGGATGTGGTTCAGCAGCGTCGTTTTGCCGGCACCCAGAAAGCCGGAGAGCACCGTTACCGGCAATCGCGTGTCTTCAGCGTCTAGCATCACGGCCTCATGGAATCACATGTTATCTTGTATCATTTGCCAGACGTGTGGACGGCTGGCAAGGCGGGGTCACTTCACGCTGCGCCCGGTGAACGTTGCTTGTCAGGTTTCGCCGCGTGTGCCTGGCCAGGCCCAGAGATCGGCACCGAGCAGGCAATGATCCGACAATACCGCCCCCACAGGGGCATCAGTCATCCCCACATGCACCAGATCCCGGCGTACATCGGCACCCAAAAGGCCACGGTGAATCCGCCGCGCCAAGTCGCCATGTTCCACTCATCAGACTATTGATCGTTCTCTGCTGGTGCCTTTCCGAACCGCAGCCGGCCTGAAGCAAAATCGAAATCCACGAACGGCAGCTTTCGAATATGTCTGGCGCGCCCATGAACGGCGAACATGGGGCGCAAACCTGACATCCGGTGGCTGGACTTCTCGTCCCGAAAGAGCGTTGCTCAAACGGTGAGTCGCGCCACCGATTGGCGCCGAACACTGCCTCAGATCCGGAAGGTTGAGGCTTCAGCTCGTGGGAACGCCGGCACATTGGGTGTCCGCTCCCTTGGAGCCATAACATGACCGATCTCAACGATCCGCACACCGGGGAAGCAGTAGGGAAATCCGAAGATGGACCGGAACGCCATGCCCGCGGGCAGCATCGCAAACCGGCCATTCCCACTAAGTCAGCGCAGATGTCGAAGTTGCTCCAACGCCCTCGCGGTGCGACCATCCCAGAGCTCTGCGCGGCTACCCAATGGCAACCCCACAGCGTGCGCGCGCTCCTCTCAGGCATGCGCAAGAAAGGCGCGAGGCTTGTTCGAGAGACACGCAAGTCAGGCGAAGGCAGTTATCGGATCGTGGCCGCCGACGTCGTAACGGATGAGGCTATCACTATCGCCGCCGCGACCCAGGCAGCCTGATCATGGCAGACATCACCGATCAACTGGCGGCTCTTGCAGCCATGTCTCCCGCCCAGCTTCGTGCCGAATGGCGCCGCGTCTATCGGGCGTCTCCTGCGCGACTGACTCCCGATCTGCTGCTGCGCGGCATTGCATTTCGGGTGCAGGAGCGGTCTCTCGGAGGGCTCTCAGCGGCCTTTGGGAGCCTGCTCGATCGGACAGCTCGGCAACTCGAACGGTCCGAAAACGCCGATCCTCGGGTCAACCGCGAACAGCGCTTGAAGCCTGGCACCAGGCTGGTGCGAAGCTGGAACGGCAAGACCTACAGTGTGCTAGTGACCGACGATGGATACTCGCTGGGGGATCAGCAGTTCAGTTCCCTGACACAGGTCGCTGCAGCGATTACCGGCGCGCATTGGTCGGGCCCGCGGTTCTTCGGTGTCCGTGCCGGTCGCACCACGACAGGGGCCGCCGCATCATCGGCGACGCGACGGGCAGCATCGCGGGCGTCAGTATCATGACGCAAAGCAAGGTCATCCGTTGCGCCATCTACACCCGCAAGTCGACCGAGGAGGGTTTGGAACAGGCATTCAACAGCCTGGATGCCCAGCGTGAGGCTTGCGCCGCCTATGTTACAAGCCAGCGTCACGAAGGCTGGGTGCTCTCGCCAGAGATGTATGATGACGGGGGGTTTTCCGGCGGCAACATGAACCGGCCCGGACTTTCCCAGCTGATGGCGGAGGTTGAGGCCGGGTGCATCCACGTCATCGTTGTCTACAAGGTGGACCGGTTGACCCGCAGCCTTGCTGATTTTGCGAAGATTGTGGAGGTGCTAGATAAGGCGGGCGCCAGCTTCGTATCGGTCACCCAGTCGTTCAACACGACTACCAGTATGGGCCGGCTGACGCTCAACGTCCTCCTGTCCTTCGCCCAATTCGAGCGCGAGGTCACCGGCGAGCGCATCCGCGACAAGATTGCGGCGTCGAAGCGCAAAGGCATGTGGATGGGAGGACCAGTGCCGCTCGGATACGATGTCCAGGACCGAAAGCTCGTCGTAAACCAGACCGAAGCGGAGACGGTCAGGTTGATCTTCGACCGATATCTTCAGCTGGGTTCGGTCGTCGCGACGGTTGAATCGCTTGATCGCGATGGTGTGAAGACCAAGCTGTTTGCGGGCGAGGGCAAGAAGCGGCGGGGTGGGATTGCTTGGACGCGCGGCGGGCTTGCGCACCTCTTGGTCAACCGGATTTACATCGGCCAGATCCGCCACAAGAATGAGCACTTCCCGGGCGAGCATGACGCGATCATTGCCCCCGAAGTGTGGGATGCCGTGCAGGCACAACTTGCAGGCAACGGCGTCGCGCGAAAGCACGACCAGATCCTGCGCCATGCCAATCTTCTCGGCGGGCTAATGTTCGATGGCCTTGGCCGCCGGATGAAGTCCAGCCAGGCAGCCAAGGGCGCGAAGCGATACCATTATTATGTCACCGCAGTGGATGCGGTGGTCAAGGCACCTGGCGCAGCGTGGCGAGTTCCGGCCCATGACACTGAGGCACTGATCGTCAATCGAGTACACGCATTCCTTCGTGATCGCCGGGCCGTTCAGGATGCCGTCGAAGCGACCGCAGATCCTGATGCCAGGGCGCTGGAAGCCATCTTGTCGAGGGCGCAGTACCTGTCACTCGAACTCGCGGCATCCCCGCTAACGCTCCGCAGCATCGTGCGCCGCGTCGATCTGAAGGACGATCACGTTGATGTCTTGATCAGCTTGCAGCCGCTTTTACCAATGATAGGCGACCTGGCGATCAGCGTTGCCAGCACCGATGCAGCCGAGGCGGTGAGCCACCTGCTTTCTGCACCTATTGTGAAGCTGCGCAGAGGACCGGAGGTCCGACTGGTAATTGCCGAGCCGCAGAGCAACGAGCAGACAGTGGCTGACCCGGCGCTGATCCGCTTGCTGGCAACAGCGCGTGCCGCAAATGCTGCGATGCACGCAGCCAAGGACCAAAGCGTTGCTGAAGCTGCAAAAGCTCTAGGCTACACCAACAACTACTTCACCTTGCTGCTGCGCCTGGCGACCTTGGCGCCATCCATCGTCCAGGCAATCATTGAGGGCCGCCAGCCGCCATCACTCACTCGGCAGCGTCTTGCCAAGATCACGAACCTCCCGCTCGACTGGAATGAGCAGCGCCGCCTGCTCGGGTTCGCCTAGAGCTACGCTCGGCGGTTCGACGCGAACGGCGTCCCGCCCGCATCATTTTACCATCGCATCTGACGACTGCTTATTTGGGCCTCAGAGATGATTGGCCGAATCCTGGCAGCGCGCGCCGCGCATATGTGTCTCTGGCGAAAAGCGCGATGCGCTGGGCCCCGACAACCGCCGGAAAACGCGAGAACAATCCCGCCCTATCCCGCTTTATCCCGGCTAATCCCGGGTCAGGCGGCTGGGTGGTGCCGGATGAGGGGATTGAACCCCCGACCTTCGGTTTACAAAACCGCTGCTCTACCGCTGAGCTAATCCGGCCCCCAAGTGCTTAGAAGCTGCGGATAGCCGCTGCGCCCGCCCAACTCAACACCTGCGTTTCAACAACCGTTCTGGCAGGCAGGATCGGGGGACCACCAGACGATGCGGGCAATCGTGTCGCCGGCGGCGACGCGGGGATCGGTGGTGATCATGTTGATGCGGCCATCGACGGGTGCCACCACCGTTTCCATGCTGCGGCCAAAGGCATCGCGCACCTCGGCAATCGGTTGATCCTTCTTCACCGCGCTGCCGATCGGCAGCAGCAGGCGGGCCCAGCCGGGCAGGCGCGCGCGGACGGCAACGATATCATTGGCCACTGTCAGGCCGGCTGGCGGCGGCGTCACCTTGCCGGACAGCATCTTCATTTCGCGCATCAGATTGGTCAGGCCGGCTTCGGCGCGGGCGATCATTGTGTCGTCGAACATTTCGGGCCGGCCCAGTTCCAGCGTGATGGCGGGTACGCCATCATCGGTCAGCGTGTTTTCCACCGTGCCCTTGTCGCCCTTGTCCATCTTGATGATGTCGGGCGCTACCAGTTCAGCCATGCGGCGGGTGCGCGGCGTGGAGGCAAAGGCATACATCATGTAGGCAGTACCGCGCGATTGGGTGTGGAGATCGACCGCGCTGTCAGCATTGGGGCGGATGAGGCGGCTCCACAGCCGGCCGGCGAAATCGGCGATGGCTGAGCCGCCTTCCTTGCCGGGCAGCTCGCGGTTCAGATTGGGGGCACTGCGCGACCAGTCCGGCGTCCATTGCCGTGTGGATTGCAGCAGGCCGGGCGGATTGAGGCCGGGCACCAGCGTGAGGGTGCCGGCCAGTTGCGCCGGATCGATGCCGTTCGCCAGCCGGTGCAGCACGGCGATGCCGTTCAGTTCATCCCCGTGAATGCCGGCCGTGAGCAGGAGGCGCGGGCCGGGCTGCGCACCCTTTACCACCACAACCGGCACCAGCCACGGTTGGCCGATGGGGCTCATCCCGGCGCGGAACCAGAAGCGCTGCACGCTGCCAGCGGCGATGTCGTTCACGTCCAGCCGATCGATGATGGTGACACCGTCCAGGCTGCCGGCCGCTTCGGTGGCGGCCAGCGTTGGTGCAGCGACCAGCAGGGCAAGGGCAGCCATCGCGGCGCGCATCAGGCTTCGCCGGGGGCCGATGCGACGATGCGCAGCGCGTGAATGCGATCGGGGGCCATCAGATCGCCCAGCGCTGCATAGACGGCGCGCTGGCGGGCAATGCGGCTTTGCCCGGCAAAGCTGGCGGCGCTGATCTTCACGGTGAAGTGCGATTCGGCATCATCGCCGCGATGGCCGGCGTGGCCATGGTGCGACGCGCTGTCGTCGATCACCTCAAGCGCCGTTGGCGCCAGTGCGGCCATCAGCCGGGATTGGATTTCTGCGGCAACCTTGCCCATATCTTCTCCTTTGCACACCGTTATAGACCGGGCAGACAAAAGGACGACAGCAATTTCAAGCCAGAGCCAACCTCGCCACAGCCGGTGGCATGGGCGGGTGGAAACCCCCGAGCCGCAGGCCTGTGCGTGGCCGGGTTGTGCCGGCAGTGGCGAATTCCGGGCGCCGCGATCCAATCGGGTGCCGGGCGATGTCGGCGGCTGGCAGTATCTGTGCCTCGATCATGTCCGGGCCTTCAACGCCGGCTATAATTTTTTCGATGGCCTCTCGCCCGACGAGATTCATGCCGCCCAATCGCCGCTGGCCGGGTGGGAGAAGGATGTGGTGCGCGGCGGCCGCATGGCCTTCACCTTTGGCGATCCGCATGGGTTGTTTGATGAGCCGCTGCGGCCGTCGCGCCCATCTCCTGGCCGCTGGGCCGAAAAGGGCGACGCGCAGGCGCTGGGCGCGCTGGGGCTTGACCGCAATGCCACGCCGGCCGACATCCGCCGCGCCTATCGCGGGCTCGTGCGCCGCTACCACCCTGACAGCAATGGGGGGGACAGAAGCCACGAAGGGAAGTTGCAGGCGGTGGTCAACGCCTTTACGCACCTCAAGGCAGCAGCCGGATTCAAGACGGAGTCGAACCAGACGTGAGCGAAGCCCAAGAAACCCCGCCGGTGGCGATGAACGCGCCGGACATCACGGTGGATGCCCGCGAGGTGTTCGGCGTCGATATCGACATGCAAGTGCCGGCCTTTTCGGTGAAGGACGATCGCGTGCCTGATCTCGATCCGGCCTATGTGTTCGATCCAGACACCACGTTGGCCATTCTCGCCGGCTTTGCCTTCAATCGCCGCGTGATGGTGCAGGGCTATCACGGCACCGGCAAATCCACCCATATCGAGCAGGTCGCTGCCCGCCTGAACTGGCCGTGCGTGCGCATCAACCTTGATAGCCACATCAGCCGCATCGATCTGATCGGCAAGGATGCCATCGTGCTGCGCAATGGCGCGCAGGTGACCGAGTTCCGCGAAGGCCTGCTGCCGTGGGCGCTGCAGACGCCGACGGCGCTGGTGTTCGACGAATATGACGCCGGCCGCCCGGATGTGATGTTCGTAATCCAGCGTGTGCTGGAAGTGGAAGGCAAGCTGACGCTGCTCGATCAGAACCGGGTGATCCGGCCCAATCCCTGGTTCCGGCTCTTTGCCACCGCCAACACCGTGGGCCTGGGCGATACGACCGGGCTCTATCACGGCACGCAGCAGATCAACCAGGGCCAGATGGACCGCTGGAGCATCGTTACAACGCTGAATTACCTGCCGCACCACACCGAAAGCGCCATTGTGACCGCCAAGGTGAAGGAATTCGACACCGAAGCCGGCCGCAAGACGGTTTCCAACATGGTGCGCGTGGCCGACATGACCCGCGCCGGCTTCATGGGCGGGGACATCTCCACGGTGATGAGCCCGCGCACGGTGATCACCTGGGCGCAAAACGCGGTGATCTTCAACAATGTCGGCTTTGCCTTCCGCCTGTCGTTCCTGAACAAGTGCGACGAGGCCGAGCGCAGCATCGTGGCCGAATATTATCAGCGCGTGTTCGGCGAGGACCTGCCGGAAAGCATCGCGGTGAAGGCGAAGAAGTAGGGAATGGCCGAAACCAGCCCCATCGAGGATTTCCGCCAGGCGGTGGCCGCGACCATGCGGGCGCTGGGCCATGCGCCGGGGATGGAGCTGGCCTACACGGCCGACAAGCCGGGCTGTTTCGGTGATCAGGCCCGCGTGCCGCAGCCGGCGCGGGCGCTGCCGGCTGAGCAGGTGGCCGAAGTGCGCGGCTGGGCCGACAGTTTCGCGCTGAAACGCCGCTTCCACGATCCCAAGCTGCATGGGGCGGAGCAGCCGGAATCGGGGCTGGCGCGGGACATCTGGAATGCGCTGGAACAGGCACGCTTTGAAGCCCTGGGCGCGGCCGAAATGGCCGGGGTGGCGCGCAACCTCGACCGCATGACCGAAATGCGCGTGCGCACCGATCCGATCGTGCGCGCCCGCACTGCTGAGGAAGTGCCGCTGGCCAGCGCCATCAGCCTTATGGTGCGCGAACGGCTGACCGGTGCCGACGTGCCGCGCGCCGCACAACAGGCGGTGGACATGGTGCGCGGCCATATCGAGGCGCAGGCTGGCACGCATCTGGATGCGCTCGCTGCCAACATGGATGATCAGGCGGCGTTTGCGCAGCTGATCCGCCACGTGCTCGCCGATCTGGGCCTGGGCGCCGATCCCGACGAGGCCAGCGACGAGACCGAGGAAAGCGACGGGCAGGACGAGGAAGAACAGCCCGGCGAAGACAGCGAAGATCAGGAACAGGACGACGGCGGCGGCCAGGATCAGTCCACCGAAACCCGTTCCGAGGATTCGTCGGACGCGCCCGAGGGCGCCGAGCAACGCGAAGTCGAGATGGACACCGATCAGGTGTCGGACGCAGAAATGGGCGAAGAGGGTCAGGACGGCATGATGCCGTGGCGGCCCAACATGCCGCTTTCCGATCTGCCGCCCGATTTCGAGTACAAGGCTTATTCCACCAAGCATGACGAAGTGGTGGGCGCCGCCGAGCTGTGCGACGACGAGGAACTGACCCGTCTGCGCGCCTATCTCGATCAGCAACTGATTCCGCTGCAATCAGCGGTGACAAAGCTGGCCAACCGCCTGCAGCGCCGCCTGATGGCCCAGCAGAACCGCAGTTGGGATTTCGATCAGGAGGAAGGCATCTTGGATGCCGCCCGGCTGGTCCGTATCGTCACCAACCCGGCACATGCCCTCAGCTACAAGATCGAACGCGACACCCAGTTCCGCGACACGGTGGTGACGCTGCTGATCGACAACAGTGGCTCCATGCGTGGCCGGCCGATCTCCATCGCTGCAATCTGCGCTGACATCCTTGCACGCACGCTGGAACGTTGTGCGGTGAAGACCGAAATCCTGGGCTTCACCACCCGTGCCTGGAAGGGCGGGCAGAGCCGCGAGGGATGGCTGCAGGCTGGCCGTCCGGCCAAGCCGGGGCGGCTGAACGACTTGCGCCATATCGTCTACAAGCAGGCCGATGCGCCGTGGCGGCGCGCGCGCAAGAATCTGGGCCTGATGATGCGCGAAGGCCTGCTGAAAGAGAATATCGACGGCGAGGCGCTGCTGTGGGCGCACGACCGGCTGGTCGCCCGCAACGAAGACCGCCGCATCCTGATGGTGATTTCCGACGGTGCGCCGGTGGATGATTCAACGCTGAGCGTGAACAGCGGCAATTATCTGGAGCGCCACCTGCGCGCCGTGATCAAGCACATCGAAACCAAGAGCCCGGTTGAACTGATCGCCATCGGCATCGGCCACGACGTGACGCGCTACTACCGCCGCGCCGTCACCATCATGGATGCCGAACAACTGGGCGGCACCATCATCGACAGCCTTGCCGCGCTGTTCGAAGAGGGCGGTGGCGCCGGCAGTGGTCGGGGCCGCGGCGGCATGCGCAAGGGCGGCGGCCGCCGCTGACACGGCAGTCCTGCGGCACAAATTGTGTCGAATCGCATGTTCACGATCGAAGTCAGAATGACTTTGTAGCGTACCGTCGACCCCGCACGGCCGGTAATTTCACGCAAATGGTGGCGGCGATCCGATTGCGCGCCCGTCCGCCGCTCATGCTGCCCACGCTGGTCGGGCCCGGCTTGCCGCGCTGTTCACCTTCTTGCCGCTCGCTCCGGGTCACGAATGCGGCTGCAACCGCGATTTTCCACCGTCGTAACTGATTGCACATGCCGCTGGCGCATCGATTCAAAATCGGCTTAGATAGTTAGTATATAAAAAAAGGTCGCAACACACTCGTTGCCGAGGGAATGGCGTGATGATGGACCGGGGCTCGTCAGCGACGCAGCTGTCGCCGATGCGACATGGGCGTTTGCGACTGGCACTGCTGGCGTTGCCGCTGGCCATGATGCCGGCCAGCGCCGCTTGGGCGCAAGTGGCAACCACAGGGGCGCCGACGCGCGAAGAAATCGATCCCAGTCGCCGCCAAACCTTCACCCAGCCCAGCCGACTGATCGTCGATGGCGATATCGAGCGTAGCCCCTGCGCACTGGCCGATCCGGCTTATGCCAACGTCAAGCTGACCATCACGCGCGCCGAGTTCAACAATCTCGGCCCGGTGCCGGCCGGCGATCTTGAAGGCTTCTGGAAACCGCTGGCGGGCAAGGAAGTGCCGGTATCGGCGCTGTGCGAAATCCGCGACGCGGCCGCCACCCATCTGCGACGACTGGGTTATCTGGCCGCCGTGCAGGTGCCGGCGCAGCGCATCGAAGGTGGCGTGGTGCGTTTTGAAGTGCTCTATGCCCGGCTCACGGCCGTCCGGCTGCGCGGCGATGCCGGCCGCAACGAAGGCCAGGTGGCACGCTATGTGAAGAAACTGGCCACCGGCCAGCCGTTCAACCGCATCGAGGCCGAACGCTATCTGCTGCTGGCGCGCGACATGCCGGGCATGGATGTGCGGCTTGCCCTCAAGCCGGCCGGCGGTGCGGCGGGTGACATGGTGGGCGAAGTCAGCGTGCGGCGCCGGCCGATCGAGGCCGATCTGGTGCTGAGCAACCTCGCCCCGTCGCAGACTGGGCCGTACGGTGGCCAGGTGCGCGTGCAGGCCCATGGCCTGACCGGCCTGGGCGATCACAGTTTCATTTCCTATTATGCCACGTCTGATTTCGATGAGCAGCAGGTGCTGCAGGCCGGGCATGATTTCGCCATTGGCGGCGAAGGGCTGCGGTTTGGCGGCCGTGTTACGCAAGCGTGGACCCGGCCCGGCCTGGGCCCGGCCGTGCCCGATGTTGATGCCGAAACCTTCTTTGCCAATGTCGAGGCGAGCTATCCGTTCAAGCGCAGCCAGGCCGCAACGCTGGTGGGCCGCGCCGGCTTTGACTATGTCAACCAACGGGTCGAGTTCAATGCAGCCCCGCTATCGCGCGATCGGTTGCGCGTGGCCTATGCACGCCTTGATGGCGAATGGCAGGACATGCGCGGCCGCGGCCCGGGCGGCACCACCGCCTGGCGGCTGGCGGCCAGCCTTGAACTGCGGCAAGGCCTTGATGTGTTTGGCGCCAGCCCGGATTGCCTGGCCAATCCTGCGGTGTGTGCCGGGGCCGGCGTGGTGCCGCCCAGCCTGATCAGCGGCAGCCCGACGGCGACCGTGCTGCGCTACACCGGCCTGGCGGAAATACGCCTAAGCAAGAAGGTCACCATCGCGGTGCAGCCGCGCGGCCAGTTTGCCAGCGGCGCCCTGTTTGGCTTCGAACGCTTTGCACTGGGCAACTACACTGTGGGTCGCGGCTATGATCCCGGCGTGTTGACTGGCGATGATGGTGCCGCCTTCAACACCGAAGTCCGCCTTGATCCCGTCATCGTGTCGGAAGACTGGAAGCTGGCGGCGCAGCCCTATGTGTTCGTCGATGCCGGTTGGGCCTGGTCGCGCGGTTTGGGGCCAACAGTGGCCAATCCGGTGAGCCTGGTTTCGGCCGGTGGCGGGGCGCGGCTGGTGTTCAGCGATCGCGCCCGGCTGGATATTGGCGGCGCTGTCGCCCTGAAGGATGCCGGCCCAACCCGCGCCGGCGATGTGCGAATGCTGGTGACCTTTACCACCCGTCTGCTGCCCTGGAGGACCCGCTGATGCGCCTGTTCGATGAAAGCGCCCCAGCCCGCAGTTCCGCTGCCCGTGCTGTCACCCGTCTGTCGCTGGGCGCCTCGCCCGCCGTTCTGGCCGCCATGCTGGCGCTGCAGCCGCAGGTAGCTCACGCCCAGGCCTTCCAAGGCACCGAAACGGTGATCCTGGGCAACGTCACCCGTGGCACCAGCGGCAACAATGATTTCTTCACCGTCAACGCGCTGCAAAACACCATCAACTGGACGCCCACCGACACTGCGATCAGCGCGGCGCCAATCGATTTCCTGCCAACCGGTGCCTTCGCCAGTTTCTCGGGCGGGTCAGGCACCAACGGCGCCAATTACACAGTGCTCAACCGTATCATCGCAGCCGATCCCACCCGCGCCATTGCGTTTTCGGGCACGGTGAGCAGCGATGCCGCTGGTCGCATCTGGTTCTATGCGCCGGGCGGCCTGCTGCTCAACGGCGGTTCGCAGTTCAATGTCGGCAGTCTGCTGCTCACCGCCAATGATCCGGTTGGTGCGGCCGCTGGCTTGCCGTACCTGGACGCCGCCAACAATTTCCGTCTGCAGGCGGGTGCGGCCAGCACGCCGCTGGTCGACATCCGCACTGGTGCCCAGATCAATGCTGTCAACAGCGGCAGCTATGTGATCGCCGTGGCGCCGCGCTTCAACCATGCCGGTGCCATCAATGTGAACGGTTCGGCGGCGCTGGTGGCGGCACAGGATGTCAGTTTCACCTTGAATGGCGGCCTGTTCGACATCACCGCCAATGTCGGATCGTCTGCTGGCGGCAACCAGACGGTGACGGGCAGCATTACCGGGCCGGGTGGCATCGGTGGCCAGGGCGTTTTCAGCCGCATCTACATGATGGCGGTGCCGCGCAACGACGCGATGACGCTGCTGATCACCGGCAATGCTCAGCTTGGCTTCGATATTGCTGGTGCGGCTGATATCTCGGGCAATGCCGTCGTGCTGTCGGGCGGCTATGATATTGTTGGCACGCCCGCGGGCCAGGGCGTGACCCAATATGGCCTGACGCCTGTGGCCGGCAGCGTCGGTACAGCCACGATCAGCATCGACAACGCCGATTTCACGTCCAATGTCACCATGCGGTCGAAGGATGTGGCCCAGGTGCAGTCGACTGCCGGTCCGGTTACCTTTGCCGCCGATCTTGAGGTACTTGCCGATGGCCAGGCGATCGTGCGCGGCCTGTCGGGCAATCTGCTGACGGTGGCCGGCAATCTGACCGCCGATGCCTCCACCCAATTCACCGGCGGCATCGATGGCGCCAGCCGTACCGCCGGCATCGCCGAGGTGAGCGCCGCTGGCGGCGGATCGGTGCAGGTTTCGGGCAACACCTTCGTCTATGCCGTTGGGGTTGGGAATAATGCGTCGAGCACCGGGATTGCGGGCGGCACCGGGACCGGCGGCAACGCCAGCGCAGGCGCGTTCGGCGGCAGCCTGCGCACCGGCTCGTTGACCATTGATGCCAGTGGCGTTGGCGGCATTCCCTTTGACGGCGTCAGCGGCAGCGGCCAGGGCGGCACTGCCCGCTTGCAGGTGGATCCGGATGGCACCTTGACGATGGCCGGCAATTTGCTGGTTTCATCAGGCGGTTTTGCCGACACGGGCAGCCTCGGGCGCCAATCGGGCAATGCGACCGGCGGTCTTGCCGAAGTCCGGCTGAGCGGCATCGTGAATGTGCCGGGTGGCATCCGCGTCGAGGCCAATGCCAGCTATGGCGAAAGTGGTGACATTGGCCATATCGGTGGCGGCACGGTTACCGGTGGTCAGGCGTTGCTGAGCATCTTCGATGGAACGTCGCTGACAACCACTGACATCGCGGTCGAGGCTCAGGCTAACCGCGGCTTCAGCGTGGGCAACAACAATTTCATTGGCGGCCAGGCACGGTTCTCTGTTTCGGATGTGAACGGCGGGACGAGCGTCACCGCGCAATCGATTGCGGTGCTGGCTCAGGCCACCGCTGCGAATGGCGATATCGGCGGCAATGTGGACGGCGGGGCCGCCACCGGCGGTTTCGCCCAGCTGTTCACCACGGGCAACCCGACCGTTTCCGGCACCCAGATCTTTGTTTCCGCCAATGCTAATGGCGGTGATGGTGACGGCGGAATCGGCGGCGCAGCACTAGGTGGGCGTGCGCATCTCGACATGCAAAACGGCGGTTCCCTGCTGATTTCGAACAATGTGTTCGTGAATGCGGCGGCCACTGGCGGCGATGGCACCATCGGCGGCAATGCCACGGCATTTGACAACGGCGATGCCAACCCGCCCGCCGTGTTCGTGCGGCTTGGGCCCAACGTGGGTACCAATGATCAGGGCATCCGGTTGGTTGGCGGCCTGTTCCTCATTGCCAATGCCAATGGCGGCGATGGCACCACGGGTGCCGGCGGCGCGGCCCGCGGCGGGTTCGTGGTGCTGCGGGGACAATCGGGTGAGATCAACACCGGCCAGGTCGTCATGCAGTCCGATGCGTTCGGTGGCTTCGGCGTCGGCGGCGGCGCGGCGCGATCGGGCCGGCTGTTTGGCGGCTTTAACGACGCCAATCTGACTACCGGCCAGCTTTTCTTGACGGTGGAGGCCAACGGGGGCAGCGCCACGGATGCCGCTCGCGGTGGCGACGCCACGGTTGGCCAGGTTTTCTTCATCCTGGAATCGCTGGAAGCCGGGCCAGGCACGACGGTAAATGCCGGTGCTGTATCAGTGCTGGCCGCAGCGCGCGGCGGCAGCGGTGGCGGCAGCAGCACGACCGTTGGCGGCGCGGGTGGCAATGCGTTCGCCGTTGATCCCAACGCGCCGGATCCGCAGATCGTGATTGCGGCGCGGCCGGCGCGATCCAGTTTCATCGCCAGCCAGTTGATTGTTGATAACAGCGCGGTTGGCGGCGAAGGCGGCGGCGGCCTTGGAACGGCCAACGGTGGCCGTGGCGGCAATGCTGCAGGCGGCAATATCAATATCGGCACGACCAGCGGCACCGTGCAGCCCCTCACCAACCGTTCCACCTTCGATTTCGGCACGCTGTATTCCGTCGATGGCCGGGTGACCGGCGGTACCGGTGGCGGCATCGATGGCGATGGCCTTGGCGGGCGCGGCGGTGATGCCA
>NZ_JAUMBI010000190.1:0-14125 GCF_032115815.1 Sandarakinorhabdus sp.
CCAGCCCGTGCCAGCGATAGAGCAGGCTGAACTCCACCGTCATCCAGTTCGGCCGGTTCCACTTCGCCCGCCAGGCGACTTTCGGATCGGCCTGCAGCGGAAATTCGGTGGTGTTGATGTGGTTGATGTATTCTTCCACCACGATCTTGATGAACATCACGATCACGATGTTGCGCGCGGTTTCGAACAGGCGATCATCGTCCCACGTCGGGTTCTTCGCCGCCAGCTGGCCTGCCAGCCGGTTGTGTTCCCGCAGGAACAGCGTGTTCATCATCGCCGTCTGCGGCACGGCGTTGACCCGGTCCCCACCCACCGCAAACAGCGTCACCTTGCCGGCCGGCGTGACGTTCTTCAGGCCCAGCGGCAGATCGAGAATGGCAAATTCCGGCTTCACATTGCCATCGGCGCCAAACAGGAAGGGCGAATATTCCTCCCCGTTGATCACCTGGCTCTTCAGCCGGCCACCGGTGCCGGCCCGCAGCGCGCGCGTCTGCGCTTCGGTGCGACCATAGAGCGGCGACAGATCAATCTCGTGGTTCGATGTCGTGCGGCGCCGATCTTCCTTGTCATCATCATTGTGCAGCATCGTGCGGATGAAGCCATCGGTGAGATATTGCGCGAAAGCCGGGAACAGCCCCGTGGATTTCGGGCACAGCCGCTGGTTGGTGCCGGGCAGCCGCGCAAACAGCGCCGCGGTGGCCTGCAGCGGCGGCCGGCTGGTGCCGATTCCCTGGCCGGTCGTGGGCTTGGCCGGCAGCAGCCGCGCGTTGTAGGTGCGATCGGTGAGGCCGGACCAGCTGATATAATCATGCTTGGTGGACCACGGGTGCGGCCGGTTGCGACACACATTCACCGTACGGTCGATGACCAGGCGATTGACCTCGTCATCCAGATCAAGCGCATTCAGCGCCTTGGTCACAATCGACAATAAAGACATGGCCGTGGCTCCCCCCGGAAGGATGCGACCCTGACCATGAGGCTAGCAGGTCAGCGCCCGCTTGTCATGCCGCCTGGTTGGCCTTCGTTGTAGCGCGCTTCCAGGAACTTGCCCTGCACGCGCAGTCCGTCGCGGTCGCTTTCGGCCAGCGTGGCCGAGGCCCGGGCGAGTTCGGCTTCCACCGTCTTCAGCCCATCGACCACCGTGGCTTCCGGCGTGCGGCCGTCGTGCTCCACCAGCCCGGTGCGTTGCAGCGGCGGGATGCGGGTGTAGCGGTCCACCAGTTCGGGAAGATGGCTCGAAAGCAGCCGGCCGACATCCTGCGCCACCGGGTGATCGGCCGGCACGCGCGCCAATTGCTTTTCCAGCGCCGCCAGCTGCACGGCGATGCCATCCAGTTGCGGTGCGGCGAGGCGCGGCAGCTGCTTGCGCTGGCGATCGAGGAACGCCTCGGTGATGGCCGGAAGTTCGGCGGGGGGCGCCTTGTCGATATCGTCCACGTCCGGGCCGCCGACGGGCAGCAGCATACCGGCAATGCCCGCCATCGGCAGCAGCAGGAACGAGACAATGAACAGCCCGATACCCATGCCGCCCGCCGTCCAGCCATAGACGATCAGTGCCGCCAGCATCACGGCAAACGCCGCCATGCCGCGCGTCACCCGCGTGGCCATGTTGGCCTTGCGCTTTTCCCAACGCCGGCTGCGCGCCATCTGCATGGCTTCGGCCCGCGCCAGGCGGCGGCGGCGGGCTTCGGCTTCGTCGAACGGTGCGCCGCTTGCCATTTACGTGAGCGCGGTCAGGTTGTTCTGTGGCCCGGCGATCTGGGCTTCGGCCTGGCCTTGGGCGCGCGCCACATAGGCGCGGCTCTTCTCAACCTCGACACTCAGCGTGTCGACCGTGGTCTTCATCGCTTCCAGCGACTTCATCTTGAACGTGTCGATGGCGTCCATCGTCTGATAGACGTTCTGGAACGCGCGCTGCAGCGTTTCCACCGGAATGGTGCTGGCCGCAGCCTGCTCATGGATCATCGCCGTGTTGGATTTCAGCAGTTCGCCGGTCGAATCGATGATGCCCGCTGTGGTGGTGTTGAGCTGGGTGATCTGTTCCAGCACCAATTTCTGGTTGGTCATGGCTTCCGCCACCGTCACCGCCGTGCGCAGCGCCGAAACCGTGGTCGTGCTGGCGCGGTCCACGCCCTTCATCAGCTCGACATTGTTCTTCTTGACCAGATCAAGCGCCAGATAGCCCTGTACCGACACGGCCAGCTGGGTCAGCAGATCCTGCGTGCGCTGCCGCACATAGAACAGCGCATTTTCACGGATGGCCTTGGCCTTGGCCGGATCAACGACATCAAGCTCGGTCGCGCGCTCTTCCAATTTATCGTCGAGCACCTTGGACATGTGGACCATCTGTTCCAGCTTGCCCATCGCGTCCCAAAGCTTGGCGCGCTCGTCCTCGATGCTGATATTGTCCTTCAACAGCTCGTCCTTGCCGCTTTTCAGCGCGCCCAGGATGGCGTTGATGTTGGTCTGCGCGCTCTTGTAGCTGTCGAAGTACGACCGCAACTTGTTGCCGCCCACCGGGATGAGGCCAAACAGCTTCTTGCGGCCGGTCAGCTTGCCGGATTTGCCGGGATCAAGATCCTCGACGATCTTGCGCAACTGCACCAGGTCGGCACCGATGCCGGCTTCCTTGTTCAGCGCGCGCGTCGGCCGATCGAGGAAGCGGTTGGACTGGGCGGCGGCCCGCGCAATTTCGGTCGCACCCAGGTTGGCCAGCGCATCGACCTTCTTGCCGAATTCCGGGCTGGCCGCATCGGTGGCGATCAGTTCATCGATGAAGCTTTCCACCTTGGCTTCCAGCTGGGCCTTTTCCTGATCCTTCAGCGGCACCAGGCCGGCCGCTTTCGCAGGCGCAATGGCGCTCACCGCCACCGGGGGTTCCAGCTTGATCGCGACTTCTTCCGACATGCGTGTCCTCACCTGTTGACGCGCCAGCCTATCAGCAGCGGCGTCTGCTTGCTACTGTGTTAGGATTGCGACACGCTTTTGCAAGGGGTGGCCGCGGGAAATCGCCGCTTATTCGGCCATCAGCCCGGCAAGCGTGTCGTGCAAAGTGCCAATGCCCTGTTCCAGCCCGCCGATCAGCAAATGATCGACCGCGCCGGATTTAAGCCCTTCCTGGCCCAGCGCCGCGGCCCGGAAATCCTCCGAACCGAACACCGCGCCATCGAGCAGCGCCCAGCTTTTCGCCCAGTGCCGCTCCGCCTTCTCGTCCTTGGGCGGTTCGGGGATCAGCATGAAATCCTCCACCCAGGTTTCGTCCACGCCGCGCGGCATCACCACCATGATGTTGATGTAATCCGGGCTGGCGACGATCACCGTGCCGGGGGTGAGATTGTACGTGAAGGTCATCGTGCGCCGCAGATCGCGCATGTCGTCAAGGTCCATGCCCTCCAGCGCCGACAGACGCGCCACGGCGGAGCGCGAGTGCGGCCCGATGCGATCACCCGTGGTCACGCCATCCTGGAAATAGGGCGCGATGGTGGACGCGTGCAGGCGCAGCACATGGTAGCTTTCGGCAAAGGCATCCATGATCAGCTTCCAGTTCGCCGCCACCTTGTGCGTGCGGCGCGCGTAAAGATGCTGATCGCCAAAACCGATGGCATCGAAATCCGCCGCGAGCGGCCCCGCCGCCAGGCTGAAATCCGGCGGCGCATCGCGATCCAGGCCCACCCAGATCAACCCGCCGGCCTCCAGGCTCGGCATCTCGACGAGATTGCGCGTGCTCTTGTCCAGCCCCGCGAACGTCTCGGGCCGCGGCAGGCCTTTCAACTTGCCATCAGTGCCATAGCTCCACGCGTGATAGGGGCAGACAAGCGCGGGTGATTTCACCAGCTCGCAGCCCTCCACCAGCCGCGTGCCGCGATGCCGGCAGACATTCATGAACACCCGCGCCACACCCTTGCCGTCGCGCGCAATCAGCAGCGGCAGGCCGAACCCATCATGCGGCACCGCCATGTTGGGCTGTGGCAGCAACGCCGACGGCGCGATCACCACCGGCAGCCGCTTGAAGACATGGCTCCATTCGCGGGCGAAATGATCGGGGCACGTGTAGGCGCTGGCCGGTATCTCCCGCATCGCGCCGCTGGCCGGCTTGCCTGCCGCGGCCGGAATGCCCGCCGCCAACGCGCGCTGGCCGGGCGTGGGTAGGCGCGGTTTGAAGGCGATATCCATGGCCGGGATGGTGACTCCGAACCGCGATCAGCGAAAGCTAGTTTTTCGCAGCAGAGCCCGCCTTTTCGTAATCGATGCCGAGCTGTTCCAGATAAGATTTGTACTTCTTTGAATCGAAGTAATATTTTTCCATCTGCGGGCGCATCTTCGCCATCAGATCGGCATTGAGATGGGTGGCCGGCTGATCCTCCGGGCCGAGCAGTGGCGCATAACGCTCGGTCTTGAACTGCACCTGTTGCTGCCAGGCCTTGGCGCCGGCCACCAGTTCCGGTGTCGTCATCAGATCGAGCAATGTCATTGCCGCCACCTTGGCACCCACAACGGCGCCCTTGTGGGCAATCGGCGTCGCCATCGCCGTGGCCGCCATGATGTTGTGATAGGAAATGCCAGGCACGTTGGAGGGATAGACGATGGTGATGGTCGGCACCGTCCACATGATGTCGCCGATATCATCCGATCCGCCGTTGCGATCGCTATTGGGATTTTCCGGCGACCACAATTTCGGGCCATCGCTGGCGAGCGGCTTGTCCTTGCGGCCAAAGCCCGACAGCACGGCGCGGGCGAAATTCTGGTCGGCGGCGCTCCATTGCGGCAGGCCAACAGATTTCATGTTGGCAAAGGCGGCTTCGGCAATCGGCTTGTTGCCATAATTGGTGGCGGCATGGCCCAGCACGCGGCGCGTCACGCTGGTTTCGGTCATCATTGCGGCGCCCGCGGCGATGCGGTTGCCGGCGTCATACATGGCCTTCACGGCTGGCAATTGCGTGTCGCGGAAATAATACCACACGCTCGCCTTGTCGGGCACGATGTTGGGCTGGTTGCCGCCGCCGGTGATGACATAATGGCTGCGCTGCGTGACGGGCAGATGCTCGCGCTTCATGTTCCAGCCGTCGTTCATCAGCTCCACGGCATCCAGTGCGCTCTTGCCGTCCCACGGGTTGCCGGCGGCGTGCGCGGTGAGGCCAGCAAACGTGTATTCCACGCTGAGCGAGGCGGTGTAGGCCATTGGCCCCCAGGTGGTTTCCAGGCTGTCACCCACGTGCGCGAACAGGTTGGCGTCCACATCCTTGAACATCCCGGCGCGTACATAATAGGCCTTGGTTGCCACCAGTTCCTCGGCCACGCCCGGCCACAGCATGATGCGGCCCTTGATGCCGTTCTTCTCCATCACCTGCTTGGCCGCGATCGCGGCGACGATCATCATCGGCATGCCGCTGTTGTGGCCTTCGCCATGGCCCGGCGCACCGGCCACCAGCGGCTTCGCCCCCGGCACACCCGGCGTTTGGGAAAGGCCGAGCAGGCCATCGATATCGCTGCCCAGCGCGATCATCGGGCCACCGCTGCCCCAAGTAGCCGTGAACGCGGTGGGGATGCCCGCCACCCCGCGCGTCACCGTGAAGCCGTTCTTTTCAAGAATGCCGGTCAGATAGGCGCTGGTGCGCACTTCCTGGAAGCCCGGCTCGGCAAAGCTGAACACGGAATCGATCATGTTCGCCAGTTCGCCGGCGCGGGCGTCAACGGCGGCGGCCGCTGCGTCCTTCAATGGCGCCGGCGCAGCGGCAAAGGCTGGTGCGGCAGACGCCAAAAGGCTAGCGGCGAGCAGTTTGCGGATCATGTCATTTCCCCTCGTTTGGAGAAACGCTATCCGCCCCGCCCGCCGCCGTAAAGCTGGCGATTACTTCCGCGCCGCAATCCAATCGTCCACCCGGCGTTCCAGGATGGAAAGCGGCTGCGAGCCTGATGCGATCAGCAGATCGTGGAAGCTCTTGATATCGAACTTCGGCCCCAGCGCCTTTTCGGCCTTGCGGCGTTCTTCCATGATCTTCAGCATGCCGATCTTGTAGCCTGTGGCCTGGCCCGGCAGCGTGATGTAGCGGCGCACTTCCGAACGCGCCATTTCGGGCGGAGCGCGGCCGGTTTCGTTGAGATACTTCACTGCCTCTTCCTCGGTCCAGCCGAGCGCGTGGATGCCGGTATCGGTCACCAGACGGGCGGCGCGGAAAAGTTCGGCATCCAACCGCATGAAATCGGCGGCGATGTCGGGGAAGGCCTTCATTTCGGCGCACATGGCTTCAGCATAGAGGCCCCAACCCTCACCGAAGGCGACATAGCCGGTGACAGCGCGGAACTTCGGGCCGCCCTTCTGGCGCACCTGGATATCGCCCTGCATGTTGTGACCGGGCACCGCCTCGTGACACATCAGCGTGTAGAGCGAGGCCGGGTCCTTCTGCGTGCCAACGAGGTGCACATAGGTGCGCGACGGGCGCTTGCCATCCGGGCTGGGCCCGCTGGCGTGGGCGGCGCCGCCGGCCACTTCGCTGAACGACGGTTCGCGCACCACTTCGATGCCATAGGCCGGCAAAGTGCCGAAATACGGGCCGAGCAGGCCGCGAACATGGCCGACGAAGCGATTGGCTTCCTTCAGATAGGCTTCGCGCGACGCATCATCGAACGGCTTGGCCGGGAATTGCTGCGCGCGCTGCGCATAATAGGCGTGACGATCCTTCACCCCGGCCTTTTGCGCCAGCGCGTCCTGCTCCGCCTCGATCCGCGCCACTTCCTTGCGGCCGATGGCGTGGATCTGATCGGCGGTCAGTTCGGTCGTCGTGTTGATCTTCAACGCCGCGGCATAATAGGCCGCGCCGTTCGGCAGGGTGATGGCGCCCACCTTGCCCGACGGCGCAGTGGCCAGCGCCCCCTGGGCCCAATCGATCACCCGGCCATAAGCGGGCTTCAGATCGGCAATGGCCGTGCGGGCTTCAGCCAGCAGTGCATCGGCTTCAGCGCGCGGCAAGGTGCCGGCCGCCACCAATTTCTCGGTCTTCGCCTTCACATCGGCCCACAAGGCCGCATCAGGGCCATCACCAAAGGGCGCGCCGCTGGTCAGTTGGGTGGCGCCGGAAATAATGGATTCGATCTGGAACTTGGGCGCGCGCACCCCGGCGGCCTCGCTGGCCTTGGTGCGGGCGATGGCCATGTCCAGCACCGCCGGCATGCCCCGCACGCGGGCGATATAGTTTTTCAGATCCGTCGCATCGGCAACCGTGTGCGTGTTGATCAGGAAATCCGGCAGCTGGCTGTGCGCCGAATAGAGTCGCGAATAAAAGGGCGGGGTATAGACGCGGTTGGCGTTCTGCATCGCCGCGCGCTCCGCCTCCAGCGCCCAGATGTCATAATTCACCTGACCCTCGCCCGACAGCTTGGCGCGGTCGATCGTCGCCTTCATCCGCGCCGCGCTGGCCTGCCGCCACGCCACCTGGGCATCGGCAGCGGCATCGCTGGTGTCGTTCCACTGGTCGCCGCCGGCCTTGATGCCCAGCCGGGTCGCCAGTTGGGGCTGCGTCTTCACCCACTCGGCAAATTCGCCATCGAGGAAGGCCGTCAGCTTGGCATCTTCGGCCTGTGCAACTGCTGCCACCGGCGCCTGCGCCACGGCCGGCAAAACGGGCAGGGCAAGGGCGCTGAGCAGCACGGCGATACGGGTGGTGAATTTCATCGGGGGGACCCTCCTCTTGGTTGCGCCGTGTCTAATGGCCCGCAACCCCGGCGGGAAGCGCCAATGTTGACAGGCGCTCCCGCCTCGCGCCTTGCTGCCGCCATGGCCCGCAAGCCCGCCTTCCCCGCCGCTGATGCCCTGCGCGCGCTGGCTGATGCGCAAGACTGCCTGATGCTGCGCGTCACCCCCAATGCCGGCGCCGATACACTCACCATCGCTGATGGCATCGTGCAGGTGCGGGTGACGGCCACGCCCGAAGCCGGCAAGGCAAATGCCGCCGTGCTGGCGCTGCTGGCCAAGGCGCTGGGCGTGCCGAAATCCGCGCTCTCCATCGTGCGCGGCGAGACCGGGCGCGACAAGCGGGTGCGGCTGCCGCCACGCTGAAAGGCCGTCTGCCCATTGACAGGCCGGCCGCCGCCGCCATGGTGCCGGCCCATGGTCACCACGCCCAACCGCTCGCTCCTCGCTGCCATCAAACCCTATTTCGAAGCCGGGCCGCTGGGCGCGCTGGCGCTCGGCATGGCATCGGGCACGCCCTATGCGATGATCGCCGCCACGCTCACCACGCGGCTGGCGGAAAGCGGCATCGAGAAGAAATCGGTGACGGCCTTCGGGCTGGCGCTGCTGGTTTACAGTTTCAAGCCGCTGTGGGCGCCGCTGATCGATCGGGTGCGCATCCCTGTGCTGGCCAATCTCATCGGCCAGCGCCGGGCCTGGCTGGTCGTCTCGATCATCATGGCGAGCGCCGCCATCACCTGGCTCGGGCTGCTCGATCCCAGCGCCGATCTGGCGTTGTTTGCCGCTGCTGCTGTTGCCGTGGGGTTTGCCGGGGCGACGCTGGATATCGTGATTGACGCCATCCGCATCGAATGGCTGCGGGTGGACCAGATGGGGGCAGGATCTGGCATGACCCAATATGGCTGGCGCATGGGCAGCTATCTGGCGGGCGCCGGAGCGCTGCTGCTGGCGGCGGGGGGCAGCTGGGCGCTGGCTTATGCCTCTGCCGTGCTGCTGTTTGCGCCATCGCTGATCGCAGCGGCCGTGCTGGGCGAACCCAATCGTCCCCCCGCCCCGCAATCGGGCAAGGGGCTGAGCGCGGCCATCAAGGACAGCATCATCGCGCCGCTGGCGGATTTTCTCACCCGCAAGGGTGCCTGGATCGTGCTGGCCTTCGTTCTGGTCCACAAGATCGGCGACACCGTCTGCCAGCTTTCGGTGCGGCTGTTCTACAATGATCTGGGCTTCACCAAGGAAGAAGTCGCCTTCTACGACGTGTCGCTGGGCCTGTTCGGCTATCTTGGCGGCGTCTTCCTCGGCGGCCTGATCTACAAGCGCATCGGGCTGGCCGGTTCGGTGTTCCTCTCGCTGGTGCTGATGGGCGTGTCCAACGCCGCTTATGCCGGGCTCGCCATCATCGGCCATGATGTGTGGGCGCTGGCGCTGGTGCAGGGCTTTGAAAATCTCGCCAGCGGCATCGGCGGGGTCACCGTGGGCGCCTGGCTGGCGCTGCTGTGCGACCGCCGCTTTACCGCAACGCAATTCGCGCTGCTGTCGTCGGCGGCGGCGATTCTGGGCCGGGCCTTTTCATCGGGCACGGCCGGCGCGCTGATCGAAAGCCTGGGCTATGTCGATTTCTACTGGCTCACCACGGTACTGGCGCTGCCCGGCGTGCTGATCTTCCTGTGGCTGTGGCGGGCCGGGCTGGTGGTGGCTGATGACACGGCCGAGACTGCAACCGGCGTGTAACCCGCACGCCACGCTGCTGTCACAGCTTGGCAATGGCGCTGTAACGCGCGCCCGCTAAAGCCCGGCAAACCAGTGGAGCCTACCGCACCATGACCGTCGCCCTCGCGCCAACATTGTCTCTGGCCACCGAACTGCCCGCAGCCCTGCTCGCCCATGCCGCGCCCATCCACCGGGCTGGCCTGCTGGAAGTGCGGCTTGCCGCCAGCGAAGCCGAAGTCATCGCCGCCCAGGCGCTTCGCTACGCGATTTTCTATGATGAAATGGGCGCGCTGCCGACGGCGGCGATCGCCCGCGCCCGCCGCGATATCGATGCCTATGACATGGTGTGCGATCATCTGCTGGTGATCGATCATGCCAATGCGCTGCGCCCGCGCGTTGTCGGCACCTATCGGCTGCTGCGGCAGGATGTGGCAATGGCCAACGGCGGCTTCTATTCGGCAGGCGAGTTCGACCTGTCCGCCCTGATCGCCCAGTCCGGCCCCGGCCGCCAACTGCTCGAACTGGGTCGCAGCTGTGTCGCGCCGGAATGGCGCACCAGCGCCACCATCTCGCTGCTGTGGCGCGGCATCGCCACCTATCTGGCCCAGCACGGCATCGGCCATCTGTTCGGCTGCGCGTCGCTGCACGGCGCCGATGAAACACTGCACCTGGCCGAACTGTCGTGGCTGTACCACAACCATCTGGCGCCGCCGTCGCTGCGGGCCAGCGCGCTGCCGCCGCATCGGGTGGAGATGAACCGGCTCGACGCCGCCGCCATCGATGGCCGCGCCGCTTCCCGCGCGTTGCCGCCGCTGCTGAAGGGTTATCTGCGCGTTGGCGCCATGGTGGGTGATGGCGGCTTCGTCGATCACCAGTTCAACACGGTGGATGTGTTCGTGGTGATGCCGGTGGATCGCATCACCAGCCGCTATGCCGAACGCTTTGGCGCTGCGAACGATTGAGAGTTTCCCCGTTGGCGCGCCTGCGCTAGCCATGGTGCATGCGCTGGCGCTTTCCCCTTCTGGCTGTGGCGGCCCTCGCCGGCATCGCGGCGGCTGATCCGGCCACCCCGCCGCCGGAATCCGCCATCCCCGCCGGCCCCGATGGCGATGCCATCCGGCGCGGGCTGGCCATCATCACCGATACGCGCGCTGCCGCACCCCAATATGCCGGCAATGATCTGAGGTGCGCCAATTGCCACCTCGATGCTGGCCGCACCACCGGCGCTGCGCCACTGTGGGCCGCGTTCGGCAATTTCCCGGTTTGGCGCGACAAGAACAAGCGCATGAACAGCTTTGAAAAGCGCGTGCAGGATTGTTTCATCTATTCGATCAACGGTACGCCGCCGCCGCTGGGCGGCGAGGTGCTGCTGGCGGTGAGCGCCTATGCCGGCTGGCTGGCGCAGGGCCAACGCATCGGCGTGTCGCCACCGGGCCGCGGCTTCCCCGCCATCGCGGCGCCACCGCTGCCGCCCGATGATGCGCGCGGAAAGACCGTCTTCACCGAGGTTTGCGCCGCCTGCCACGGCGAAGACGGGCAAGGTCTGCGCGATGGCGACACCATCATCAACCCGCCGCTGTGGGGCAAGGCCAGCTACAACTGGGGCGCCGGCATGGCGCAGGTGGACAAGGCCGCCGCCTTCATTCGCGCCAACATGCCGGTGGGCAACGCCGGCACGCTCTCCGTGCAGCAGGCCTGGGATGTCGCCTGGTATATTGACGGCCAGGTGCGCCCGCAGGACCCTCGTTTTGCCGGCAACCTGCCCGCCACCCGCGCTGAACATCACAACCGGCCGTGGAGCCGTTACGCCACCAAGGTCGCCGGCCAGACAATGGGCGACCCTGCCATCACCCCGCCGCACCATGTGCCGCCGGGCCATGAATTCTGAGGAGCCGCCGATGACCACCCCGCTTCGCATCGATTTCGTCTCCGATATCGTCTGCCCATGGTGCGTGATCGGTCTCAAATCCCTCGAACAGGCGCTGGCCGAACTGGGCGACGACGTGGCACCTGACTGGCATTTCCACCCGTTCGAACTCAACCCGCAGATGCTGCCGGAAGGCGAAAACAGCGCCGAACATATCCAGCGCAAATATGGTCGCCCGCCCGAAGAAGGCGCCGCCGCCCGCAGCCACATCAAGTCCATGGGCGACAACCTCGGCTTCACCTTCAAGGGCGGCCCGGACTCCATGATCTGGAACACCTTCGATTGCCACCGCCTGCTGCACTGGGCCGAAAAGGCCGGAAAGGCCCACGCGCTGAAGATGGCCCTGTTCGAAGCCCATTTCACCCGCGCCGAACCGCTCAACGACGCCGAAACGCTGGTGCGCGCTGCTGTCTCAGCCGGCCTCGACGCCAATGCCGCCCGCGACGTGCTGGAATCAGGCCGTTACGCCGAAGACGTGCGCGCCACGGAACATTGGTGGCGCGACGAGCAGGACATCACCGCCGTCCCTGCCATCATCTTCAACGGCAAATACGCGATCATGGGCGGTCAACCGCCGGCGACGTTCGTGAAGGTGATCAAACGGATCGTGGCAGGCGAAGTATAGACTCCACCGCCTGAATTTATACGGTTCATTAACGGTAATTCGCTACGAAAAACCCCGGCACATATCCAATCTGTCCATGTTTTGGGGGCAATGAACTTGTTCAATCGCATTCTGACTGCGGCATCGACTGCAGCACTTCTCGCTGCCGCTCCGGCGTCCGCCGTGGTTTATTCCATCAATGTTGGCAACTCCACCTTGGGCGCCATTGGCTTCATCGAAACCGATGGCACCATCGGCACGATTGGCAGCGCCAATATCGTCGATTGGGGCTTTGACCTGTTCGATAACGGCGTCAATTTCACCCTGACCGGCCCGTCAAACTCGGGCTTGCTGGTTCAAGGCAGCGACCTGAGCGCGACAGCAAGCGGCCTGTTCTTCAATTTCAGCGGCAGTGGCCTGGCGCTGTTTCAGAATCCGGGCATTGGTTCCGGCATCAACTTCATCTGCTTTGTTGGGAACGCCACCTGCGGCGGCGGTGGCAACAGGATCAGCATCACGACCAGCACTATCGGTGATGGCATCCCGCAGTCGGGCCTGCAGCAGATTAGCGTTGCCACAGGCGGCGCGATTCCCGAACCGGCGAGCTGGGCCATGCTGATTGCGGGCTTCGGCCTGGTGGGTGCCGTTGCCCGCCGCCGCGCGACGGCGGCCGTGGCGGCCTGAACGCATTTATATTGCCGCCCGTCGGTTACTGGCAGGCAGGCTGCAAATTGCGAACAACAAAGGCGGGCCGGGTTCACACCCGGCCCGCTTTCTGTTGGTTCCGCATCAGAACGGGGGCCTGAGAACGGGGCCCCGCGCCCTTACTGCGCCGCGCGCACCTCCAGCGGCAGGCCCAGCGCCTTCAGCTGCGGCTCCACCTTCGCCCGATCCCCCACCACGATCCACAGCAATTTGTCCGTATCGAACAGCTGCACCGCGCGGTTCAGATCGGCCGTGGTCAGCGCGCCCAGGCGGCGGGCGGCGGTGACGTAATAATCGTCGGGCCGACCGAGGATCTGGTTGCGTTCCATCGCCGACAGGAAGGCGGTGCCGCGTTCGAATTCGCCGGGCAGCGCCAGCACGCTGTTGGCGATGCTGCGATTGCGTTCCTCGGCGGTGATCGGCTTGGCGGCCTTGATGGCTGCGATATCGCCGATGATCGCCTTCATGCTGTCGGCGGTGCGGTCGGTCTGCACCGGGGCATAGACGAGGCTGGTGAGTTGCCCCTTGCCGTCGGTGAGGCCGGCATAGGCGCCATAGGCCCAGTTCTTTTCCTCGCGGATGTCGGTGGTGATGCGGCTGGTGGATAGCCCGCCCAGCACATCGGCGGCGGCGCGTTCGGCGATCAGGTCCTGCGTGCCGGTGATCGGCAGCAGGGTGCCTGCAAGGATCAGGCTTTGCGGGCTGTTCGGCCGGTCCACCAGGATGATGCGGGCCGCTTGCGGCGGCGGCGCGGCGGCGGCGGTGATCGTGCCAGCCGGGGTGGCGGGATCGGCGCGCCAGTTGCCGAAGGCGGCGTCCAGCTGCGGCTTCAGTTCGGCCGCCGTGATATCCCCCACCACGAACAATGTGCCGCGATCGGCACGGATCCAGCGCTTGTGCCAGGCCACCAACTGGTCGCGGGTGATGGCCTTCACGCTGTCAGCGGTGCCCAGGCCACTGGGGGGCGCGCCATAGGGGTGATCGGGGCCATAGAGCGCGGGGGAAAGGATGCGCTGAGCGATGCCAATCGGATTGCTGGCTTCCTGTTGCAGGGCGGTGAGCATCTGGCCGCGCACGCGCTCGATCTCGGCCGGCGGATAATCCGGGCGCTGCACGATATCGGCAAACAGCGCGAGCGAGGCGCCAAGGTTGGACTTCAGCGCATCGAGGGAAATCCGCGTGCGGTCCATCCCCGGTGAGGCAACGATGCCGGCGCCCAGCCGTTCGCGCAGTTCGGCAATATCGGTGCCGCTGCGGCCGGCGGCGCCTTCGTCCATCAGGTTCAGCGCCATCGACTGGATGCCGAGCGACCCGCGCTCATCCGCTGCCCGGCCGCCTTCCACGCTGAGCAGCATGCGCACCAGCGGCACGGTGGTGCGCCGCGCCAGTTCCACCTTCAGGCCATTGGCCAGGGTGAAACGCTCGATCGTCGGCCATTGCAGCAAGGGCGGCTGGCCTACGGCGGGTTCAGCGATGCGCGCCGGGCCCTTGGCAG
>NZ_JAUMBI010000191.1:0-3346 GCF_032115815.1 Sandarakinorhabdus sp.
GGCCGGGCCAGCAAGGGCGTAAAAGCTCGCCATGCACATCGCCCCCGACATCATCAGCCTGATCGGCAACACGCCGCTTCTCACCCTGAAGGGGCCCAGCGAGGAAACCGGCTGCACCATCCTGGGCAAGGCCGAATTCCTCAACCCCGGCGGCAGCGTGAAGGACAGAGCGGCGCTGGGCATCATCGAGGATGCGGAAAAGGCGGGCCTGCTGAAACCGGGCGGCATCATCGTTGAAGGCACCGCCGGCAACACCGGCATCGGCCTTGCCGTGGTTGGCGCCGCGCGCGGATACAAGACGATCATCGTGATGCCCGAAACCCAGAGCCGCGAGAAAATGGACACGCTGCGCGCGCTGGGGGCCGAACTGGTGCTGGTGCCGGCGGCACCCTATGCCAACCCCGGCCATTATGTGCACACATCGCGGCGCATCGCCGAAGAAACCCCGGGCGCGATCTGGGCCAACCAGTTCGACAATGTTGCCAACCGATTGGCCCATATCCGCACCACCGCGCCGGAAATCTGGCGGCAAACGCAGGGCCGCATCGATGGCTTCACCTGCGCGGTGGGTACCGGCGGCACGCTGGCCGGGGTGGCGCTGGGCCTGCGCGCCGAAAAACCCGATGTCATCATCGCGCTCACCGATCCCGAAGGCGCCGCGCTGTTCAACTGGTTTGCCCATGGCGAACTGAAGGCCGAAGGATCAAGCGTGTCGGAAGGCATTGGCCAGTCGCGCATCACCGGCAATCTTGATGGGCTGACGGTTGATGCCCAGTTCCGGGTGCCGGATGCCGAGGGCCTCGCCTGGGTGCGCCGGCTGAACGCGGAAGAAGGCATCTGCCTTGGCCTGTCGTCCGGCATCAACGTGGCGGGTGCGGTGCGGCTGGCGCGCCAGATGGGTCCGGGCCATGTGATCGTCACCATCCTGTGCGACAGCGGGCTGCGCTATCTTTCGACCATCTACAATCCGGATTGGCTGGCGGCCAAGGGGCTTGCCGCAGCCTGACTCCAGGGCGTAGAATCAACGCTTGATGGATTTGCCCCCAACCTCGCCTGCATCCGATCTTCGCGCGCGTCGCAGCGGGGAACGCTTGCGCTGGGGCCTGACCGGCCTCGCAGCCGTTTTCCTGATCGTGCTGGTGGCCGCGGCTGGCCTGCGCCCGACCGGCCGCGAGGACAAACCCGGCGCCGGCGAGCCCTTGGCTGTGCTCGGCGTTGCCCCCGGCCCGGCCACAAGGCCGGTTGAAGATCAGTGATCAGCCCAACAGCGGCGCATATTCGGGGCGAATCGGCAGGCCCGGCGGGGGTCAATCCCATCCGAATCCGGGCCAATATGCCCCACAGACTTATCCACAGCCCAAATCACACACCGAAACACCATAGAACAAGGCAAGAACATCGTCCCATTTGGCCGTTTTCCACCAAGGATATCCCCATTTAAGCGGCCATTTGCCCATCAGATTCCATTGGCTCCCATCAAATCCCATGATACATCCGTTTTCCACAGCGGGTGTATGCGCCGTGCCGCCGTTCATCGACCCAGCAGTATCCGGGCGAAACTGGCTGCAACGGCGCCCTGCGGCAGGGGTATGGGGTGTCGGCAAATTCGTATCTTGGCTATGGACTGAACGCGGTTGACGCGAAGAGCCGGCTGTCTGTGCCGGCGACCTTTCGCGACGTTCTCACTGCGAAGTCCGGTGGCAAGCAGGTGCTGGTGGGGCCTGGCCACGCCGGCCGCCGCTGCCTGATGGCCTTTGACACGCTGTTTGCCGAACGGCTGCAGGCCGGCATCGACGAACGCCATGGCGATGCCGTTACCCCGGAAGCCTATGCCGAGCGCGCCTATCTGTTCGGCAGCGCCCAGCCCCACACCATTGATGATGCCGGCCGCATCGTGCTGTCGCCGGTGCTGCGCAAGATCAGCGGCATCAGCAGCCATGTCTGGTTTGTCGGCAGCTTCAACTATTTCGAACTGTGGGATCCGTGGGCGTTCAAGGCGCAGCCCGGCCTGCCCGAACTGCAACGCATCCAGATCGAGGCCGAACTCGAAATGCGCGGCCTGCCGATCGACGGGCCCGCCGCATGAACGGGCAAGCGCCTCATGTCCCGGTGCTGCTGGCCGAAGTGCTGGCCGCGCTCGCGCTGGAACCCGGCGACCTCTATGTCGATGCGACCCTGGGTGCCGGCGGTTATCTGCGCGCGGCGCGGCAGCAGGGTTTGGCCCACGCCTATGGCTTTGATCGCGATCCTGAAGCCCACGCCCTGAATGCCGATATCGCCGGTGCCGATGATGTCACCCTCATCCACCGGCCGTTTTCGGAGATGGTCGAAGGCTTGGCCGATCATGGCGTGACCGCGGTGGATGCCATCGCCTTCGATATCGGCGTGTCGTCGATGCAGATCGACACGGCGGAACGCGGCTTTTCCTTCCAGGCCGATGGCCCGCTCGACATGCGGATGAGCCAGGAGGGCATGAGCGCCGCCGATTTCGTCAACACTGCGGCCGAGGAAGAGATTGCCGACGTGCTCTTCCACCTGGGTGACGAGCGCGCCTCGCGCCGGATTGCGCGCGCCATCGTCGCCGATCGGCCCTTTGCCCGCACCAGCGAACTGGCCGGCCTGATCCGCCGCGTGCTGGGCCGGGGTGAGCCGGGCAAGGATTCCGCCACCCGCAGTTTCCAGGCGCTGCGCATCCATGTGAACGATGAACTGGGCCAGCTTGATGCCGGGCTGATCGCGGCCGAACGTCTGCTCAAGCCCGGTGGCCGGCTGGCGGTTGTCTCCTTCCATTCTGCCGAAGACCGGCGCGTGAAGAATTTCCTGCGTGACCGGTCGGGCAGCGCGCCCGCCGCCTCGCGCCACGCGCCGCTGGCGGCAGCATCACGCCCCGCCAGCTTTGAAAAACCGATGAAGGCCGTGCGCCCTTCGGCGGCTGAAATCGCGCGCAACCCGCGTGCCCGCAGCGCCACCTTGCGCAGCGCCGTGCGCACCGCGGCCCCCGCCTGGGGCGCCGCCGCCCATGGAGATCGCACATGAGGCAGCATCTGTCCGCCCTGTTGTGGATTACCGGCACCACCATCGTGGTCGCCGGCGCGCAGGTGATCACCACCCGCGCCGCCGCCGAGCGCCGCGCCGTGACCAAGTTGAACATCGAACTGGTGGAAAACACCGTGCGCGTGCGCGAATTGGAAGCCGAACTGCGCACCCGCGCCGGCCTGCCGGAACTGCAGCGCTGGAATGATGCCGTGTTCCAGCTGGCGGCGCCGCAGGGCGGGCAGATCCTGCGCTCGCCGGTGCAGCTGGCCAGCTTTGCCGCCCGGCCCGAATCCGCGCCGAGCGTGCAGTT
>NZ_JAUMBI010000192.1:0-4421 GCF_032115815.1 Sandarakinorhabdus sp.
AGCGGGCCCTTGTGGGAATTGCTGCCGGCGGGCAGCAGCCTGTGGATCGATGGCGGCCACAATCCTGCCGCCGGCCGCGCCCTGGCCGAAAGCGTGCGGCCCTTGCTGCAATCCGGCCAGCGCCTGCTGCTTGTGACGGGCATGCTGGCGGCCAAGGATGCCGAAGGCTTTCTGAAGAGCTTTGCTGGCATGGCATCGGCGCTCTATGCCGTGCCGGTGCCAGGCCACGCTGCCCATGATCCCGCCCGGTTGGCAGCCACCGCATCAGCCATGGGCATGGCCGCCGTAACCGCGCCCGATCTGACCAAGGCGCTGCGCGCCATCGCGCGCAACAGTGAAAGCCCGCCGCTCGTGCTGGTCACCGGATCACTGCACCTGGCGGGCCGGGCGCTGGAGCTGAACGGCAATCTGCCGAACTGATCCTGGCCTAGGGCCGCCGCACCAGCATTGTTACCATCGCCAGCCACGGCACCTCGGCCAGCACCTGCTGGCGTGCGCCGGGTGTTGTGGGCAGCAGCTGGATGCGGCTGCCGTCCACCGCGATCAGGCGGCCAAAGGCAAAGCGGCCAGCCGGGCGCGGCGCCAGCACATCGCGGTTGATGGCGCGGCCGAACTGGGCGGGGGCAAGGCGTTGCGCCCAAAGTTCGTCACCGCTGCGATAATCGCCCTGGGCGGTTTCCACCACCATGCCGATCAGATCGGGTTGCGGCTGCGGCGGCAGTAACGTGCGTGGCCGTTCGGGGGCATCGGCGCCATTGCTGCCGATCAGCGCCGCCACCGGCACATCCGCCCGATCAGGCATGGAGACCAGGCTGGAGGCCGGCACCGCCATCGCAGCAGCGATGCGCTCCAGCCAGTCGATCGATACGGTGCGCATGCCGGTTTCCAGCCGCCCGATGGTTTGCGGCGTGGTCGGCGGATCGCAGGCGGAAGCCACATCGGCCAGTGTGAGGCCGCGCGCTTTTCGAACATCACGGATACGGGTGAGCATGGATCAAATAACCTCTCTGGTTATTTCTGTCCTACAATACCTCTCCTGTGCAAGAGGTAATCCATCATCAACGTGCCGCAACGGAGAAAAGCTGATGGCTCGCCACGCGCAGGAAATCACCCCGGACATCGCACCGCTGACCGAAAATCGCCTGCTCGCGACACGCATCCTGCCGGCGCCCGATATCGTCGATCGCGCCCGGGTGACGGTGAATCTGGCCGAATCGCCGCTGGCGTGGCTGGCGCGGCGTGGCCACGTTTCACCGGTGCAATTGTTGGCAAGCGAACGGCTGCGCGCCGACTATTACCATGCGCAATTGGGGCCGCGCGTGACGATGCGCTGGGATCCATTGCCGGCAGCCACGCGCGGGCAGGGCGACTCGCCCGATCTTTCCGGCGGGCAGATCGCCGCCAAGCGCCGGTTCGAGGCGGCAGTTGCCGCCTGCGGCCCTGGCCTTTCCGATATCGCCTGGCGGGTGATCTGTCAGGGTGAAGGCCTTGAAGCGGCCGAACGTGCGCTGGGCTGGCCAGTGCGGGCCGGAAAACTCGTGCTGCAACTGGCGCTTGATCGCCTGGTCAGCCATTATGGGCTTCAATCATCGGAGTAAGCCACCATGCGCCGCCTCACCCTTTTCCTGCCGCTCCTCGTTCTCGCGGCGTGCGGGCCCAAAACGGAATCACTGGGCCGGGTGGGTGGCGCGCCGCCGTCGGTGATGCTCTCTACCCGCCTGCTCACGGCGGACGGCAACAGCCTGGGCGAAGTGGAATTGCTGCAGATGGCCGAAGGTGTGCAGCTGATTGCCACGGTAAAGGGGCTCCCTGTGGGCCAATATGCCATGCACCTGCACGCCGTTGGCCGCTGCGTTGGCCCGGATTTCACCAGCGCCGGGCCGCACTTCAATCCGGCGGGCAAGCAGCATGGCCGCGATAACCCGATGGGCGCCCATGCCGGCGATCTGCCCAATCTGGCCGTGACCGAAAAGGGCGTGGGTGACATGAACCTGATGCTGCCCGGCCTGCGCCTGACCGATGGCGATGCGCCGCTGCTCGATGCTGATGGCGCGGCGGTGGTACTGCACGCCAAGGCCGATGATTATCGCAGTGATCCGGCCGGCAACGCTGGCACGCGCATCGCGTGCGGCGAAGTGCGGAAAACAGGTGGGGCGACTGACGGGGCTTGAACCCGCGACCTCTGGTACCACAAACCAGCGCTCTAACCAGCTGAGCTACAGTCGCCACGACGAACCTGTCGGGAGGCGCGGGATAGACGAGGGCGGGGCCAGTGGCAAGCCAGAAGTTCCGCCCGCCGGTCCGTGAATGACCGTTGCGTCGAACGGAAATTTTATTACAATATCGCGCAATGAAATCCCGCCCATTGGAGTCGCGCTGATGACCGTTGCCGCCCCCGCTGCCCGTTTCGCAACCGTGCAGCTGGCTGCCCTTGATGCAACTGGCGCGCCAGGGTTCGACGCCCATGAACGCGTGGCGCTGGTGAAGGATGCGGCCACCGGCCTGCATGCCATCGTGGCCATTCACTCTACCCATCTTGGCCCGGCGGCCGGCGGCGTGCGGCGCTGGGCCTATGCCAGCGAGGCCGCGGCGCTCACCGATGCGCTGCGCCTGTCGCGCGGCATGAGCTACAAGAATGCCATGGCTGGCTTGAAGGCCGGCGGCGGCAAGGCGGTGCTGATTGCCGATGCGCCCAAGACGGAAGCGCTGCTGGAAGCCTTTGGCGATGCCGTGGCGGCGCTGGGCGGCCGCTATGTCACCGCCGAAGATGTGGGCATGAGCGATGCCGACATGGTGGTGGTTTCCCGTCGCACGGCGCACGTGGCCGGCTTGCCGGTGGCAGCCGGAGAAGTGGGCGGTAATCCGGGGCCGTTCACGGCGCGTGGCGCGCTGGTCGGGCTGAAGGCAGCCGTGCGCCACAAGCTGGGCACCGATCGTGTTGCCGGGCTCCACGTGGCCATCCAGGGCGTTGGCAGTGTTGGCGGTGCGCTGGCCCGGGCGCTGGCCGCCGAGGGCGCGCGGCTGACCATTGCCGATGTCGATCCGGCCCGCGCCGCAGCGTTGGCCGCCGAACTGGGTGCGACCCAGGTGGACGTCTCGGCGATCATGGCAGTGAAGGCCGATGTGTTCAGCCCCAACGCGCTGGGCGCGATCCTTGATCAGCACAGCATTGCTGCGCTCGACGTGGCGGTGGTGGCGGGTGCTGCCAACAACCAGCTGGCCACGCCGGAAGACGGTGCCCGGCTGGCGGCGCGCGGCATCCTTTATGTCCCCGACTATGTCATCAATGCTGGCGGCATCATCTCGGTCGTGGCCGAATATCTGGCCAAGACAGAAGGCCACAAGGTGACGCTGGCCGAGGTGAATGCAGCGGTGGATGCCATCGGCCCGCGCCTGACGACCTTGTTTGCAGAGGCCGATACCAGCGGGTTGCCCACTGACGTGGTGGCGGACCGCACGGCGCAGGCGTTGATCGGGCGGTAAGCCGCCTTCAATAATCCTTCTTCCAGCGCACGCTGGCCGAGGTGCCGCCCAGCGTTGCCACCTGGCTGAGCACCGATAAGGTGCGGGTCAACCCGATCTCGATGCTGGTGGCGGTATAGCCCTGCGCGTCGGTGGCAAGCTCCACGTAAACATTGCGGCCAACATATTGCCCGGCGGCCACCGTGGTGCGCCGCCCGGTGACGACATCCGCGGGCAGGATGCGCAGCCGATCGATCCCCAGGCCCTTGCCCACTGCGCCAATCGGGTTGAAACCGCCGCCACGAAGCGACGTGAGCGCGCCGGCCAGCTGGATGGCTTCGGGGGCCGAAAGATCGGTGACCCGGCTGCCGAACAGCACACGCGACAACACTTCATCTTCCGGCAGAGACGGCACCGAACTGAACTTGATCTGCGGCCGCTGCGCCGTGCCCTCCACATTCAGGAAGGCAGTGAAGCCGTTGCCGGTGTTTTCGGCGGTCACGGCGATGATGGGATCGGGCGGATAGCCGCCGACGAACCGAATATCGCCGCGGGTGAGCTGGAAACGCTTGCCGGCAAAATCATAATCGCCGCGCACCAGTTGCACCCGGCCGAACAGTTCCGGCGTGGTGGCGCCGCCGCGCAGCCGCACATCAGCTTGCCATTCCGAATTGATGCCCATGCCGGTGACCAACAGTCGGCGATCGGCCTTGATATTGAGATTGAACAGCCAGCGCGTGGGGGCGACATATTGCACCGTGCGACGGCCGAGCACGCGGGTGTTCTTCTCGGTCACCTGCAGCACCGGCACATCGGCCACGGCGGTGCGCCCGACGCGATAATCGGCGCGCGACAACGTGAGCGTGCCCGAAACGACGCCGCCATATTCGTCGGTCGCCAACCGGATATTGCCGCTGCCAGTGGCGGAAAGATCATCGCGGCCCAGGATGGCGGCGTTG
>NZ_JAUMBI010000193.1:0-8466 GCF_032115815.1 Sandarakinorhabdus sp.
GGAAACGCAAGCTTCGTGAAGAAACGGCCGAACTCGTCGGCAACGATCAGCCCGAGCCTGATCTGACGGGCGGCCTTCTGGACAACCAGGCCGCACCAGCACCAACTGTTATCGACGATACGCCAGGCGCTAGCGGCGAGGTTTGGAGGCGCGCTGCAGCCGAGCCAGGCCCGATGCTGCCGCGGTTCATGGCCAGCGCATCCGACGACGTGGAAACCGATCTGGCCAATGAATCGGCCCGCCGTCGTCTTGCTCTTCGTGACGCCTTGGGTGCGTCGCAGCCGGTGATCGCCCGCGAATCCTTTGCCGGCCGCCGCGAAGCCATGTCTGCCCTGATCAATGCCGTCGAGGAACAGCGCGTCCATGTCGTGATCTATGGTGAGCGCGGGATCGGCAAGACCAGCCTGGCCCATGTGTTTGCCGAAACTGCGCGGGAAGCCCGCTATCTCGTTATCTATGGCAGCTGCGGCACGGCCGCCAATTTCTCGGACATGTTCCGGTCGGTGTGCGCCCGCATCCCGCGCATCTATCACAACTCGGTGCTGCCCAACTCGCTCGAAGCCGAAAAGGGTGACACGTTCGAGGTGATGCTGCCCGAGGGCCAATATGGTGCCCGCGAGCTGGCTGATGTTATGGCCGGGGTGGTTGGCACGCGCGTGCTCGTCATTCTCGACGAATATGATCGCGTTGTGGACGTGAACTTCCGCCGCGAAGTCGCCGAATTGATCAAGAATCTTTCTGACCGGGCTGCGCGTGTGCAGCTGATCATCACCGGCGTCGCGCTCAACCTCGACGAACTGATCGGCTATGCGCCGTCGATCCGCCGCAACATCACCGGCCTGCCGATGCGGCCGATGAACAGTGGCGAGGTCAAGGAACTGCTCCGCCTTGGTGAGCGCGCGGCCGAGATCCGTTATGATGCGGCCGCGCTGGCGATGATCACCCAGATGGCAGGTGGTTCGCCCTATCTCGTGCGCCTGCTCGGCCACCAGGCCGGCCTGCTGGCCATGAACGACAATCGCAGCGTTGTCGGCGATGCAGATGCCCGCGTGGCCGTGGAACGGGTGATTGCCGATTGGCAGGCCAGCCTTCCGCGCCGCGTGCAGGCCAATCTGGCCCGCGACGAAGCCCGTGTGCACTGGGGCTTGCTGGTCGCCGCCGCCCGCGCTGGCAGCTCGGCCGATGGCTGGTTTACCGTCGATGATGTTTATGCCGAGATGGGCGGCGTGCATTCTCCGCTGGCCATCGAACGCGACCTAAAGCTGTTCGTCAACACCGTCGACCTGCTGGAACGGCGCGAAGGCCCGGGCGATCCCCACTTCCGCTTCGGCTATCCCGGCGTCGCTTCGCTGTTGATGATGTCTGCGGCCATGGCCCGGCTGGCTGCCTGACGGCCAGGTGCCTGCAATGACCAGTCTGCCGGCAAGCAGTCCGGATCAATACCGGGTATCGGTGATCATCCCGCACTTCAACATGCCCGATGCGCTGGCTCGCTGTCTGGCTTCGGTGCAGGCGCAGGTGTTGGAAGGCGCTGTGGAGATCATCGTGGTTGACAATGGCTCGCGCCAAATGCCCACCGAAGTGGTGGCCGCCCACCCCGGCGTCATCCTGCTTTCGGAACCCACCCCCGGCCCCGGCCCGGCCCGCAATGCCGGTGTAGCGGTTGCCCATGCTCCGGTGCTGGCCTTCATTGATGCCGATTGCTGGGCTGGTGATGGCTGGCTGAAGGCGGCGGTGGAGGCCGTGGAAGCCGGCGGCACCCGCGCCGTGGTGGGTGGCGACGTGCGCATCGATTTTGTCGATCCCAAGCGCCTGACTGCCGTGGAAGCCTATGAAGCCGTGTTCGCCTACCGCCAGCGCATGTATATCGAAAAGCAGGGTTTTTCGGGCACAGGCAATCTTGCCATGCACCACAGCGTGCATGAGACCGTGGGCCCCTTCGCTGGCATCGGCATCGCCGAGGATCGTGACTGGGGGCAACGGGCGAGCGCGGCAGGCTATCGCCCGGCCTATGTTCCGGCCATGCGCATCTATCACCCGGCGCGCACCGATATCGCCAGCCTGACGGTGAAATGGCGGCGCCATGTTGCCCATGACTGGGCCGAGCATCGTGCTGTGGGCAGGCCATTGTGGCGCTGGTTGCTGAAGGCGGCACTGATGCCGGCATCGATTATCATTGATGGCGGCCGGTTGCTGTCCTCCGAACGGCTGACGGGTGTGGCCAACAAGATAAACGGGCTAGCGGTGCTGGCGCAGATCCGCTTGCTGCGCTGCGCTGAAATGCTGCGCGTGATCGGCGCCACTGGCGAGGATGCCGCCACCCATTGGCACGGCGGCGCGGCATGAACATAGCTTCGCCTGCAACCGCCGCCCGCACCCCCGGTGCGCTTGCCCCGTCACCCCTGCCGCCACTGCTAGGGGTGGTGATTGTCAACTACCGCGGCGCCGCCGATACCATCGAGTGCCTCGAAAGCCTGCTGCGATCAGCACTGCCGATGAAGATCGTGGTGGTGGAAAACGGATCGGGCGACGATTCTGTCGACCGTTTTCGCGCATGGGCCGGCGGAACGCTGGATGCGGCGCCGGAATCGACCGACATGGCGGCCTTTTCCACGCCGCCCGTGGCCAAGCCAGTGCCGCTGATCGAACTGTCTGAAACAGCCGTTGGCAGTGGTGGTGTCGTGGCACCGTTGACGCTGATCGTCTCCGAAACGAACCGGGGATTTGCGGGCGGCAACAATCTGGGTCTCCGGCACTTGCTGCGCGATGGTCAACTCAAGCATTTCTGGTTGCTCAACAATGACACGGTGGTGGCGCCCGATGCGGCGATTAGCCTGTTGTCGCGCATGATGGCAACGCCGCGCGTCGGCATGTGTGGCACGGTGGTGCGCCATTACTGGACGCCGGATCGCATTCAGGCGCTGAACGGCTCATCCTATAATATATTCACCGGCAACGGTCGCTCGCTGGGCGGTGGGCAGTCTGCCACCATCAAATACAGCCCGCAGGATGTGGCCGATGCCACCGATTTCGTGCTGGGTGCCAGCATCGCTGTCAGCCGCGGCTTCCTCAGTGAGGTTGGCCTGATGGAGGAGGATTATTTCCTCTATTTCGAAGAGATCGACTGGGCAGTGCGAAACCGCAAGCTGGGCAGTCACGCCTACGAAACCGCCTTTGCCCATGGTGCCACCGTTTTCCACAAGGCTGGCCGCTCGATCGGATCGGGCAGCGCGCAGGCAAAGCGCAGCGCCTTTGCCGATTATTGGCTGGCACGATCGCGGCTGCGCTTCACCTGGCGCCATTATCGCTGGCTATGGCCTCTGCATTGGCTGATTTGCTGGGGCCAAATCCTGCGACGGTTACTGCGGCGACAAGGCAGTAATGCCCGTGCGATCTTGCGCGCGACGTTCGGCAGGCCATTTTGAACAAGGTCTGCGCGCCATTGACCATTGCGGTGCAGAGCGGCAAGAAATGACGTGATTTTGGTGAACCGTAGGCGGTTTACCGTGAATGAAAATGGTGGGAGTGACGTGATGAAAACGACGCATGTTCCGATGTTGCTGGTCGCCGTGGCTGGGCTGGCGCTGACCGCGTGCAGCAAGGACGCCAAGGCGCCTGAAGGCCAAGTGGTGGCCACAGTTGATGGTACGGATGTCACCATCCATGAGGTCAATGCCGAAATCGGCGGCATGGGTGCCCAGGCCCAATCGGCGCCGCGCAAGCTTGTGGAGGCTGTCGCCCTGTCACGCGTGATCGAGCGCAAGATGCTGGCTGCCGAGGCTCGCACCAAGAAGCTCGACCAGTCACCGCAGTTCGTGCTGGCCAAGGCCCGCGCTGATGAAAATTTGCTGGTGCAATCGCTGCAGGCCGAAGTGGCTGGCAAGGTGCAGCAAACCCCGCGTGAAGGCGCCCAGAAGTTCATCAGTGATAATCCGATCATGTTTGCCGAACGCCGGATCATGACGCTGGATCAGATCCAGTTCCTGCGCACGCCCAAATCAGCCGCCTTGCCGCTGAAGGACGCTAAGACCATGCAGGAAGTGGAACGGCTGCTGCTCGAGCAGAATATCGAGTATCGCCGCGCCCCGCAGCAGATCGACACGCTGGTGCTCGATCCGCGCCTGAGCCAGGAGTTCGTGAAGCTGTCGAAGGGGCCGAATGGCGAACCCTTCATGTACACCGATCAGCCTCAGGGTGCACCGGCGCCTGTGGTGTATGTTAACGTTGTGGCCGAAATGAAGTCCGATCCGTTCCTTGGCGAAAAGGCCATCAGCTATGCCCAGCAGGTGATCCAGCGCCAGGAAGTGGGCAAGCGCCTGCAGGCTGAACTGACCCGTCTGCGCGAAGCAAACAAGGCGAAGATCAGCTATGCCAAGGGCTATGACGCGCCCGACAAGGTAGCTGCATCGCTTGAAAAGGCCGCTGCAGCTTCGCCGGCGGGCGGGGCAGCCAAGCCGGCTGCTCCTGCGGCCAAATAAGCAATTAGACGGGCGGAACCCCATCCCGCCCGAAGAGGAGTGACGACCACATGCGACGCGGGATCATCCTGGCCGGCGGTTCAGGCACGCGCCTGTATCCGTTGACCAAACCGGTATCGAAGCAACTGATGCCGGTGTATGATAAGCCGATGATCTATTACCCGCTGTCGGTGCTGTTGTTGGCCGGCGTGACGGAGATATTGATCATCACCACGCCGGGCGATGCGGCTGCGTTCGAGCATCTGCTGGGCAACGGCAGCCACTGGGGCATCAACATCCGTTATGCCCAGCAGTCACGGCCCGAGGGTTTGGCGCAGGCCTATCACATCGGCGCGGACTTCATCGGCAATGACCCATCGATCCTGATCCTGGGGGACAATATCTATCATGGTCACGGCCTGGCCGAACTGCTGGCCAACGCCGGCGCGCGCGACGATGGCGCCACGGTGTTCGGCTATTATGTCAATGATCCCAAGGCCTATGGCGTGGTGTCGTTCGACGCAAATGGCCGCGCCGAAACCATCGAAGAAAAGCCCGAACACCCAAAGAGCCATTATGCCGTCACCGGCCTGTATTTCTACGATGGTGATGCCGTGGCGCTGGCCCGTGACCTCAAGCCGTCCCCGCGCGGGGAACTAGAAATCACCGATCTCAACCGGCTCTATCTCGACGCTGGCAAGCTGAATGTCGAGATGATGGGGCGCGGCTTTGCCTGGCTTGATACCGGCACCCATGGCTCACTGCTCGATGCCGCCAACTATGTGCGCATCGTCGAGGAACGCCAGGGCCTGAAGATCTGCTGTCCCGAAGAGATCGTCTGGCGCCTCGGCCATATCGACGATGCCCAGCTGGAAGCCATCGCTGCGCCGCTGCGGAAATCAGGCTATGGCGAGTATCTGCTGGGCCAGTTGAGGGACGGTCGGTGAATATCGTCGAAACCGCCCTGCCCGGCGTGCTGATCATCGAACCAAAGGTCTTTGGCGATGCGCGCGGATTCTTCCTTGAAAGCTGGAATCAGGCGTCGTTCGCGCAGGCCGGGCTGACGATGGATTTCGTGCAGGACAATCACAGCCGCTCCGCGCGCGGCGTGCTGCGCGGGCTGCATTATCAGCTGGAGAATCCGCAAGGGAAGCTGGTGCGGGTCACGCAGGGTGCCGTTTATGACGTGGCGGTGGATATCCGCCGGTCCTCGCCGCATTTCGGCCAGTGGGTGGGCGTGGAGCTGAGCGCCGACAATCACCGCATGTTGTGGATACCGCCTGGTTTTGCCCACGGCTTTGTGGTGCTTAGCGAGGCGGCGGATTTCCTCTACAAATGCACGACGCTCTATCATCCGCCCAGCGACCGCAGCCTGCGCTGGAATGACCCCGCAATCGGCATCAAGTGGCCGGATGTCGGCGTGGCGCCGCAGCTTTCGGGCAAGGATGAGGCCGCGCCGCTGTTGGCTGACGCGGAGATGTTCGCATGAGAGTGCTCGTCGCTGGAAGTGGTGGGCAGCTGGGCCGCGCGCTCGCCGCCAGCGCGCCGAACGGTGTCACCCTGATTGCGCCGCCAGAAGCTGAGTTCGACATCGGCAATGCAGCGCAGGTTGCCGCTGTGGTGGCCGCGGCCAAACCCGATCTGCTGGTCAACGCCGCCGCCTGGACCGCCGTGGACAAGGCCGAGGCCGAGGAAGCCGCTGCACTGCTGGTCAATGCTACGGCTGTTGGTTATCTCGCTGCTGCCGCTGCCAGCGTTGGCGCCCGCTTCGTGCAGGTTTCGACCGATTATGTTTTCGACGGTCAGGCCTGCCTGCCCTATCGACCCGATACGCCGCCCGCCCCGGCCAGCGCCTATGGCCGCACCAAGCTGGCCGGCGAGCAGGCCGCTGCCGCCCACCACCCGGCGCCGCTGATCGTGCGCACCGCTTGGGTTTATGCCGCGGCCGGCAACAACTTCGTCAAGACCATGCTGCGCCTGATGGCCGAGCGCGACGAAGTGCGCGTCGTCGCCGATCAGGTTGGCACACCCACCCACGCGCTCAGCCTGGCCCGCGCCATCTGGGCCTTGCAGGGCCACAGCGGCATTTTCCACTGGACCGATGCCGGCATCACCAGTTGGTATGATTTCGCCGTCGCCATTCAGGACGAAGCTGTGCGCTTGGGAATGCTCAACCGCGCCGTGCCGATCATCCCCATCGCCACCGCGGATTATCCAACCCCGGCGCGCCGCCCGGCGTGGAGTGTGCTCGACAAATCGACGAGTTGGGCCATCACCGGTCCGGCCCAGCACTGGCGCCACGAACTGATTGATTGCCTGAAAGAGATAGCCGCATGACCAATTTGCTTGTCACCGGGGGTGCCGGCTTCATCGGCGCCAATTTCGTGCATTACTGGCAGCAGCACCACGCCGACGACAACGTTGTGGTGCTCGATGCCCTGACCTATGCCGGAAACCGCGCCAATCTGGCAGGCCTGAACAGCGTTGATTTCGTGCACGGCGACATCCGCGACACCGCGCTGGTCGAAAAACTGTTGGCCGACCGTGCCATCGGCACCATCGTGCATTTCGCCGCCGAAAGCCATGTTGACCGCTCCATCCACGGCCCAGCGGCGTTCGTTGATACCAATGTCATCGGCACATTGTCTTTGCTCATGGCTGCTCGGGCCGTCTGGCTGTCCGGGTCGGGCGTGCCGCATCGCTTCCACCATGTCTCCACTGACGAGGTCTATGGCACGCTGGGGCCGAACGACCCGGCGTTCAGCGAGACAACCGCCTATGCCCCCAACAGCCCCTATTCGGCGAGCAAGGCGGCCAGCGATCATCTGGTGCGGGCTTGGCACCACACCTACGGGCTCCAGGTCACCACCAGTAATTGCTCCAACAATTATGGGCCCTACCAGTTCCCGGAAAAGCTGATACCGCTGTTCCTGATCAACGCCCTGCACGGCCGGCCGCTGCCAATCTACGGCGACGGCATGCAGATCCGCGACTGGCTGTACGTGGAGGATCATTGCCGCGGCATCGAGGCCTGCCTGCTCAAGGGCCGGGTGGGTGAGACCTATAACATCGGCGGCGGCGCCGAACTGCCCAACCTGACCGTGATCGAAACGCTGTGTGCTGCCGTTGATGCGGCTTTTGCTGCCGATCCGGCGTTGGCTGCGCGCTTCCCGGACTCGCCGGCCGCCAAGGGCCTGCCCACGGCCAGCCTCAAAACCTTCGTCACCGATCGCCCCGGCCACGACCGGCGCTATGCCATTGACGAAACCAAGGCCCGTGGCGAGCTGGGCTATGCCCCGGCCCGCACCTTCGAGCAGGGCTTTGCCGAAACGCTGCACTGGTATCTGGCCAATGAAGGCTGGTGGCGGGCAGTGCTGGACGGCAGCTATCGCGACTGGGTGGCCACCAACTACACGCGCTAAACCGGATTTGCTTCCAGGCCAGAGCCTGGCTTGCTAACACAGGGCCATGGCTTTGCCCCTGCCCCGCCTGCGCCTGAGCGTTATCCGTCAGTTGCTGTCCAGCCAGGCGGCGGGCGGCCAGATATTGATGCTGGCGGCTGCAGCAGCGATGGGCATCGCCAATTCGTCGCTGGCCGAAGATTATTTTCACCTGCTCCATGTGGATGTCGGGCCGATGAACCTGCTCCACTGGATCAACGATGCGTTGATGGCAGTGTTTTTCCTGCTCGTCGGCTGCGAGATCAAGCGCGAGTTTGTCGATGGCGAGATGGCGACCTGGCCTCGCCGGATCCTGCCCGGCGTGGCAGCGGCGGCCGGCATGGCGGCGCCGGCGTTGGTGTTCCTGGGCCTCAACCTTGATGCTCCGGCCAATTTGAAGGGCTGGGCCATCCCCACCGCGACCGATATCGCCTTTGCCTTGGGCGTAATGGCGCTGCTGGGCGACAGGGTGCCGGCCAGCCTGAAATTGCTGCTCACCGCCATTGCCGTGATCGACGATCTGGGCGCCATCGTGGTGATCGCCGCCGTCTATACCGAAGGAGTTGATC
>NZ_JAUMBI010000194.1:0-36770 GCF_032115815.1 Sandarakinorhabdus sp.
ATCACCTACCGCGATGGCGAAGCCACCGGCTTGCTGCCCGGCCGGCTGCTGCGCGGCGGCACAAGTGGCTGAAAAGCCCGCGACTCGGCGCGTCCAGCACGCCGTTCATCGAAGTTACGCTTGACCGACCGTAATGGTTGGCAATGGATGATTGCCAACCATAGGGGCCAATATGTCGATTCAGCCAGTCAAAACCGCTGTTTTCCCAGTCGGCGGCCAGGGCACACGCTTCCTGCCGGCCACAAAGGTCATGCCCAAGGAAATGCTGCCGGTCGTGGACAAGCCGCTGCTGCAATATGCGGTGGATGAAGCCATTGCCGCCGGTATCGAACGATTGGTGTTCGTCACCGCGCGCGGCAAGGGCGCGCTGGAGGATTATTTCGATGTCGCCCGCGAATTGGTCGACAGCCTGAAGGCCAAGGGCAAGACGGCGGAACTCGCCGTGCTGGAGGCAACCCAGATCGAACCGGGCCGCATGGTCTATGTGCGCCAGCAGGAACCGGCCGGGCTGGGCCATGCCGTGTGGTGCGCCCGCCATGTCGTGGGGCGCGAGGCGTTTGCCGTGCTGCTGCCCGATGAACTGCTGTGGAACCCTGCTTATCCGGCGCTGAAGGAAATGCACGACGCCTACCAGCGTCTGGGTGGAAATATCATTTCGGTGCTGGAAGTGCCGGAAGCGCACACCCACCGTTATGGCATCGTCTCACCCGGCGCATCAGAAGGCCTGATCACCGAGGTGAAGGGCCTGGTGGAAAAGCCCAAACAAGGCACCGCCCCATCGCGCCTGGCTGCCATTGGCCGTTATATCCTGCAGCCCGAGGTGATGGACGTGCTGGCGCTGGGCAAGCGCGGCGCCGGCAACGAAATCCAGCTCACCGATGCCATGGCGGAGATGATCGGGCAGCAGCCGTTCCACGCCCTCACCTTTACCGGCACCCGCTTTGATTGCGGCGACAAGGCCGGGCATGTGACGGCCAACATCGCGCTGGCGCTGGAGCGCGACGATGTCGGCCCGGCCGTGCGCGAATGGCTGCGGGCGCAGACCTTCTGACGGCTCAGGGCAGGCTCACCACGCGCAGCGCCCGCAATTGGCGGACCGACCGGGCAGCGCGGATTTCGCCGGGAACCACCAGCCGCAGCGGGCCATCGGCTTGTGGTAGCGCCTTGCCATCGCACGCGCTCGCCACCAGCACGCTGCGGTTGCCCAGCTTGGGATCAAGTTCGGCCAGGCTGAAGGCAACGCGATAGCCATCGGCAGCTTCGGCGACGATTATCGTCGTCAGCGCCGGGCCACGCAGCGCCTCGCCAGCCGGCAGGCCGGCCGCCGCCGCCAGATCGGCCAGCCAGACACCGGTGCAGGCATGCTTCTTCCCGTGTGCCGTGAGGGTTGCATTGGCCACCGGCAGCCGTGCCAGCGTCGCAGCGTCCACTGGCAGGCTGGTAGGCAAAGCAGCGCTTGCGGCGAGCAGGGCAAGGGCGGCGGCGATCATGCAATGTCTTTCGGCTGTGACAGTTGGGCCACGATAGCGCCGCTGCGAGCATCCGCAACATTGACGGGCGGCGGATTCGCGATAGGGGACGGCGGATGACCAACGCTGATGCCCCTTTCGATCCTCGCCTGCTGCGCGATGCCTTTGGCTGCTTCGCCACCGGCGTCACCGTGATCACCAGCCAATCGCTGTCGGGCGAACGTGTCGGGCTCACCGCCAACAGCTTCACCTCGCTCAGCCTTGATCCGCCGCTTTTGCTGTTCTGCCCGGCCAATGGCGCATCGGCGCTGCCGGTGCTGCGCGAATCGGGGCGCTTTGCCATCAACATCCTTGATCTGGATGGCCAGGTTGTCGCCGATCGCTTCACCAAGAAGGGCATCGACCGCTTTGCCGAGCATGATTGGCAGGATTGGGATGGCGTGCCGGTGCTGGCCAGCGCCAAGGCTGCCTTTGCCTGCACGCTGCACGCCGATCATGATGGCGGCGATCACCGCATAATCGTCGGCCGGGTAACCCGGCTGGCGCTCGACCAGGCCCGCGAGCCTTTGCTTTATCTGCACGGCCGCTATCGCCGGGTGCATGTTGGCTGAAACGCCGGCCTCGAACCCCCAGCGGGACGCGGCGGAAACCGCCGCGCTGGCCAAGGGCGGGCGCACCAGCTTCTTCGGTTATGTGCTGCGGCTGGCGGCGCGCTTTCCGTTCCTGTTCATCGCCGGGCGCTTGTATGGCGCCGAAGCGCTGGGCCGCTTTGCCTATGCCACCATGGTGGTTGAACTGGTGGCGATGCTGGCCACGCTGGGCCTGAAGCGCGGCCTTGCCGAAGACATGGCGCGGCGCCCGCAGGATGAAGCAGCGGCGCTGATCGATGCGTTGCTGGCGGCGCTGGTCGCGTCGCTGGCCGGGGCGGCGGTGTTGGTACTGCTGCCCGAACTCGTGTTCCCGGCAACCCGGCTGGCCCAGCTTGATCGCTGGTTTGCGTTGATCATCCCGTTCATCGCGCTGGCCGATGTGGCGCTGGCAGGCCTTGCCTTCCACCATGATGTTGGCGCGCAGGTGCGGGCCCGTTCGATCATCGAACCCTGGGTGCTGTCGATTGCCGCGCTGGCGCTGGCCTTCACCGCCTGGAAAAGCGATGGCATGCTGATAGCCTATCTCTTGTCGATGGTGGCAGCGTTCTTCGCGGCGCTGTCGCCAGCGCTGCGTCGCTTTGGCTGGCCGGCCGAGTGGCGGCTGGATGTGGGGCGCATCTGGCGACTGGTGAAAACCAACGTGCCGCTGGCTGGGGCCGATATCGCCGAATGGGGCGCGCGCCGGCTCGACATCTTCATTCTTGGCCGCTTTGCGTCGGCGGAGATTGTCGGCATCTATTATGTGGCACAGCAGATCGCCTCGCTGCCGCAGCGGCTGAAATCCAGCTTCGATCCGATTCTCGGCCCCGTACTAACCCGCAACCTCGCCGCCGGCAATCTGGCCAAGGCAGCGGGCCATGTGCGCCAGATCAGTTTCTGGGTGGCGGCCGTGCAGCTGGGGGCGGTGTTGGCGCTCGGCATCCCCGGCCAGGCCGCGATGGGCCTGTTTGGCCCGGCCTTTGCCGCCGGGGTGACGGTGCTGGCCATGCTGCTGACGGTAGAATTGTTTGCCGCCCAAGCCGCCGTGGCGGAAGGCGCGCTGATCTATGTGGCGCGCAATGCCAATCTGATGTGGTCTGTCATCGGGCTGGCGGTGCAAGCCGGGCTGTCGCTGCTGCTGGTGCCGATGGCGGGCCCATTGGGTGGCGGCGTGGGGGCGGCGCTGGCCTTGGCGATCGCGGCGTTGCTGCAATCGGTGGCCAAATCCCGGCTGTTGCAGGCGCGGCTGGGTCAAGCCGTGTCTGGCTGGCGGCCGTCGTTGCTGCTGGCGGGCATTCCGGCCTTTGGTGTGGGCCTGCTGGTGTTGCGCACGCCGGAACCCATCCAGCTGTCGATAGGGTTTTTCGCAATTCTGGGCAGCTATGGCCTGATCATCTGGCGCTTCGGCTTCAAGGGTGCCGATCGCCTGCTGTTCGCGCGCGGCCTGAAGAAGATCGAGGATGAAGCCGCCAGCCTGCCGCTGCCGTTGCCGGTGGACAAGCTCTAACCGGGCAGCTTCACCCAGCTCGCCAGCGCCGGATCGACATCGGCGGACGAGACCGGCCCTTCCCCGATGATCTGCACGATCACCGTGTCATCGCTGTTGGAGCCATCCCAATGCACACCGCCGGCCGGGTGGAACATGTAACTGCCGGCGGGCAGCGCCTGCGCCTTGTCGGGCGCGAAATCCGGCCCGGTGCCGGCAAACCAGCGGCCCTGCAGCACCGTCACATGCCGATCACGGCTGTGGCTGTGCGGCCGGTCCATCACGTGGGGCGGGAATTTCACCCGGATCACATAGGTGCCGGGCTGCGACGGGTTGCCGGCGATCAGGGCGCTCTGCGCACCTTGGCCGTTCGGTATCGGCTGCCACAGCACGGTTTCGGCTGGAACGGTGCGAAATCCCGCCGGCTGTGCCGCGGCAGCACCTGCCATCGCCAGCGTCATGAACAACAACAGGCGCATAGGCGCTCTCCTTACATGCCGGGCGGCGGGTTGCCGAAGGCATTGCCGTCGACGGTAGCGCCCGGCGTTCCCGCAACCACGCTGGCATAAAGATCGGCCCCCAGCGGAGTGGCGGCGAGGGCAAAGCCCAGTGCCAGCGCCACCACCGGCGCGGCCAGCCCGATATTCCAGGCTGGGTGCCAGCCTTCGCCCGCCCGCCATTCGCGAAAGGCCAGATAGATCGGGAACAACATGCCGGGGATGGAGGTGATTTCCATCGCCCACGGGATCAGGAACGGCGCCGGCAACAGGCGGCCAAAGGCTGGCCCCATGATGCTGGCCAGTGCACACAGGTGCAGGCGGCGGTGCCAGCCGGTGTCGCGCCGGTTGGCAATCGCGCTCAGCGCCAGTGCCGCAAAGGCGAACAGGCTGAGCGGGTTCTGCATCATGAAATACTGCGGCCGGAAGAAGAATGGTGTGCGCCCGGCCTGTGCCACGGCGATGGTAATCGCCACCCCGGCAAATACCATGGCGATGATCCACACCAGGCCCAGCCAGCCCAAACGGCGGTGCCACGTCAGCCGGCCACTGGCGGCCAGACCGGCCTGCAGCAGCGACAGGCCAACCCAGCCAAAGAAGATGATGCCGTGAATGTGCCAGATCGCCGGCATGGAAAAGGTGGAGCGACCCATCGCCAGATGCATGGAAAAGGCCGCCGCAAAGATCAGCGCCATCACGCCGGTGATGCGCGCCTGCGTGCCCAGCCAGTCATGTGTGGATGTTGCCCGTGTCGCCATTATCGTTCGTCCCCCCGGTGAACGGGGCCAATATTAATCGCTGGCAGGCGCGGCGTCCATCTTTTCGCCAGCTAGGCGGATGCGCAGCGCTGGGCCAGCCTGAGGGCAACAACCCAAACGGAGACCAAGCATGATCGGTGTGATCGCAACCCTGAAGATCCAGGACGGCAAGTCAGAGGATTTCGAAGCGGTGTTCCGCACCCTTTCAGCGGCCGTGCGCGCCAATGAACCGGGCAATCTCTGCTATCAGCTCACCCGTTCGAAAACGGATCCCACCACCTACAAGGTGCTGGAAGTCTATGCCGATGCCGATGCCCTGAAGGCCCACGGCGCCAGCGACCATTTCAAGGCCGCCGGCCCGGGCCTCGGTGCCTGCCTCGCCGGCAAGCCTGAGGTCGAATATCTGGACGGGGTGGCCTGAACCACCCCTCCAGCCAGCTTCAGAGCGCTGCCTTCAGCGCGGCGACGAGGTCGGTCTTTTCCCAGCTGAAGCCGCCGTCGGCATCCGGCGTGCGGCCGAAGTGGCCATAGGCCGCCGAGCGCTGGTAGATCGGGCGGTTGAGGCCCAGCTGCGTGCGGATGCCCTTCGGGGTCAACGGAAAGCCGAGCTTGTCCTTGTCGCTCAGCACGGCTTCCACTGCGGCTTCGGCCACGGTGCCGGTGCCGTGCAGATCGACGTGGATCGACAGCGGCGCCGCGACGCCGATGGCATAGCTCAGCTGGATGGTGCAGCGCTTGGCGAGGCCAGCGGCGACGATATTCTTGGCGAGGTAGCGGCACACATAGGCGGCCGAACGGTCAACCTTGGTCGGGTCCTTGCCGCTGAAGGCGCCGCCGCCGTGCGGGGCAGCGCCGCCATAGGTGTCCACGATGATCTTGCGGCCGGTCACGCCGGCATCGCCATCGGGGCCGCCGATTTCGAACTTGCCGGTGGGGTTGAGGTGCAAGACCGTATCGGCGCTGAGGAAGCTGGCCGGCAGCACGTTGGCCAGCACACCCTTCACATAGGTTTCCAGTTCGGCGAACTTGGCGGCATCACCGCCCTTTTCGCCATCCTTTTCCCACGGCTTGCAATAATCCGGCGCGTGCTGGGTCGAAACCACGATGGCAATGGCGGCCACCGGCACTTCATTTTCGTAACGCAGCGTCACCTGGCTCTTGGCGTCCGGCTCCAGGAACGGCGCCACGCCGCTGTGACGGTCATCCGCCATCTGCTTGAGGATGCGGTGGGAATAATACAGCGTCGCCGGCATCAGATCCGGGGTTTCATCGGTGGCATAGCCGAACATGATGCCCTGATCGCCGGCGCCTTCATCCTTGTTGCCGCTGGCGTCCACGCCCTGCGCGATGTCCGACGACTGCGGGTGCAGGTGGTTTTCAAAGGTCAAATTCTGCCAGTGGAAGCCCGACTGTTCATAACCGATGCGCTTCACCGTTTCGCGCACGGCGCGCTGGATTTCTTCCTGCGCGCCCGGTTCCCAATTGCCGGCCGTATCGATCATGCCGCGGCCGCGCACTTCACCGGCCAGCACGACCCGGTTGGTGGTGGTCAGCGTTTCGCAGGCGACGCGGGCTTCCGGATCCTTGGCGAGGAACAGATCGACCACGGCATCGGAAATCTGGTCTGCCACCTTGTCGGGATGGCCTTCGGACACGGATTCGGAGGTGAAGATGAAGCTGCTGCGGGTCATGACACACTTCTCACGATGAGGGGACGCGCCCTCATACGCACGGCGGCCCGCCGGCGCAAGTCGTATAACGACATCTTTATATCATTAACCGATCCGCTTCACACCGTGCCAGTCTCGACCGCGATCGTGCGCATCGGCCGCGGCGGCGGTGTGGGCCGGTGGCGTTCCAGCAGCCACCCGGCCAGCGCCAGCAGCAGCGCCAGCACCGCCACCGGATACAGGCCCAGCCGAGCAAACAGGGTTTCGGGCTGCGGGGGTGGCAAGCTGGTGACGATGGCGCCGATCTCGCCCTGCACCAGCGACGTGCGCACCCGGCCAAAGCCATCGATCACTGCGCTGATACCGGTGGGGGTGGCGCGGGCAACCGGCAAGCCTTCCTCGATGGCGCGCAGCCGCGATTGCGCCAGGTGTTGCGGTGGTCCCCAGGCGCCAAACCAGGCATCGTTGGAAACATTGGCAATCCAGCCTGGCCGGTTGCCGCGATCGGCCACGGCCTGCGGGAAGGCGATTTCGTAACAGATCATCGGCGACACGCTGGTGAAGCTTGGCAGCATCAGGGTGCGCGGGCCGGGGCCAGCAGCGAAATCGAAATCGCCGGGCACCAGCCGGGCAATGCCCAGCGGTTCCAGCCAATCGCGCAACGGCACATATTCGCCCAGCGGCACCAGATGCGCCTTGTCGAACCGGGCGACGATGCGGCCATCCCCGGCGATGGCAAACAGGCTGTTGGCATAACGGGCGGTACCATCACGATTCCGGTTCACCCCGGTGCCGCCGGCCAGCAGCAGATCGCCGCGGCCGATGCTGCCGGCGATGCGGGCAAGTGCCGGCGGATCGATCTCCATCAATGCGTCGATGGCGCCTTCCGGCCACAGGATCAACGCGGGCTTGCGCGGCAGCAGCGCCGTGCCGCCGCCGGCCTGTTCCGGCGTGGGCGCAGCAAGGCCGGGGGCCAGCTTGTTCTTCATCTCGCCCGTCACCTTGTCGGTACTGGGCGGCACCGGTGAGACCACGCCTTCGGTTTCGGTGAGCTCGCGCCGCGCCACTTCGGCATTCTGCAGCACCGGTCGGCCGGCTTGCGCGGCCTGGTTCAGCCCTTGCCGGGTGAGCCTGATATAGGTGGCGATATGGCGTTCGGCAGCGGCGGCGTCATAACGTTCATCCTGGCCAATCCCTGGTTGCACGATCACCAGCGGCGTGCCGATGAAATCATTTTCGGTGATCATGCTGCCGCCCAGCAGCGCCAGCAGGCCGGTACCGGCCAGCGTGCCAATGCCTGCCGCCCGCCAGCGGCCGGGATTGCGGACCAGCCAAAGCAGCGCCACGCCGCAGGCCAGCGCCAGCATCGAAAGCCCGGTGCCGCCTACCACCGATGCCAGCTGCGCCACCGGCGTTTCCAGCCAGATCGCCCCGGCCGGATTCCAGGCAAAGCCGGTGAGCAGCGTGCCGCGCAGGGTTTCGGCCAGCGGCCATAGCGCCACCAGCCACAGCGCACGCGCCACGGGCTTTTTCGCCAGCCGCACCGCCAGCCCGGCCGGCAGCGCCACGAACAGCGCCAGGTACATGCTGAGGCCAATCACCGCGACCCAGCCCAGCGCGGCCGGCATCTTGGCCTGATAGGTGAAGGACGTGGCGATCCAGTTCAGCGACACGGCAAACATCGCTGTCCCGAACAGCCAGCCGCGCGCCGCTGCTGCCCAGCCGCTGCCGGCGGTGATGACCAAATGGGCAAACAGCGCCAGGCCAATCAGGCCCAACGGCCACAGGTTGAGCGGCGCGAACGCCAGAGCGTTGGCGGCGCCGGCGGTGATCGCGACAATCGGATGGCGGGGTCCCTGCATGGTTGCCGGTGGTAGCCGGCTGCCACGCTGGAAGCCAGTGGCCTTTTGATGACGGGCTGTCGCGATTCGGGTGTGGCCGCCCCGTCCATGCCGTGCCACACAGGCGGCGATGGCTTCCGCTCCGCCTGCTCCACCTGTGCCCCCGCCAGAGCTGGCTCTGGCGCTGTCGGGCGTGACGCTGGCGCTGGGTGGCCGTCCGGTGCTGGCCGGCATTGATCTGGTGGTGCACCAGGGCCAGTTCGTGGCGCTGGTTGGCGCGTCGGGGGCGGGCAAGTCCAGCCTGCTGAGGCTGATCAACCGCATGCTGGAGCCTGATGCCGGCACGGTCGCCGTGCACGGCGCCGATGTCGCCGGCCTTGATGCGATGAATCTGCGGCGGGGAATCGGTTATGCCGTGCAGGGCGGCGGGCTTTTCCCGCACTGGACGGTGGCCGACAATATCGCGGCGGTGCCCTGGCTGCTGGGCTGGCCCAAGCCAAAGCGCATGGAACGGGCGGCTGAATTGATGGCGATGCTGGAACTGCCGCCGCATCTGGCGCAGCGCTTCCCAGGCGAACTGTCAGGCGGGCAGGCCAGCCGGGTGGGGCTGGCGCGGGCGCTGGCGGTCAGCCCGAAATTGCTGCTGCTCGATGAACCGTTCGGCGCGCTCGATCCTGAAACCCGCGACGAGCTTGGCGACCGCCTGCTGGCGCTGCACCGGGCGCAGGGGCTGACAACAGTGATGGTCACCCACGATCTGGCCGATGCACTGCTGCGGGCTGACCTGATGGTGGTGCTGGATGGCGGGCGGGTCGTCGCCTGCGGGCCGCCCGCCGAAGTGGCCGCGGATTCGCACCCAGCGGTGCAGAATCTGGTGGCCACGCCATTGGCGCAGGCACGGGCGCTTGCCGGGATGGGCAAATGATTGCCGGCTGGGAAACCCTGCCCTCGGCACTGGCCGCGCATCTGGCGATCAGTGCAGCGGCCTTGGCGCTGGCGCTGCTGGTGGCGACGCCGCTGGTGCTGCTGATGCCGGGCCGGCCCTGGCTGCGGCGCACGGTGATGGGGCTGGCCAGCGTGGTGCAGACGGTGCCGGCCCTCGCGCTGTTGGCGCTGTTCTTCCCGCTGCTGGTGCTGCTGCGCAATCTTACCGGGTTGCCGGTGCCGTCGCTGGGCCTGCTGCCGTCGCTGCTGGCGCTGGCGCTCTATGCGCTGCTGCCGCTGCTGCGCGGCGGGGCGGGTGGACTGGCTGCCGTGCCCGACAGTGTGCGTGATGCCGCCCGCGCCATCGGCATGAGCGCCAGCCAGCGCCTTTTCCATGTTGAACTCTCGCTGGCGGCCCCGGTGGTGATGGGTGGCGTGCGCACGGCCGCAGTTTGGACCATCGGTGCCGCCACATTGGCGACGATGGTGGGGCAGGAAAGCCTGGGCGATCTGATCTTCGCCGGGTTGCAGTTGCAGGACTGGCAACAGGTGCTGCTCGGCTGCGTGGCGGCGGCCGCGCTGGCGCTCATCGTTGATGGCGCACTCGGTTGGTGCCAGCGGGGGATTGCCGAACGGCGCTGGGCGCCGGCTGCCAAGGGCCTTGTCCTGCTCGTCCTACTCGCGGCGGGCGTCACCGGCTGGTGGCTGCAGAGCCGCCCGGCCACCCAGGTGCGGCCCGTTCTGATCGGCACCAAGACCTTTTCCGAGCAGTATATCCTGGCCGAACTGATCGCGGCCGATCTGCGCGCCGCCGGCCAGCCCACGGGCGTGCGTTCCGGCCTGGGATCGGGCATCGCCTTTCAAAGCCTGGCGGCCGGCGGAATCGACATTTCCATCGATTACACCGGCACCTTATGGACGCAGGCGCTGGGCCGCAGCGATGTCGTGCCGCGTGCCGATATGCTGCGTATCCTCACGGAACAGTTGAAATCCCGCTATGGCGTCACCGTGGCAGCGCGGCTGGGCTTTGAGAATGCCTACGCACTGGCCATGCGCCGGGCCGATGCGCAGCGGCTGGGCGTGCGCAGCATTTCCGATCTGGCGCGGGTTTCGGCCAAGCTGAAACTGGCCACTGATCTGGAATTCCTGTCACGCACCGAGTGGACAGCGATGCGCAGCAGCTATGGTTTGGAATTTGCCAGCATGCGCGCCTTCACCCCGGTGCTGATGGTGGCTGCGCTCAAGGATGGGGCAGCCGACGTGATCACCGCTTACAGCAGCGATGGCGCGCTGGCCGGGGCGGATATCGTGCTGCTCACCGATGATCGTGGCGCGCTGCCCGCCTATGATGCGCTGTTGCTGGTGGCGCCGGGCCGCGATGATCTGGTGCGGCGGCTGGCGCGCTATGACGGCCGCATTTCGGTGGATGCGATGCGCATTGCCAACTGGCAGGCCGATCGCCCCACCAACAAGCGCAGCCCGACCGAAGCGGCGCGCTGGCTGGCCACGGAAACCGGCTTGCAGCGTTGAGCCGGCCGGGCCAAGCTGTGGCCCATGAAGAAACTCCTCCTCGCCCTTCTCCTGTTGCTGGCTGCCCCGGTTTTCGCCGGCACGCCGGCTGATCTCCACGCGCTGTTTGCCGATTGGCGGCGCTTCCACGGCGGGCCGGGGGGCGTTCCAGATTACACGCCGCCGGCCGTTACCGCGCGCGCCGAGGCGCTGAAGGGCTTTCAGGCCAAGCTGGCAGCGATCGACACCAAGGGCTGGACCGCCGCCGACAAGGTGGATTGGCAGCTGGTGCAGGCCGAAATGAACGGCCTGAAGTTCGATCTGGAGGTGGCAAAGCCTTGGGCCCGCGATCCGGCCTGGTATCTTTCGCTGTGGAATGCGCAAAGCGACACGCCCGATCATGAAGGCCCGGTCCACGTCGCGCCGATCGATCCGTGGCGTTACACTTTCCCACTCTCCAAACCGGATGCCGATCGGCTGGCCGGCGAACTGGCGCATATCCCGCCGCTGCTGGCCCAGGCGCGTGGCAACCTGACCGGCAATGCCGCCGATCTGTGGAACGCCAGCCCGATCACGCTGGCCGAACAGGAAGGGGGGTTGGTTGGCCTTGCCGGCAAGGTGAAGGGGCACAAGCTGCTCGAACGCCGCGTTGCCGAAGCGCTGGCCGCCACGCGGGATTTCATCGCCTGGGTGAAGGCCGAGGCGCCGAAGAAGTCAGGCCCATCCGGCGTCGGGGTGGAGGCCTATAACTGGTATCTGAAGCACGTCCAGCTTTCGCCCTACAGCTGGGAGCAGGAGGTGGCGATCCTGTCCCGCGAGTTGGCCCGCGCCCATGCCGGGCTGCGGCTGGAGGAAAATAACCACAAGGCGCTGCCGCCTCTCACCAGCCCGGCCAGTCAGGCCGAGTGGGACGCCAAGAGCCTCGCCGACATCGATCATTTCATTGATTTCATGGACAAGACCGGGGTCGCCACCATCCAGCCCTACATGAAGCCCGAACTCGCCAAGCGCATCGGCAAATGGGTGCCGGCCGAACAACAGAATTTCTTCGCCATCGCGCAGGGCCGCGCGCCCAACAGCCTGTTCGCCCACTTCTACCACTGGTGGGATCTCGCCGAGATGCAGGTGCGCCCGCATCCCTCCCCGATCCGGCGCGGGCCGCTGCTGTACAACATCTGGGTCAGTCGGTCCGAAGGCAATGCCACGGCGATGGAAGCCATGATGCTGGATGCCGGCCTTTTCGACAACAAGCCGCGGTCGCGCGAAGTGGTGTGGATCATGCAGGCCCAGCGCGCGGCGCGCGGGCTGGCGTCGCTCTATGCCCAGACCAACCAGATCGACCTCAAGGCCGCGATGGCGATGCAGGTGGCGCGCACCCCCAACGGCTGGATGAGCCCCGATCTGCCGCTGCTCGGCTTTGAACAGTCGCTCTATCTGCGGCAGGCCGGCTATGGCCCCAGCTATATCACCGGCAAGGCCCAGATCGAGCAGCTGTTTGCCGAAGTGGCCGAGCAGGAACGCGCCAGTCTGCCCGGCGGCACCTTCACGGTGAAGGGCTTTTATGACCGGCTGGGCGGCTTCGGCATGATCCCGGTCAGCCTCATTCGCGAACAGTGGTTGGGTGTTCCGGTCGGCCAATAAGGCCGACACGGCTCACTTTGCGGCGCGCGGGATCAGATGCAGCTGCGTCTGCCGTCCATCGATCCAGCGGAAGCTGCTGCCGTTCCAGAACCCATCAACTTCCAGCGGGAAGCGGATTTCGGCGTTGCTCCATTCCGGCACCTTGGCGAGCGCCGCCAGTTCGATCGACCAGGCCGTATCGGCATAGATGCGATAGTCGCCGCGACCGGGGATCGGGTTCTGATGTTCCCAATTGCCGATCCATGGCCCTGCACCATGGCCGTGCAGGCCAATGCTGTGCGTGTAGATGATCGGGTTGGTGCCAGTGGCAATCGCCTTCTGGCGCGCAGCCATCAGCACTTCGTTGCCGGTGGCGCCGGTCTTGAAACTGGCAACCAGCGCGTCCTGCACCTTGTTGGCCGCCGCCATGCCGGCCTTCAAGCCCGCCGGCGCGTCCGTTTCGCCGGGGCGCAGCACATAGGCCAGTTGCTGCGTGTCGGTCTTCAGGCCCAGCATGCCGGCACAGAAATCCACGTGCAGCAGATCGCCGGGCATGATCACCGGGTTTTCCGGCAGGGTCTGCCGGCCCGGCGTGATACCGGGAGCGCCCGCGCGCTGCACCGTTACCGAAGGCTGGCACCAGGCATCCTGGCGCAGATCGGCCAGCCGTTCGCGATACCACCAGACAACGTCTTGCGTGGTGGTCACGCCCGGCGTGATCACCTTTTCCGATAGGCCTTCCGGGATCAGCGAATGCGCCACCCGCATGATTCCCTGATACACCGCCATGTCTTCGGGCGTGCGGGTTTCCAGATAGCCCAGCGCCATGCGCTCATGGCTTTCCAGCTTGGCTGCCGTGGGGCCCAGAGCGGTCAGCAACTGGCGATGCTCACCAGCCGAAAGGCCGTTGGCCAGCGCGAACGTCGGGTTGATGTTGATGGCGATGCGCCTTGGGCTGCGCTCGGCGATCAGCTGCGCCACCCGGCCCCATTGTTCCGGCTGCGCTTCCGGATCCCAAGCGGCCGGGAAGATATCGCCAACCGGATAGCGCGACACGGCCAGCCGCTCGACGCCCTTCTCCGGTCCGCGATCGAAGAAGATCAGCACCATGGTGCGCCGCGCCGAAGCCCAGGTGGCCGGCAGCATCGTCTTCACCACCGGGTCTTCATTATACTCGCTGGAAACGAGGACCCACATGTCCACGCCCACTTCGCGCATGATCCTGGGCACCACCGTGTCCAGCCGCGCCTTGATCAGTCGGTCGTGCGCCGCCACGCGGTCGCGCAAACCGGGAACGCCGGGCCGCTGATAATCCTGTGCGGCAGCGCCCGTGGCGACCATGCTGGTGGCCATCAACAATGCGGTGAATATCGCTTTCATGCCCGTCTCCCTGTTCGGGATCGGTGTAGGCGAGGTTGTGGCGCTTGTCAGCCGGCTTTGCAGGGTTCGGGCGGTGGTGCTGCCGGGGAGGATTGAACTCCCGACCTCAGCCTTACCAAGGATGCGCTCTACCACTGAGCTACGGCAGCACGGCCCGAACCAACCCGCGTTGCAGCGGGAAGCGGCCCTATGGCCAAGCCCTCCCTCACTGTCAAGCACTGACGCCGCCGCACACTTGGGCTATGAGGCGAACCATGACCAAGGAAACCGAAAAGCAGGCAAAGGCGCGCGCCGAACGGCTGGCGGCGGCGCTGCGGGCGAATCTGCGCAAACGGAAGGGGCTGGGCGATACCGGTGATCCGGCACGCAGCCAGCACCCCTCTCAGGCTGAAAAGCCGGATTAGTTGCCGGTGGCCAGCGCCTTGGCCACGGCCGCGGTCACTTCCGGCGAGGTCGGCGTGGTCTTGGTGCCGAAGGCGGCGATCAGGCGGCCATCCTTGCCGATCAGATATTTGTGGAAATTCCACTGCGGGGTCTTGTCTTCACCCAGCGTGTTCGCCGCCCACTTGTACAGCGGGATGGCCTTGGGGCCCTTGACCACAGCCTTTTCGGCCATCGGGAACTTGATGCCGAACTTGCTCTCGCAGAACTGCTTCACTTCGGCATTGCTGCCATATTCCTGGCCGCCGAAATCGCCCGACGGCACGCCGACGACGGTGAAGCCCTTGGCCTTGTAGCTGTCGTGCAGCGCCTGCAGGCCTTCATACTGCGGCGTGTACCCGCACATCGATGCGGTGTTGACCAGCAGCACCACCTTGCCCTTGTACTGCGCCATCGGCATCGGCTTGCCGTCGATGGTCTTCAGCGTGAACTGGTGCAGGCTCTGCGGGGCGGGCGCGGCGGCAACCAGCGCAGTCAACGCGGCGGCGGCAAGTGTGATGTGCTTGATCATGGTATTGACTCCCGAACGTTATTTTATGCGCTGATACCACGCCTGCAGGCTGCGGCGAAGGTGAAGGGTGACGCAGGGGCTCAGAGCGGCGCGCAGGCCTGTTCCAGCCAGCTCTGTTCCGCCGGATCGGTGAGCAATGGCCCGATTTCGGCCGCCACGCGGGCATGATAGGCATTCCACCAATCGCGTTCCTCGGCGGTCAGCAGGCTCACATCCACCAACCGCCGGTCGATCGGCGCCAGGGTGAGCTCCTTGAAGCCCATGATCTCGCGCTCGGCACCCTCGGCGCTGCGGCGTTCGACCAGCACCAGATTCTCGATGCGGATGCCGTATGCGCCCTGCTTGTAATAGCCGGGCTCGTTGGACAGGATCATGCCCGGTTGCAGCGGTTCGTCGCCGCCCGGCTGCGCCGACCAAGCCGCAGCGATGCGCTGCGGGCCTTCGTGCACGGAAAGATAGCTGCCCACACCGTGGCCGGTGCCGTGGTTGTAATCCAGACCCACGCTCCACAGATGCTGGCGGGCCAGCGCGTCCAGTTGCACACCCTTGGTGCCGGCCGGGAAGATGGCGCGGGCCAGTGCGATATGGCCCTTCAGCACGCGGGTGAAGCGATCCTGCATCTCCGGGCTGGGTGTGCCGACGATGAGCGTGCGCGTCACATCGGTGGTGCCATCGCGATACTGGCCGCCCGAATCGACGAGATAGATGCTGTCGTGCGTGATCGGTAGGTTGGTTTCTTCGCTCACCCGGTAATGCGGGAGCGCGGCATTGGGGCCGGCGGCCGAGATGGTGTCGAACGACAGATCTTCCAGGCTGTTGGTTTCGGCGCGGAACTGGCGCAGGCGTTCAGCGGCACCCAGCTCATCGAGTCCGCCCTTGGGGGCCTCGCTGTCGAACCAGGCCAGGAAGCGGGTGAGCGCCGCGCCGTCGCGGACATGGGCGGCGGTGGTGCCGGCAATCTCGGTGGGGTTCTTGACGGCGCGAGGCAGCACGGTCGGGTCGCGGGCTTCGACGATGCGGGCACCGCCGGCTTCCAGCGCGTTGAAGATGGCGGCGACGCACGATTGCGGATCGACCACCACGGTCTGGCCGGTCATCGCCTTCAGCGCCTCGGCAAAACTGTCGCGCGGCTGGCAGCGCACGGCGTCACCAAGATGCGCGCGCACGGCGGGCGTCAGCTTTTCGGGTGCCGTGAACAGGTCAACCGAGCCATCCTTGTGCGCGATCACGAAGGCCAGGGCGACCGGCGTGCGCGAGACATCCTTGCCGCGGATGTTGAGCAGCCAGGCGATCGAATCGAGCGCGGCGATGACGACTGCATCGGCGCTCTTGCCGGCCAGCCAAGCGGCCACTTCGGCCCGCTTTTCGGCATGGGCCCGGCCGGCGAACTGATCGTCATGCACTTCCAGCGGCGCCAGGCTGGGCGCCGGGCGGTCGGCCCACGCCGCATCGATCGGGTTCTTTGTCACAGCCACAAGTTCGGCGCCACGCGGCTTCAATTGCCCGGCGGCCTGCTTTGCCCATTGGCTGGTGTGCAGCCACGGATCATAGCCGATGCGCTGCCCGCCCTGTGCCTGCTCACCCAGCCACTGCGCGGCGCTGGTTTGCGGCACATCTTCATAGGCGAACAGATCGGCCGGCACCTGTTGGCGCACCTGCACGGTGTAGCGGCCATCGGTGAACATCGCTGCCCGGTCCGCCATCACCACCGCGCTGCCCGCCGATCCGCCAAAGCCGCTGATCCACGCCAGCCGCTGGGCATATTCACCCACATATTCGCTCATATGCTCATCGGTCAGCGGCACCACGAAGCCGGCAAGATTTTGGGCAGCGAGTTCGGCGCGAAGGGCGGTTAGGCGGCTGGCAATGGTGGACATGGGCGATCTTCCCTTTATCAATGCCGACCCAGATAGGCGCACTGCCCCCGCGCCTCAAGCACAGGAAATTTGATGCGTCTGTTTGTTGCCGGGCTGATTGCCCTGCTGTCGTTTTCCGGAGCCGCTGCCCAGATGAACCCGCCCCCAATCAAGCCTCCCGTCGCTGCCAAACGCCCGTACAGCTTCACTCACCATGGCATCACCGTGGAAGACCCGTACAACTGGCTGAAGGACCCCGCCTATCCCACCGTCGATGATGCCGATGTGCTGGCCTATCTGAACGCCGAGAACGCCTGGTTCGAAGCGCAAATGGCCCCGGTCGCCGGTCTGAAGGACAAGCTGTACGAAGAGCTGAAGGGCCGGGTGCAGCAGGATGATGCCTCGGTGCCGGTGCCCAATGGTGCTTATGAATATTGGTGGCAGTTCAAGCCGGGCGATCAGTATCGCACCTGGATGCGGCGGCCGCGTGCAGGTGGTGCGGAGCAACTGGTGTTGTCCGAGCCGGAGCTCGCCAAGGGCCATGATTATTTCCGGCTCGGCGCGCAGAATGTCAGCCCGGATGGGAAGCTGATCGCTTATGCCACGGACAGCGATGGCAGCGAGCGTTTCACCATCCGCATTCGCGACATTGCGAGTGCCAAAGACATAGAGACCGTGACCAAGGTCAGCGTTGGCGGCATCGAATGGACGGCGGACTCAAAGGCCATCGTCTGGACCGAGGTCAACGATAATTGGCGGCGCATCAAGGCGCGGCTGCATGTGCTCGGCCAGACCGGTGAGGACCGCGTGCTGTATGAGGAGACCGAGGACAAGGGCTTCGGCGTCTCCGTGGCCAAGAGCCAGGACGGCCAGTGGCTGATCATCACCACGTCGGACCACGTGTCCAGCGAAGTGCGGTTGGTGCCGGCCGCCAATCCCGCCGCACTGCCGCTGCTGGTCAAGCCCCGGCATGCGGGCGTGACCTATGAGGTGGATGTGCTTGGGCAGACCCTGTTCATCCGCACCAACGACACCCATGTGAACTTCCGTGTCGCCACCGCCAGTCTCAACGTACCGGGCGACTGGACGACGCTGATCGCCGGCAGCGAACGCGACTACATTACCGGCATCGCCGCCTTCACGTCGTATCTCGCCGTGCAGGGCCGCCGCGACGGGCTGGACCGGATCGTGCTGCGCAAGGACGACGGCAGCGAGACCGTGCTGCCTTTCACCGAAGCGGCGTATACGGCCAGCATCGGCAGCAATCTGGAGCCCGATGCGCCGCTGCTGCGGGTCAACTATGCCTCTATGGTCACCCCGGCCACCGTCTATGATTATGACGTGAACGCCGGCAAATTGGTCACCCGCAAGGTGCAGCAAGTCCCCTCCGGCTATGACGCCAGCGAATATGAAAGCCAGCGTTTCTTCGTGACGGCTCGGGATGGCGTGCAGGTGCCGGTCGCCATTGTCTACCGGAAGGGCTTCAAGCCGGACGGCAGCGGCAAGCTGCATCTTTATGCCTATGGCGCCTATGGCATCCCGACCATGCCGGGCTTCTCGGCCAATCGCCTGTCGCTGCTGGATCGCGGCATGGCCTATGCCGTCGCGCAGATCCGCGGCGGCGATGATCTGGGCTATCAATGGTATCTGGACGGCAAGCTGGCCAAGCGCACCAACACGTTCAACGATTTCGTCGATGTGGCGAAGGGCCTGGTCACGGCTGGCTGGGCTGCGCCGGGCATGATCTCGGCCAGCGGCGGTTCGGCGGGCGGTGAGCTGATGGGCGCGTTGGTCAACCAGGCGCCGGAACAGTTCCGCGCTGTGGTGGCGCATGTGCCGTTCGTCGATGTGCTCAATACGATGCTGGATGAAAGCCTGCCGCTCACGCCGGGCGAATGGCCGGAATGGGGCAACCCCATCACGTCGAAAGCCGATTTCGAGCTGATCCGCTCCTATTCGCCCTACGATCAGGTGACGCGCCAAGCCTATCCGCCGCTGATGGTCACCGCTGGCCTCAACGATCCGCGCGTCACCTATTGGGAACCAGCCAAATGGGTGGCCAAGCTGCGCGACCTGAAGACTGACCAGAATGTGCTGATCTTCAAGACCAACATGGGCGCTGGCCACGGCGGCAAATCCGGGCGCTTTGCCGCGCTGGAAGAGCTGGCGGAGGAATATGCCTTCATCCTCACCCAGTTCGGGCTTGGCGATGCCGCCGCCCGCTGACCGCCGCAGCTTTTCGATCAATGTCACCGCCGCGGCGGCCGACATCGATGAGCTGGGCCACGTCAACAACGCGGTGTATCTCAAGTGGATTCAGGACGTGGCGACGGCGCACTGGAGCGCGGTCGCTCCGCCTGAGCATCGCGATACCTATGTGTGGGTCGTGACCCGGCACGAGATCGACTATCTGAAACAGACGCTGGACGGTGAGACGCTGACGCTCATCACTTGGGTGGGCCAGCCCAAGGGCGCGCGCTTTGACCGCTATGTCGAAATCGCCGGCCCGGATGGGGTGATCCGCGTGAAGGCGGTGACAACATGGGCGATCATCGACAAGGCTACCGGCCGGCTCGCCCGCGTGCGGCCCGAGATTGCCGCGCCGTTTATCCAGCCCTGAACAGCGTGAACAGGTGAACGGCGGCGAATAGCACGCCGGCCACGCCCGCAAAGGCGACCCCGTTCCACGGCAGATGCGCATGCCAAGCCAATGGCGCACGGGTGCGCGCCACGCCGCCTAGCGCGCCGGCCACGGTCACGGCCGCGCCGGAGGCAAGCAGGAACCAGGTCGTTTGCGCATCCATCGGCGGCGCTTTGGCAGGCCATTCAGGCCAAGGCAATCTCTCGCCTTGCAGGTGATGCGCAGCTGTTTTACGTCAATGCATCACCTGAACGGAGACCACGCCATGATCCGCCGTATCGCTCTTGCCTCGGCTCTTGCCGTCGCCGCCATCGCCGCCCCCGCCATTGCCGGCCCGATCGAAGACGCTGTTGCCGGCAGCTGGCGCAAGCCGGCCGACGCGGTCCGCGACCAGTATCGCCACCCGGCGCAAACGCTGAAGTTCCTCGGCGTGAAGCCTGGCCAGACCGTGGTGGAAGTCTCCCCCGGTGGCGGCTGGTACACCGAAATCCTCGCCCCGGCGATGAAGGGCAACGGCAAATATGTCGCCGGCCTCTCCAATCCGCTGGCCTCGGTGAACGCCGCCAAGAGCGTGGAGAATTTCAAGACAAAGTATGCCGACAAGGCCATTTATGGCGACATCGGCATCGGCGTATTCGGCAAGGGTGTCGCTGATATCGTCGAGCCGGGCAGCGCCGACGTCGTGCTCACCTTCCGCAATGTCCACAATTGGCACATGGGCGGCTGGGATCAGGAAGCGTTCAACGCCTTCTTCAAGGCCCTGAAGCCGGGTGGCACGCTGGGCGTGGTCGAACACCGCCTGCCGGAAGGCCGCCCAGATGCCGACATGAAGAAGAGCGGCTACATGAAGGCGTCTTATGTGAAGATGCTGGCCGAAAAGGCCGGCTTCAAGCTGGCCGGTTCTTCGGAAGTGAACGCCAATCCCAAGGACACCAAGGATTATCCCGACGGCGTGTGGACTCTGCCGCCGACCTTCGCGAAGGGCGACGTGGACAAGGCGAAGTTTGCCGCCATCGGTGAATCCGACCGCATGACGTTGAAGTTCGTCAAACCGAAGTAAGCTTCTGGCCCTCTCCCCCGCGAGGGGGGAGGGCAAAGTCTCAGCTGAAACGCCGCACCACCGGTTCGCCCGCATCTGGCAACCGCGCCATCACGTCGGCCAGCGGCTCTGTCACCACCCGCATCCAGTATGCGTTGGCGTGACAGAGGCGGTCGCCCTGCAGCAGCAGCCCGACATGGCCGGGCCAGAACACGAGATCACCGGCTTCGCGCGCGGCGAATTTCACCGCTTCACCTTCGGCCACCTGCAGATCCGTGTCGCGGCGCAGCGAAATCCCTTCGGCGGCCAGCGCCTGCTGCACCAGGCCGGAACAATCAACACCATCGGGGCTGCGCCCGCCCCACAGATAGGGCGCATCGGCAAAGATCGCAGCGGCGTCGAAACGGTTGGCGGGTGCTGCCTCCACATGACGGCGATGCACATGGCCGCCGCCTGACAGGGCGAGGAAATTGCCATCCAGTCCGCCTGACACCCGCGCCGAAAACGGCAGTTCCATCACCACAGCCGCCTTGATGCTGGCCGCGGCAAACACTGGCGCGCGCCGCCCAGTGATGCGGTGTGTTGGCTCGGCGCCGGGCAGGGCCAGCGCATCGAACGGTACCCAGCCGATGTAGCGATCATGGAGCGAGCGGCCCAAGGCAAAGCCGGCCTTGACCTCGACAATTTCGAAGCCTTCGCCGAACAGCAGCTCGCTCACGGCCTCCGCCGTTGCTTCGGGCCCGCTGCGCACCGCCACGCGCGGCGCGGTGCAGACCAGGGCGCGCGGCTCGACATAGCGCACCGCGCCAATCTCGCCGGTCAGCGCCAGTTCCACCACCTCCGGCCCGGCAAACCACTCGCGCGGTTCGAAACGCTGGGCCGGGCCCTTCAGCACCCAACTCATCCGAATCTGCTCCTCAACATGGCCCAGCTTGCCCGCAGTGCCAGCGCTTCGCCGCCCTTGGGGCGGCCAGGGCGGGCGGCATTGTTCCAGGCAAAGGTATCGAAATGTGCCCAGGCCACGCCGGCCGGCACGAATTTCTCCAGAAACAGCGCCGCCGTGATCGCCCCGGCAAAGCCGCCATCGGCGCTGTTCACCATGTCGGCCAGGCTGGATTTCAGCATGTCGTGATAGGGCGCCCACAGCGGCAGCCGCCACACCGGATCGCCGATCTGCGCGCCCGCCGCCAGCAGCTCGCTAGCCAGCGCATCATCATTGGCAAACAGCGCCGGCAAGTGGGGCCCCAGCGCCACCCGTGCCGCTCCGGTGAGCGTGGCGAAATCGAGGATCAGCGCCGGGTTCTTCTCGGCTGCCAGCGCGATGGCGTCGCACAGCACCAGCCGGCCTTCGGCATCGGTGTTGGTGATTTCCACCGTCTTGCCCGCCCGCGTGCCGATGATGTCGCCGGGGCGCATGGCGTTACCGGAAATGGCGTTCTCCGCTGCCGGGATGATCAAGTGCAGGCGCACGCGCAGATTGGCCTGGATCACCAGCTTGGCCAGTGCCAGCGCGTGCGCCGCGCCGCCCATGTCCTTTTTCATCAGCGCCATGCCGCCGCCCGGCTTGATGTTCAGGCCGCCGCTGTCGAAAGTGATGCCCTTGCCGATTATGGCCACCACCGGATGCGCGGCATCGCCCCACACCGCCTCGATCAGCCGCGGCGCCTGTTCGGCGGCGCGGCCCACGGCGTGGATGGCGGGGAAGTTCTTCTGCAACAGGGCTTCGCCCGTGGTCACCTGCACATCGGCGCCCAACGGCCGCAGCGTGTCGATCACCGCCTGCGCCAGATCGGCCGGGCCCAGATCACTTGCCGGCGTGTCGACCAGATCGCGCACCAGTGCCACCGCTTCGGCTTCGCTGGCCGCCGTCGAAATCCCGCCCAGGCTGGTGGTGGTCAGCACGCGCGCGCCCTTGGGTTCGGCGCGGCGATAGCGGCTGAACTTGTGCTGGGCCAGGCACCAGCCCAGCCCGGCCTGACCCAGTTCGCCGGCCAGCGCATAACGACCGGTCGGCAATTTGTCCGCCGCCGCCGCCAGCGCCCACGGGCCCAATTGGCCTTCCGCCACGCCAACGGCCACCAGCCATTCGGCCGGGCCGTCGCCGGGCAGGATCGCCATGCTGTCGGCCGCCGCCGTGAAACCTTGCGCGGTCACTGCCACCCGCACCCGCTCGCTTTGGCTGGCCAGCCAGCCATCCAGCCCGGCTTTCGTCACCGGGATCAGTGGCACCGATGGCTGGCCATCGGTGGGGGCGAGCAGCGCAGCAAAGTCGGTCAAATCTTCACTCCGAAAAGGTCGGCCTCGTCGGCGTCCTCGATCAGGGCCATGATGATGTCGCCCGGCTGCACATCGATGCAATCGCGCAGGTGCACCATGCCGTCGATTTCCGGCGCATCATATTTGCTGCGACCCGACGCGCCGCCTTCATCGTCCACCTCGTCGATCAGCACTTCGATGGTGCGGCCGATCTTGGCTTCCAGCCGGCGCTGCGAGATTTGCGATTGCAGCGCCATGAAGCGGTGCCAGCGTTCTTCCTTCACATCCTCCGGCACGGCCCCCGGCAGCGCATTGGCCTGCGCACCTTCGACCGCTTCATATTTGAAGCAGCCGGCGCGATCGATCTGCGCCTGTTCCAGCCAATCGAGCAGATACTGGAAATCTTCCTCCGTCTCGCCGGGGAAGCCAACGATGAAGGTGGACCGGATAGCCAGATCGGGCACCATGGCGCGCCATTTCTGGATGCGTTCCAGCACCTTGGCTTCGTTGGCCGGACGCTTCATCGCCTTCAGCACTTTGGGGGACGCGTGCTGAAACGGAATGTCGAGATAGGGCAGGATCAACCCATCCGCCATCAACGGAATGATGTCGTCAACATGCGGATAGGGATAAACATAGTGCAGCCGCACCCAGGCGCCGGTCTCGCCCAGCGCGCGGGCCAGATCCTGGATATGCGCGCGCCGCTCGACGCCGCCCAAGCTGGAGGTGGCATGCTTCAAATCCACGCCATAGGCTGACGTGTCCTGGCTGATCACCAGCAGTTCCTTGGCGCCGGCCCTCACCAGCGCCTCGGCCTCGCGCAGGATCGCAGCCGGCGGCCGACTGGCGAGACGGCCACGCAGGGAGGGGATGATGCAGAAGGCGCAGGTGTGGTTGCAGCCTTCGGAAATCTTCACATAGGCATAATGGCGTGGCGTCAGCTTCAGGCCGGCATCGGGCACCAGATCGACGAAGGCCGAGCGTACGGGCGGCGCGGCATCATGCACGGCGCTGACCACGGCCTCATATTGCTGCGGGCCGGTCACGGCGAGCACATCCGGGAAACGCGCGCGGATGGCATCGGCCTCGTGGCCCATGCAGCCGGTGACGATCACCTTGCCGTTTTCGGCGATGGCCTCGCCGATGGCATCCAGGCTTTCGGCCTTGGCGGAATCGAGGAAGCCGCAGGTATTGACGATCACCACATCGGCGCCGGCATAATCGCCAGACAGCGCATAACCATCGGCGCGGAGTTGGGTGAGGATGCGTTCGGAATCGACCAGTGCCTTGGGGCAACCAAGGGAAACCATGCCCACGCGCGGGGCCGTATCAAGGTTCAATGTCATTGCGCGCGCCGTGCGCTGTTCGGGCGAAAAGTGCAAGGGGGCAAGCGGGCGCTACCGCCCGCCGATAACTCTGGCCGGATCCACGGGCGTGCGCCCGCGTCGCAGTTCGAAATGTAGCTGCGGTTCTGCCACCGCGCCCGACTGGCCGGCCCGGGCGATGGCTTCGCCAGCCTTCACCCGCGCGCCGCGTGCCACCAGCAGCGCCTCGTTGTGAGCATAGGCCGTCACCCAGCCGCCGGCATGCTTGACCAGCAGCAGATTGCCAAAGCCCGGAATCGCATCGCCGGCATAGGCCACCACGCCATCACCGGCGGCGCGCACCGCTTCGCCGGGGCTGGCCTTCAGGTTGACGCCATCGTTGAAGCGCCCCCCCGGCTTTGGGCCAAAGCCCGAGATGATGCGGCCGGGCAATGGCCAGCGGAAGGCCGGCGCTGTGCCGGTGACAGGGGGCAGGGGTGCCGGCCGTTCGCCGCCGGCTGCACGCGGCACCGGGCCATTCTTAGCGGGCTGGCCGCCGGTCATCACGTCGTCGATGGTGATGTCGAAGGCGCGGGCGCGCTGCTCAAGCGTTTGCGGCGGCGCCGGGCGTGGAGATGGCGTCAGCACCGGCGTCAGCCGCAGGCGCTGGCCAACGCGCAGCACGAACGGCTCCTGCAGCTTGTTGAGCGCGATCAGGTCGCGCCAGGTCAGTCCATAGGCGCGCGCGATGGCGATGCCGGTCTCACCTGCCTTTACGACATGAAAGCGGCCTTCCGGCGAAACGATCGCCGCCGGCACCACGCGGCGGGCCACCCAATCGGTGCGGGCCGGCGGCGCGGCCATGCGCGGTGGAGTGACGGGCTTTGTCTGCACCGGCTTTGCCGCCGGGCGTTGCGGCGATTGGAACGGGGGGCGAGTCGCCGGCGCCGGCCGGCCGATCATGCAGCCTGACAGCATCGCCGCCGCCGCGGCGATGCCGGCATATACCTGAAGTGAACGCCCAACCATGCCAACCTGATAGCGGCGACCGCACAGCATGGAAAGCGCGACCCTGCCGACCGGGGTGGACGTCGTAGTGAAAATATTAACTGATTATTTGCTCTTATGAACCGAATATGAGACATTCTGTTTGCTGCCGAATCTCCATTCGGCACGCATGTGGGGAAAACAACATGCAGATCCGTCTTGCTTTGGCTGCCGCGACCATGCTCGCCGGCGTCACAGCCGCTCCGGCCCAGGCCGCCATCGGCTTTGCCGATACGGTGCTGGATTATTTCAACAGTGGCGCCGGGCCGTTCCCAGGCCCCTATGGCGGCACCTTCCCGGGCAGCTTCCCGGTGCCGGTGTCCACCAGTGTGGTGCTGAACGGGCCGACGTCGCCGGCCGATTTCCTGTCCCTGCCGCGTGGCAGCTTTGTCACCGTTGGCTTCACCGATGAAACCGTGATCGACGGTGTTGGCAATGACATCTTCATCAGCGAAGTCGGCGCCAGCGGTGAGCGCGCCGATATCTTCGTGTCCAAGGATCTGATCAACTTTATCTTCCTTGGCACTGCCGCTGATGACAGTGTGACCGCGTTCGATCTGGCCAGCATTGGCTGGACCGGCCGGGTGCGGGCAGTGAAGATCTTGGGCCTCGACAATTTTGGCGGCTCGCCGGGTTTTGACGTCGATTTCATCCAGGTGCTGCCTGGCAGCATCGGCGCGGTGCCGGAACCGGCGAGCTGGGCGATGCTGATCGCCGGCTTTGGTCTGGTTGGCGCTGCGCAGCGCCGTCGGGTGGCCCGCGCCGCCTGATTCATCAATGAAGCACGATCAGCTGCGGCGGGGTGACCCGTCGCCGCTTGTCGCTTCAGCCTTCCACCAGATCCGCCAGATCGGCCAGCGCGGCCTTCAGCCGGCTCATCGACTGATAATGGGTCATGTCGAGGTGCAGCGGCGTCACCGAGATGGCGGCTTCATGCATGGCTTTCAGATCGGTCTCGTGGCCCGGGGCCGGCTTTTCCTTGCCGAAGCCGTGCCAGTAATAGGGGAAGCCGCGCGGATCGATGCGCTTCACCAGGTGGATATTGCCATAATCGCGGAAGCCCTGTTCGGTAACGCGCACGCCCTTCACGTCGGCCGCCAGCACCGGCGGGAAGTTGATGTTGATCAACACGCCATCCGGCCATTCGGTGGCGATCACGCGGCTGATGATGGCCGCACCATGGGCGGTGGCGCAGGAAAAATCCTCCATGCCAGCCGTGTAATCCATCATCACCTGGCTGAGCGCGATGGAGCGAATGCCAGCGAGGCAGCCTTCCATCGCGGCCGACACGGTGCCCGAATAGGTCACGTCTTCAGCGAGATTGCCGCCGCGGTTGACGCCAGACAGGATCAGATCGGGCTTGTGATCTTCCAGCACCGCGCCCAGCGCCAGCATCACGCAATCGGTTGGCGTGCCGCGCACCGCATAACGGCGCGGGCTGATCTCGCGCAGGCGCACGGGCTGGCTCAGCGTCAGACTGTGGCCAGCGCCCGATTGCTCCTCGGCCGGGGCCACCACCCACACATCGTCTGACAGTTCGGCGGCAATCGCCTCCAGTGCCACCAGGCCCGGCGCGTTGATGCCGTCATCATTGGTCACGAGAATGCGCATGGGTTCAGGGCTCCAACCGGTCAATGCCGGCCATGTAGGGCTTCAACACGTCGGGGACGACAACACTGCCATCGGCCTGCTGATAATTCTCGATCACGGCCACCAGTGTGCGGCCGACAGCGAGGCCGGAGCCGTTGAGCGTGTTCACCGGGCCCCGGCTGCCCTTCTCGCCCGCCACTTTCCAGCGCGCGTTCATGCGGCGGCCCTGGAACTCGCCGCAGTCAGAAATCGAGCTGATCTCGCGATAGGCGCCCTGGCCGGGCAGCCACACCTCAAGGTCAAAGGTCTTGCGCGCCGAAAAGCCCATGTCCCCGGCGCACAACAGCATCCGGCGATAGGGCAGGTTCAGCGCCTGCAAGATGGCTTCTGCCGATTCCAGCATGTGCTGGTGTTCGGCTGCGGCTTGCTCCGGCGTGCAGATTGTCACCAGTTCGCATTTTTCGAACTGGTGCTGGCGGATCAGGCCGCGCGTGTCGCGTCCGGCGCTGCCGGCTTCACTGCGGAAACAGGGGGTCAGCGCGGTCATACGGATCGGTAGGGCGGCGGCATCAACGATCTCGCCGGCCACCAGGTTGGTCAGGCTCATTTCGGCGGTGGGGATCAGGTAACGACCGTCGGTCGTCTTGAACACATCCTCTTCGAACTTGGGCAACTGCCCGGTGCCGAAGGCGGCTTCGGCCTTCACCAGCAGGGGCGCATAGGTTTCGGCAAAGCCGTGCCGCGCAGTGTGCGTGTCGATCATGTACTGGCCCAGCGCGCGCTGCAGCCGCGCCAATGGCCCTTTCAGCACGGCAAAGCGCGCGCCGGCGACCCGGGCGGCGGCTTCCGGATCATAGCCAAGCTTCGCCGCCACGATATCATGCTCCAGCGGCGCAAAGTCGAAATCGCGGGGTGTACCCCACTTCATCACCTCGACGTTGCCATGTTCGTCCACACCATTCGGCACATCGGCGGCGGGCAGATTGGGCAGGCTGACCAGCAGCGCCTCTGCCTTCTCGCTGGCGCAGCGGGCCGCTTCCTCCAGCGCGATGATCTCGTCCTTCAGGCCGGCAACTTCGGCCTTCAGCGTCTCGGCGCGTCCACTGTCCTTCGCGGCCATCGCGGCGCCGATGTCCTTTGAGGCGGCATTGCGGCGGGCCAGCGCTTCCTGCGCCTTTGTCTCGGCGGCGCGTCGCTCGGCGTCGGCGGCCAGAAGGGCAGCGGCGGAATCGCTGATACCGCGGCGGGCAAGGCCGGCGGCAAAGGCATCCGGGTCAGCGCGAAGGGCTTTGAGATCGTGCATAATGCGACTGCCTTTGCCTTGGCTGGGCGAAGCGCGCAAGCTGCCCCTTCCATGCGCGCGCGCGCCTGCCTATGGTGGGCCCGTGATCGTTTCCTGCCCAAAATGCAGTGCACAATATCGGGTGGCGGTGGGCGTGGTGATGCGCCGGCCGCGGCTAAAGTGCGCCGCCTGCTCGCACCGCTGGGTGCCCGCCGAAGAGATTGACGAAGATGAAGCTGTCGCCGCCGTGCAGGAAGAGGCGCGCGCCGCCAGCCTGCCACCGCCGCCGCCACCCGAACCCGAACCGGAACCAGAGTCAGAGCCGGAACCGCCGCCACCGCGCCGGCCCCCGGCCTTGTGGCTGAAATGGCTGGTGGCGATCGTGCTGGGCGCGGCCTTTGCCACGGCCTCGGTGGGCCTATGGGTGGGCCGCATCGATCCCGAAGCCCTGCCCGGCGTGACCGATGTAATGGCCCGGGTCGCTCCGCCCGCGACGCCGCTGGACGTGAAACTGGAAGGCCGGGTGACGCGCCTGCCCGGCGGCGGTGCGCTGCTGGAAGTGACCGGTACCATCCACAACCCCGGCGCCACCCGTGTCCCCGTGCGGCCGCTGGATGCCCGTTTGCTGGTGAATAGTGTGCGCGCCCGCGATTGGACCATCCCGCCGCCGGCCGCCAGCGTTGGCCCCGGCAAGACGCTGATCTTCGCTTCCAGCCTGACCGACGTGCCGGCCGGGCCGGTGAGCGTACAGGTGCGCTTCGGGCGCTAACATGGACTTGCGGGCGGGCAGGCGTTAAGCTCCCCTCAGGGTCGATCAGCCAGCCGGGGGGCAAGGCCGTGAACGAACCGCCATTTGAAAATATCGGCAGCACGCCTTCGGGCAAGGAACCGCCCCAGACGCGCACGGCGCAGCGCGTGTCCGCTGCTGCCAGCCTCGTCCAGCAGGCGGCGCTGATTGTCGGCGACATTTCCGACAACATGGGGATTGTGCTGACGACTGCGCTGCTCTTTGCCAATCCGGACCGCAGGGAACTGGTGGTCGATATCGAGGCGCTGGTATCAGCGCTGCTCACGGCGCGGACGGCGGGCCAGACTGCATCTGCGGCCACGTGGCTGCAGGATTGGGCCAGGGACGAAGGGCTGGCCTTCACCCTGCGCCAGCCGCCGGACACGGCCAATCTTGTGCCCGTGCTGTCGCGATCCGTTGTTGGCCAGGTGCTGCCGCGGGCCGTGGAGATCCGCGATCTCACCATGAGTGGCGAACCGGAGCCGCTGGGCCTGCGCCATCTGATGTTTGCGCTGGCCGAGCGTCAGGCGGCGCAATGGCCGCGCCTGAAGGATGGCGGTCACCCGTCGGCGGAGACGCTGTCCGCGCTGCGCGCACTGATCGTTGCGCGCACCCGCCGCACGCCGCTGAAGGGTGAGGACGTGGCGGCATGGCAGGCGCTCGTGCCCAAAGGGCCATCCACTCCGCCGCCGCCGCCACCCGCAGAGCGCACACCGCTGCTTTCCGACAGTCCGGCCACGGTTGATGAACTCGGCCGCAAGCCGCTGGCTGATGCGCTGGCGGCGCGGCTGGTGCGATTGCAGCGTGACGAGGCAGCAAGTGCGCAGCCCAAGGCTGTGATGGTGCATCTGCACGGCCCGTGGGGATCGGGCAAATCCAGCCTCGTGCGCTTTCTGGAAGACACGCTGAAGGCGCAGGATCCGCCGTGGCTGGTGGTGGAGTTCAACGCCTGGCGCAATGCCAGGGTGAAGCCGCCATGGTGGAACATGCTGACCGAGTTCAAGCGCGCGCTTGATCGGCGGCTGCCGTGGTGGCGGCGGCGCTGGCTTGATCTGCGCTGGGCCTGGGTGTCGCCCTCGGTGGAGAATGTCTACATGGTGGCCGGCGGCCTGTTGGCCTTGGCGGCGGCGGCCTTTGCCGGCAGCACCATCACCGGCGTCATCGAGCAGTGGCAGGGCACGTTGGGCGGCATCATCACCACCACCGGTGTGGCGATCAGCTTCCTGCGCGCGCCGATGCTGGGCGGCAAGCGCGCCGCCGAAAGCTTTGATGCGCTGCGCACCGACAGCTTCCGGCCGTTCATCACCTTGTTCGACATGCTGGTGACAGAATGCCCATGCCCGGTGCTGATCGTGCTCGACGATCTGGATCGCTGCGATGCCGGCACCGTGACCGACCTGCTGGAAGGCATCCAGACCCTGTTTCGCGGCCAGCCCGTGGTGTTCCTGGCGGTGGCCGATCGTTACTGGATCACCGCCAGCTTTGCCCAGCGCTTCAGCCTGTTCGAAGACGGTGGCGACAAAGCGCGGCCGGTGGGCGATCTGTTTCTGGACAAGATGTTCCAAGTCTCCGTCACCATCCCGGCGCTGCCGGTGGCGGTCAAGCGTGCCTATCTTGGCCGGCTGCTGGGGGCGGCCGAAGCCGATCTGCCGGACGAAGCGTGTCTGCCCGAAACTGCGGTGCGCCACGAGGAAATCCAGGCCGCCATCGCCGCCGCTCCCGAGGAGCAGCGGCCGGCCCTGCGCGCCCAGGCCGTGGCGCGCCTGTCCACCGCGGCGGCCGACAAGGTGGTGGAGCATCGCCTGCTGCGCTGGGTTTCGTATATCGAGCCCAATCCGCGCGGGATGAAGCGGCTGGTCAATGCCATCGGCATGACCCAGGCCCGCAGCCTGCTGGAAGGGCGCATGGTCGATTTCGATGCGATCGTGCTGTGGACTATCCTGGAACTGCGCTGGCCGCGCGCGGCAGCGGCGATCACGGCCGATCCCGGCCTGATCGATGCGGAAGGCCAGGGGCCGGAAACGCTGCAAGCGGCCTGGCGCGATCCGCAGTTCCAGAAAATCGCCGGCGAACTGGATGAAGTGCAGGTGCGCGCGCTGATCGGCACGGCCGCCGAGGATGACGATGGCGAAGACGCCGGGTCGGCGGCCTAGATTCCCCGTTTCGGCGCGGCGAACACCCGGCGGATTTCCGGTTCAAAACTTTCCAGGCTGTCCACGTCATAATCCGGATCGAATGCCGGTGCGTCCCACTTGTCGACGATCTTTTCGGCCATGTCGAACCAGGGTTCACCGCGATATTTCTCGCGAGCGTTCGGGTCCTTGCCCAGGTGCTCGTAATAATAACGGCCCTGGAAATCCTGATGGTGAACGATGGCGTGGTAGATGTCGTCGGCCACGTATGGCTTCAGCATTTCGCCGGCGATGGCGCCGTGGTTGGGGATGCTGAACAATTTGCCGATGTCGTGGCAAAGCGCCGCTACCACTTCCTCGTCGTTGGCGCCGTCGCGGCGGGCCAGCGTGGCGGTCATCAGGCTGTGGACCAGCTGGTTGGCGCCAAAGCCGACCTCGATGGCTTCGAGCCGCTTCAGGGAATCGATGATCTGATCGGCAGCGGCGGATTGCTGGTGCTTCATATGCTCACCAGCGATGTGCATCCAATCGTCCTTGGTGCCTTCCAGCATGGTCTTGAACATCTGTCGTCTCCCGACTCAGGCCGCGTTTGCGGCCCACACTGCGCGATATTGCTTCCTCAGCGTCACCTTGTCGATCTTGGCCGATCCCAGCTTGGGCAGCTGATCGGCGCTCATCCACAGCTTGGCTGGGATCTTGTAAGCGGCCATGCCGGCTTTCAGGAAATCGATCAGCGAATCGGGATCCAGATGCTCGCCCGGCTTGGCATAGACGACCGCGCCAACGATCTCGCCCAGCCGCTCATCGGGCAGGCCGAACACGCTCACTTCGGCCACCGCCGGGTGGGCATAGATGGCGCTTTCCACTTCTTGGCAGCTGATATTCTCGCCGCCGCGGATGATGATGTCCTTCTTGCGATCGACGATGAACAGATAGCCTTCGTCATCCAGATAGCCGAGATCGCCGCTGCGGAACCAGCCATCGCCAACGAATGCCGCGGCAGTGGCTTCGGGCTTGTTCCAGTAACCCCGGCAATTGCACACCGAACGCAGACAGACTTCACCCACCGTTCCGGCCGGCAGCGCATCGCCCACCGGGCCATCACCATCGGCAATGCGGATTTCCATCAGCGGCGGCGCGGCGCGGCCGGTGCTGGCCGGCTTGTTGCGGTAATTGTCACGGATATTGCCGGCACCGACGCCATTGGTTTCGGTCAGGCCATAGCCCTGCACCGGGTGCTTGCCTTCGAACTCCTTGGCCAGCCGCTCGACATGTTCGGGCGGACGCGGCGCGCCGCCGGACGCGATATCGACCAGCGACGACAGGTCATATTTGTGGCGATCGGGATGCTGCATGAGTTCGAGGCTCATGGTCGGCACGCCGACGAAATAGGTGCAGCGCTCCTTCTCGATCAGGCGCAGCGCTTCGCCGGCATCCCATTTGTGCATGATGATCATCTTGCGGCCGATGGCAAAGCTCACCAGCAGCACCGGCACCAGGCCGGTGATGTGGAACAGCGGCACATTGAGCAGCATCACCTGCTGATCCGCCGGTGCCGCGCCTGACTGGGCCGACAATTCCAGCAGCGCCAGGCCGGTAACCAGATAGTTCATCGACGCCGAAACCTGGGCGCGGTGGGTCGAAACCGCCCCCTTGGGCGCGCCGGTGGAGCCCGAAGTATACATGATCGTGCAATCATCTTCGGGCAGCAGTTCGGGCAGATACCACATGGTGTCGGGGCTGGCCGCCAGCTCGTCTTCGGCGCGGGCAAAGCCGAGCTGGCTGGCGACTTCGCCGGAGGTGCGCACGGTGATGACCTTGGCCGTGCACGACAGAGTGGCGAGGCGGCGGGCACGTTCTTCATCGGCAACCACCAGGCGGGCGCCGCTGTCCTCGATGCCATAGGCCATTTCCTCGGCCGTCCACCACGCGTTCATCGGGATGCACACCGCGCCCATATGGGCACAAGCGACATAGGCGATGATCCAATCCGGATAGTTGCGCATGGCGACGCCGACGCGGTCACCCTTGGCGATGCCGTGGCGGTGCTGCAGCATGGCGGCGAATTTCAGCGATCTGGCATAGACTTCGGCAAAGGTCATCCGCTCCTCGCCGAACACCAGGAACTCCTTGGGGCCGTTCACGGTGAAGAACATCGCCATATATTCGCGCATGGTGGGCGGCGCGGCGGAGAATATCGGCAGCGAGACGCCGTGGACGTTGGCCGTGCCCACGCCCAGCGCACCGCCGGGGGCCGTGATGCCGGCGACGACCTGATCGAGGGCGGCATCAAGCGCGGATTTGGTCACAGGTCATTCTCCCAAGGCTGGTGCGGCCGCTGGCTGCGGCTCATTACAGTCTCTTCATGTCATGCCGCTGCCGATGCTTGCAAGTGCAAGCATCGGCAGCGGCATCAATAACCCAGTGTCCGCGCAATCCGGTCGCTGTGGAAGGCGGCGTCGCCAAATGTCTCTTGGGCGGCGCGGGCGCGCTTCATGAAGAAGCCGATGTCATATTCGTCGGTCATGCCGATGCCGCCGTGCATCTGCACGCCTTCATTGCTGGCGAGGATCGCGACCTCGCCGGCCTTGGCCTTGGCGAGGGACACATACATCGGGGCGCGGTCGCTGCCTTCGTCCAGCGCCTGCAGCGCCTTCAGCGTGGCGGACCGTGCCAGTTCCACTTCGCAGAACAGATGCGCGGCGCGGTGCTGCAGGGCCTGGAAACTGCCGATCTTCTGCCCGAACTGCTCGCGCTGCTTGAGATAATCCACGGTCATGGAGAAGCTGGTGCCCGACACGCCGAGCATTTCGGCGGCGAGGCAAGCGCGGCCGGCATCGAGCATCTTTTCAAGGATGGCAAAGCCTTCGCCCACGCCGCCCAGAACGTCGGCACCATCGACCTGCACATCGGCCAGCGTGACGCGCGCGGCGCCCCGGCTGTCGACCATCGAACGGCGGTCGATGGTCACGCCATCGGACTTGGGATTGACCAGGAACAGCGTGATGCCGGCCTTGTCGCCCACATCGCCGCCGGTGCGCGCCGCCACGATCAGCGTATCAGCCGCAGCGCCATCCAGCACGAAGCCCTTCACGCCATTCAACTTGAAGCCGTTGCCCGACGGGGTGGCCGTGGTCGCCACGTGATTGGGCTTGTGGCGGGCCGCTTCGTCAGCCGCCAGCGCCAACAGATGCGCGCCTTGGGCGATCAGCGGCAGATATTTGGCCTGCTGCTCGGCCGTGCCCTGTTTCAGCGCCGTGGCGCCCAGCACGGCGGTGGAGAGCATCGGTGCGGCAGACAGATTCTTGCCCATCGCCTCCAGGATGATGCCGGCCGCGACATGGCCCATGTCCGCCCCGCCATGCGCTTCCGGCACCAGCACGCCGGCAAAGCCCATCTCGGCCATCTTGGACCACACATCGCGGGAGAAACCGGCGGCGTCATTGCTGTCACGCAAGCTTCGGTGTTGCGACACGGGGGCTTCATCCTTGAAGAAGCCCTCCGCGCTGTCGCGGATCATCTGCTGATCGTCAGTGAGGATGAGCGGCATTGGTCAGGCTCCCGGCAGGTCGAGCACGCGCTTGGCGATGATGTTGAGCTGCACTTCAGACGTGCCGCCTTCGATGGAGTTGGCGCGGCTGCGCAGCCAGGATCGGGCAAGATCGCCTTCGCCCTTTTCTTCGCCTTCCCACACCAAGCCGTCGCTGCCCCGAATCGACATCAACAGCTCCATGCGTTCCTTGTTCAGTTCGGTGCCGTAATATTTCAGCATCGAACTCAAGGCGCCGGTGCCTTGGCCGCTTTTGGTTTCGGCCAGCACGCGTTCCATCGTCAGGCCAAACGCCAACGCGTTGATCTCGTGGCGGGCGATATCGGTGCGCAGCGCCGTGTCGGCGAGGATGGCGGCATCAAGGCCAATGAGGCGCTTGGCGATGTTGGACACGCTGTCGCGCTGCCCGCCGCCGGTCGAATCGCTGCCGCCGATCATGTCGCGTTCGTGGGTGAGCAGATATTTGGCGATGTCCCAGCCCTTGCCGGCCACGCCCATCAGGTTTTCCTTCGGCACCTGCACATTGTCGAAGAAGGTCTGGCAGAAGGGCGAGGAGCCGGAGATCAGCTTGATCGGGCTGGTCGACACGCCTTCTGATGCCATGTCGAACAGCAGGAAGCTGATGCCCAGATGCTTGGGCGCGGCCGGATCGGTGCGGACGAGGCAGAAAATCCAGTCCGCCTTGTCGGCATAGCTGGTCCACACCTTGGAGCCGTTGACGAGATAATGGTCGCCCTTGTCCTCGGCGCTGGTGCGCAGCGAAGCGAGGTCGGAGCCGGCACCTGGCTCCGAATAGCCCTGGCACCAGCGGATTTCGCCGCGCGCGATTTTCGGCAGATGCTCCAGCTTCTGCGCTTCGTTGCCATATTTCAGCAGCGCTGGCCCCAGCATCCAGATGCCGAAGCTCGACAAGGGCGAGCGCGCCTTGATGCGGCGCATTTCTTCCGAAAGCACCTTGGCCTGCGCCCGGTCCAGCCCGCCGCCGCCATATTGGCTGGGCCATTCCGGCACCGTCCAGCCCTTGGCGCCCATACGCTCCAGCCACACGCGCTGGGCGTCGCTCTTGAATTTCACACCGCGGCCGCCCCAGCACACATCGTCATCATCGCGGATCGGCTCGCGCATTTCCGGCGGGCAATTCGCCTCCAGCCAGGTGCGCGTTTCGGCGCGGAATGTTTCAAGGTCGCTTGCAGATTCGGGCATCATCCCACTCCCACTGGAAATATCCTTGTCCGCCTTTATGGTGCGCCGCGCTGCGCCAGCAAAGCTGGCAGATGATGTAGAGGCAAGATGCTCACCGATTTCCTGATCGCTGCCGTGGATTTCACCACGCTGCCGGTGCGGCCCGAAGCCTTCACCATCCCGGCCGTCAACCTTTTCGGTTCCGATTGGGGCCCGTTTGCGCTGCGCTGGTACAGCCTGGCCTATATCATCGGCATCGCCGGGGCCTGGTTTCTGCTCACCCGTATGATCCGCAAACCCGGCGGGCCGCTGGGTCAGAAACAGCTCGACGATTATATCACCTGGGCCACGCTCGGCGTCATCGGCGGCGGCCGGCTGGGCTACGTGCTGTTCTATAACCCTGACAAATACATGGCCGATCCCATGGAAATCCTGCGCCTGTGGGATGGCGGCATGAGCTTCCACGGCGGCTGCTTCGGAGTGATCGCCGCCTGCTTCCTGCACGGCTGGTTCGCCAAATACAGCGGGCTGCGGCTGCTCGATTATGTCGCCACCGTTACCCCGCTCGGCCTCGGCCTCGGCCGCGTCGCCAATTTCGTCAACGGCGAGTTGTGGGGTCGCCCCACCGGCACGGATTGGGGCATCATCTTCCCCGATGCCGGCCCGGAACCGCGCCACCCCAGCCAGCTCTATGAAGCCGGGCTGGAAGGCGGCGTGCTGTTCATCATCCTCACCCTGCTGTTCTGGTTCACCCCGGCGCGGCTGCGGCCTGGCCTGCTGTCGGGCGTGTTCGGCATCGGCTATGGCCTGTCCCGCTATATCATCGAAAACTACCGTGAACCGGATCGGCAGCTGGGTATCCTCGATTCCGGCCTGACCATGGGCCAGACGCTCACCCTGCCGATCATCGCCATCGGGCTGCTGCTGCTCGTGCTGGCGCTGATCCGCAAACCCGTTTCGGCGTGAGCCTTTCCCACAACCTTGCCGCGCGCATCATGGCCGATGGGCCGTTGCGGCTGGATCACTGGATGGCGGCCTGCAACGCGGCCTATTATGGCGGCGAAGACCCGCTGGGCCGCGACTTCACCACCGCACCGGAAATCAGCCAGATGTTCGGCGAGATGATCGGCGGCTGGATCGGTGATCTGTGGCTGCGGGCGGAAAAGCCGCTGTTGCACGTGGTCGAGCTTGGCCCCGGTCATGGCAGCCTGATGGCCGATGCCCTGCGCCTGCTCGGCCGGTTGCCGGGCTTTGCTGCCAGCGCCGGCCTGCAAATGGTGGAAACCAGCCTTGCGCTGCGCTCCATCCAGCGCGCGCGGCTGGCCGGTTGGGCGGCCCAGTGGCACGACCGGGTCGATCAGTTGCCCGA
>NZ_JAUMBI010000195.1:0-4595 GCF_032115815.1 Sandarakinorhabdus sp.
GGCGTGGCGCATCTGGTGGGCGATGCGGGCGGACTTGATCAAGGCTTTCGAGGGCACGCAGCCATAGTTGAGGCAGTCGCCGCCCAATTTGTGGCTTTCGACCAGCGTCACCTTGGCCTTTACCGTGGCGGCGATATAGGCCGAAACTAGCCCGGCCGCGCCGCCGCCGATCACCACCATGTTGCGGTCAAAGCGCTTGGGCCGCGGCCAGCGCGCATAGATGCGGCGGCGCTTCAGGGCGCCCATCACCGCCTTGCCGATCCACGGCAGCAGGCCCAGCGCCGCGAAGCTGGCCAGCAGGCCGGGCGAGGCGACATCGCGCAAACTGGAAATGCCGGCCAGCTGCGTGCCGGCGTTCACATAGACCGCGGTGCCGAGCAACATGCCGACCTGGCTGACCCAGAAATAGGTGAGCGTGCGAATGGGGGTGAGGCCCATCAGCAGATTGACCACAAAGAAGGGAAACACCGGCACCAGCCGCAACGAGAAAAGGTAGAAGGCGCCATCGCGCTCAATCCCGGCGTTGATGGCGCCAAGCCGCGCCCCGAACTTGCCCTGCACCCAGTCGCGCAGCAGGTAACGGGACGTGAGGAAGGCCAAGGTCGCGCCGATGGTGGAGGCGAAGGAGACGATCAGCAGGCCCAGGCCAAGGCCGAAGATCGCCCCACCGGCCAGTGTCATGATCGCAGCGCCGGGGAAGGACAGGGCCGTGAGCGCCACATAGGCCGCGAAATAACTACCGATCACCACGGCCGGGTTGGCAGCATAGAGTGCGGCGATATCGCCCTGCCGAGCTTTCAGCGCATCGAGCGTGAGATACTGGCCAAGGTCGAACTGGAACCAGGCGAAGATCGCCGCCGCGATCAGCAGGATGATGGGCAGACGTTTCATCGGGCGAGGTTCCGTTTCATCAGGCCAAGGTGGACGCAAAGCATGGGCCGCGCAAATCTGTTGTTCGCACGAGTGGCGGCAAAGGATGCAGTGTTTCCCTTTGCCGGCGCACTCCGCTATGCGCCCCCGGCATGTCCGCCGTTGTTGATCTTCTCCTGCCACCCGCCGAAGACTGGCAGGCGCAGGCCCGTGCTGCCCGGATCAGTACCGCTGATCTGTTGGCCTACGTGGGCCTGACGGCGGCGGATTTTGCCGAGGGCGTGATCGCTCAGCCGGATTTTCCCATGTCCGTGCCGCCGCATTATCTCTCGCTGATCCGCCGCGGCGATCCGGCTGATCCGCTGCTGCTGCAGGTGCTGGCGCGCGGCGAGGAAGCCTTGCCGCAGCCGGGCCGCCTTACCGATCCTCTGGAGGAGGCCGATTATCGCGCCGCGCCCGGCGTCTTGCGCAAGTATCGCAGCCGGGCGCTTCTGATCGCGTCGGGCACCTGCGCCATCCACTGCCGCTACTGTTTCCGCCGCCATTATGATTATGGCGCCGCCATGCTTACCCGTTCCGGCGAGGCCGAGGCTCTGGCGGTGATTGCCGGCGATTCCGCCATCGACGAAGTGATCCTGTCGGGCGGTGATCCGCTAAGCCTGTCAGACGCGCGGCTGTCGGCGCTGGTGGTCGCGATTGCCGCGATCCCGCATGTGACAACGCTGCGCCTGCACAGCCGCACTGTGCTGGCCATTCCGGACCGGGTGACGCCGGCGCTGGTCGCGTTGCTGGCCGGCACGCGGCTCACCGTAGTGATCGTCACCCACAGCAATCATGAGCGCGAAATCTCGGCCGACGTGGCGGCGGCACTGGGCCGGCTGCGGGCGGCGGGGGTGACCCTGCTCAACCAGTCTGTGCTGCTGGCCCAAGTGAACGACGATGCGGCAACGATTGCCGCCCATTGCCGCCGGCTCTTCGCGGCCGGCGTCCTGCCTTACTATCTCCACCTCACCGATCCGGTGGATGGCGCAGCGCATTTCGACGTGGATGAAGCCCGCGCCCGTGAACTCGAAACTGAACTGCGGGCCATGCTGCCGGGCTATCTCGTTCCCCGGCTGGTGCGGGAAGTGCCGGGGCGGGACAGCAAGACCCCGCTATGGGCACTGGATTGATGGGAAAAAGATTTGTGAACGGGCGATAACAAGTCCGTTCAGGCAGTTCACATGTGATCTGTGCGAATCAGGTGTCATCAACACCAGCCGGAGACGGTCCATGAAGACGACGCTGACCATCGCACTCCTCACCACGCTTGGCCTGGGCTTCGCCGCCCCGGCGGCAGCGCAGTGGCACGAACCTGCGCATCAGGCCGGCTGGAACGGCGGCTATCAGGGCGGTTGGGACGATGGCTATCGCGGCGATCCACGGCGCAATGGCAACTGGAATGGCGGCTATAACGCCGGCTACCGCGGCGATTATCAGGGCGACGATTATTGCCGGCGCAGCAGCGGTGGCACCGGCACGGTTGTCGGCGCGATTGCAGGCGGCGTGATCGGCAACCAGGTGGCGCGGCGCAATGATCGCACTGTGGCCACCGTGGCTGGCGCCGTTGTTGGTGGCCTGTTGGGCCGCAGCATCGATCGCGGCCGCATCGTTTGCCGCTGAACCAGATTTCAAGGAGAACGACCATGAACAGCCTGAAGATCAGTTTGGGCCTTGCCCTGCTCACGATGGGCGCCGCCACCCCGGCGCTGGCCGGCGATGATGATTGGCGCGATCGCCGCAATGCTTCTCCCCGCGAAGTGGCGCGCAGCTGGGATCGAGCGCAGGAAGAGCGCCGTGATCTGGCCCGGGCCCAGTATCGCGGTGACCCCCGCGACATTCGCGAAGAGTCGCGTGAACTTTATCGGGCCCAGCGCGAATTCCGCCAGGATCGTGCCGATCTCTATCGCGCCGGCTGGGACGATGATCGCCGCGGCGGCTGGGATGACGATGATCGCCGGCGTGGCCAGAGGAACGGCCGTGGCTGGGGCCCCGGTGGCCGGCCGGCCAATGATTGGCGCTATCGCCAGGATGGTTGGAACCGCCAGGGCTGGCATGCCGAGCAATTCTATCGCCCCGGCAACAATTATCAGCCCCGCTATCTGGGTGCCAATGATCAGATCTGGCGCGGGTATGATAACCGCTATTACTGCCGGCGCAGCGACGGCACCACCGGCCTGATCATCGGTGGCCTTACTGGCGGCACGCTCGGCAATGTGCTGGCGCCGGGCGGTTCCAAGGTGCTGGGCAGCATCATCGGCGGCACGCTGGGCGCCGTGGTGGGTAACAGCATCGATCGCAATCGCGTGGTTTGCCGATAAGCACCTGCCGCTGAAGCGGTAATAAAATCGATGGCGTTCATCGGAAATCCCCGATGGACGCCATTTGCCTGCCCGGCCTATCCTGTGGCCACATAAAGGAGACGGATGATGGCCAAGAAAAAAGCCAAGGATGATGCAATCAATCTCGGCATGCCCGATGCCCAGCGCCGCGCGATTGCCGATGGACTGTCGCGTCTGCTAGCCGATACCTACACGCTGTATCTGAAAACCCACAATTTCCACTGGAACGTGACCGGCCCGCAGTTCAATTCGCTGCACCTGATGTTCGAAGGTCAGTATACGGAATTGGCGCTGGCGGTTGACCTGGTCGCCGAACGCATCCGCGCGCTGGGTGAACCGGCGCCAGGCAGCTATTCGGCCTTTGCCAAGTTGTCGACCATCAAGGAAGCCGACGGCGTACCCAATGCCACCGACATGGTGCTAATTCTGGCCGAAGACCAATTGGCCGTGGTCCGCACCGCGCGCAGCGTCTTCCCGCTGGCCGATGCGGCCCATGATGAACCGACCGCCGATCTGCTCACCCAGCGCATGCAGGTGCACGAAAAGACCGCCTGGATGCTGCGCGCCAACCTGGGCTGACGCTCAGTCGCCGCGCTTGCAATAGAGCAGCACTGTCAGCCCGGCCAGGGCGGCCGCCACGCTGCCGGCAATGATGCCCAGCTTGGCGGCCGCTTCCTGAGAGCTGCCTTCGCCAAAGGCCAGGGCAGAGATGAACAGGCTCATGGTAAAACCGATCCCGCATAAGAGCGACAGGCCCCAGATCTGCCAGCCATTGGCATTGGCTGGCATGTCGACGATGTCGAGCTTCACCAGCGTCATGATCGTACCAAAGATGCCGATCATCTTGCCGAACACCAGGCCGGCCGCGATGCCCATCACCAGCGGATTGATCGCAGCATCCAATGAAAGCCCGCGCACATCCACGCCGGCATTGGCAAATCCGAAGATCGGCACAATGGCAAAGGCTACCCACGGCGCAATGCCATGCTCTACCCGCAGCAGCGGGCTGTCACGGATCTCCGGCACGCCGGGACTGGGCTGGATGGGCAGCGCCAGCGCGGTGATGACCCCCGCCAGCGTGGCGTGGATACCGCTGGCATGCACCGCAACCCACAAGGCCGCCCCCACCAGCAGATAGGGCCACACCACCTGCACCCGACGCCAGTTGAGCAGCGCCAACAGCCCGCACAGCCCGACCGCTGCCGCCAGTGCCGCCAGATCAACTCCTTCGGTATAGACGGCGGCGATCACCACGATGGCGCCCAGATCGTCGATCACGGCAATGGCGGTGAGCAGCAATTTCAGGCTGGCCGGCACCCTGTCGCCCAGCAGCGCCATTACGCC
>NZ_JAUMBI010000196.1:0-7150 GCF_032115815.1 Sandarakinorhabdus sp.
CTATGTCGAGGAACTGATCTCGGCCCGCCAGGCCGGTGAATTCCTGATGGCTCCGGCCAACACCATCACGCTTGCCGACGTCAGCCCCAAGCAGCTGGTGTCGGTGGCCGCGTCGCTGATTCCGTTCCTGGAGAACGATGACGCCAACCGCGCGCTGATGGGCTCGAACATGCAGCGTCAGGCTGTGCCGCTGGTGAAGGCCGAAAGCCCGTTCGTGGGCACCGGCATGGAAGGCACGGTTGCGCGCGATTCGGGCGCTGCCATCGCCGCCAAGCGCACCGGCATCGTTGACCAGGTGGACGCCACCCGCATCGTGATCCGCGCCACGCAGGACGTGGAACCGGGCAAGTCGGGCGTCGACATCTACACGCTGATGAAGTTCCAGCGCTCCAACCAGTCCACCTGCATCAACCAGCGTCCGCTGGTGACCGTGGGTGATCTGGTGCAGAAGGGCGACATCATCGCCGACGGCCCGTCCACCGAGGACGGCGAACTGGCGCTGGGCCGCAACGTGCTCGTCGCGTTCATGCCGTGGAATGGCTACAACTACGAAGATTCGATCCTGATCAACGAGAAGATCGTCAAGGAAGACGTGTTCACGTCGATCCATATCGATGAATTCGAAGTGATGGCCCGCGACACCAAGCTGGGCCCGGAAGACATCACCCGCGACATTCCCAACGTTGGTGAAGACGCGCTGGCTCGTCTTGACGAAGCCGGCATCGTCTACATCGGCGCCGAAGTGGAACCGGGCGACATCCTGGTTGGCAAGATCACCCCCAAGGGTGAATCGCCGATGACGCCGGAAGAAAAGCTGCTGCGCGCCATCTTCGGCGAAAAGGCCAGCGATGTGCGTGACACCTCGCTGCGGCTGCCGCCGGGCGTTTCGGGCACCATCGTTGACGTGCGGATCTTCAACCGCCACGGCATCGACAAGGACGAACGCGCCCTGCAGATCGAGCGTGAGGAAATCGAGCGTCTCGAGAAGGATGCTACCGACGAACGCGCCATTCTTGATCGCGCCACCTATGCCCGTCTGCGCACCGCGCTGCTGGGTCAGGAAGTGGTCGCCGCGCCGAAGGGCGTGAAGAAGGGCGCCGCCATCGACGAGGCCATGCTGGAAGAGCAGCCGCGCCGCGAATGGTGGAAGTTCGGCGTGGCCGATGATGCCGTGCAGGCCGGCCTGGAAGCGTTGAAGGCGCAGTGGGATGAAGCCCACACCACCATCACCGCCCGTCTTGAAGACAAGAAGGGCAAGGTGCAGGCCGGCGACGAACTGCCGCCGGGCGTGCTGAAGATGGTGAAGGTGTTTGTCGCGGTGAAGCGCAAGCTGCAGCCGGGTGACAAGATGGCCGGCCGTCACGGCAACAAGGGGGTCATCTCCCGTATCCTGCCGCAGGAAGACATGCCCTTCCTGGCCGACGGCACGCCGGTCGACATCGTGCTCAACCCGCTGGGCGTGCCCAGCCGCATGAACGTCGGTCAGATCTTCGAAACCCATCTGGGTTGGGCCGCGCGCGGCCTGGGCAAGAAGATCGCTGCCATGCTGGAGGATATCCACCAGACGATGGCGAGCGGCACGGCCAACGAGATCCGCGAGCTGTTCAAGGCCATCTATGGCCCGCAGTATCTGCTCGACATCGCCGAATACGACGATGCCGCGGTGATCGAACTGGCCCGCAACCTGGTGGGCGGTGTGCCGATGGCCACTCCGGTGTTCGATGGCGCCAAGGAAGCCGACGTGTCGAACATGCTGGCACTGGCGGGGCTGGAAACGTCCGGCCAGGTCGAGCTGTTCGATGGTCGTACCGGTGACGCCTTCGATCGCCGCGTGACCGTGGGCTATATCTATATGCTCAAGCTGCACCACCTGGTGGACGACAAGATCCACGCCCGTTCGATCGGTCCCTACAGCCTCGTTACCCAGCAGCCGCTGGGCGGCAAGGCCCAGTTCGGTGGCCAGCGCTTCGGGGAAATGGAAGTGTGGGCGCTGCAGGCCTATGGCGCGGCCTATACCTTGCAGGAAATGCTCACCGTCAAGTCCGATGACGTGGTGGGCCGTACCAAGGTGTATGAAGCCATCGTCAAGGGTGACGACACGTTTGAAGCCGGTATCCCCGAAAGCTTCAACGTGCTGGTCAAGGAAATGCGGTCGCTGGGCCTGAACGTCCAGCTGCAGAGCAACGAGGAGGTGGAATAACCGGCTTCACCGCCGGTTTTCCCCCACCCCACACTCTGCCCACCCCCAGCCCCTCCCGCCAGCGGGAGGGGAAACGGAGGAAAGAAGATGACGAACGAAGTGATGAATTTCTTCTCGCCGGCCGCCAAGCCCGAGACGTTTGACCAGATCCAGATTGCCATCGCCAGCCCGGAGCAGATCCGCAGCTGGTCGTTCGGCGAGATCAAGAAGCCGGAAACCATCAACTACCGGACCTTCAAGCCGGAGCGTGATGGCCTGTTCTGCGCCCGCATCTTTGGCCCGATCAAGGATTACGAGTGCCTGTGCGGCAAGTACAAGCGCATGAAGTACAAGGGCATCGTCTGCGAAAAATGCGGCGTGGAAGTGACCGTCTCCAAGGTCCGCCGCGAGCGCATGGGCCATATCGAACTGGCCGCGCCGGTTGCCCACATCTGGTTCCTGAAGTCGCTGCCCAGCCGCATCGGCATGCTGCTCGACATGCAGCTCAAGCAGCTGGAGCGCGTGCTCTATTTCGAACAATATGTGGTGCTCGATCCGGGCATGACGCCGTTCAAGAAGTTCGATCTTCTCACCGAAGAAGAACTGATGACGGCCCAGGAAGAATATGGCGAAGACGCCTTCCAGGCCGGCATCGGTGCCGAAGCCATCCGCATCCTGCTGCAGGAACTCGATCTTGAAGGCGAGATGGAGACGCTGCGCGAGGAGCTGCGCACCACCAAGTCGGAACTGAAGCCGAAGAAGATCATCAAGCGGATGAAGATCGTCGAGAGCTTCATCAACTCGGGCAACAAGCCCGAATGGATGGTGATGCAGGTGGTGCCGGTGATCCCGCCGGAACTGCGCCCGCTGGTGCCGCTGGATGGCGGCCGCTTCGCGACGTCGGATCTCAATGATCTCTATCGCCGCGTCATCAACCGCAACAACCGCCTGAAGCGCCTTATCGAGCTGCGCGCGCCGGATATCATCGTGCGCAACGAAAAGCGCATGCTGCAGGAAGCCGTGGATGCGCTGTTCGACAACGGCCGCCGTGGCCGCACCATCACCGGTGCGAACAAGCGTCCGCTGAAGTCGCTTTCGGACATGCTGAAGGGCAAGCAGGGCCGCTTCCGCCAGAACCTGCTCGGCAAGCGCGTCGACTATTCGGGCCGTTCGGTGATCGTGACCGGTCCGGAACTGAAGCTGCACCAGTGCGGGCTGCCGAAGAAGATGGCGCTCGAACTGTTCAAGCCGTTCATCTACTCGCGCCTCGACGCCAAGGGTCTGTCCATGACCCTGAAGCAGGCCAAGAAGTGGGTGGAAAAGGAACGCAAGGAAGTCTGGGATATCCTGGACGAGGTGATCCGCGAACATCCGGTGCTGCTGAACCGCGCGCCGACGCTGCACCGTCTTGGCATCCAGGCGTTCGAGCCCGTGCTGATCGAAGGCAAGGCCATCCAGCTCCACCCGCTGGTTTGCTCGGCCTTCAATGCCGACTTCGACGGTGACCAGATGGCCGTGCACGTCCCGCTGAGCCTTGAGGCCCAGCTGGAAGCGCGCGTGCTGATGATGTCGACCAACAACATCCTGTCTCCCGCCAACGGCAAGCCGATCATCGTGCCGTCGCAGGACATGGTGCTGGGTCTCTATTATCTGTCGATGGAGTCCGAGAAGGAACCGGGCGAAGGCATGGCCTTCGGCACGATGAGCGAAGTGCACCAGGCGCTGTTCAACAAGAACGTCACCCTGCACACCAAGATCATCGCCCGCGTGCCGCAGACCGATGAGAACGGTCAGCTCTACATGAAGCGCGTCAACACCACGCCGGGCCGCCTGCTGCTCGGGGAGACGCTGCCCAAGAGCCACAAGGTGCCGTTCGAAACCATCAACCGCCTGCTGACCAAGAAGGAGATCGGCGACGTCATCGACACCGTCTATCGCCACACCGGCCAGAAGGAGACGGTGCTGTTTGCCGATGCCATCATGGCGCTGGGCTTCCGCCACGCGTTCCAGGCCGGCATCAGCTTCGGCAAGGACGACATGGTGATCCCCGCTGCCAAGGCCGTGCTGGTCGACAAGACCAAGGCCGAGGTGAAGGACTTCGAGCAGCAGTATCAGGACGGTCTGATCACGCAGGGCGAGAAGTACAACAAGGTCGTTGACGCCTGGTCCAAGTGCGGCGACCTGGTTGCCGGCGAAATGATGAAGGAAATCAGCGCCAAGAAGAAGCGGCCGGATGGCCGTGAGGCGCAGATCAACTCCATCTACATGATGGCCCACTCTGGTGCCCGCGGTTCGCAGGCCCAGATGAAGCAGCTCGCTGGCATGCGCGGCCTGATGGCCAAGCCGTCGGGCGAGATCATCGAAACGCCGATCTTGTCGAACTTCAAGGAAGGCCTGACCGTGCTGGAGTATTTCAACTCCACCCACGGCGCCCGCAAGGGTCTGGCCGATACCGCGCTGAAGACCGCCAACTCGGGTTACCTGACCCGTCGTCTCGTCGACGTCAGCCAGGATTGCGTCGTCGTCGAAGAGGATTGCGGCACTACGCGCGGCATGGTGATGAAGGCCATTGTTGAAGGCGGCAACACCATCGTGTCGCTGGGTGAGCGCATCCTTGGCCGCACCGTGCTGGTTGACATCGTCGACGCCAAGACCGGTGAAATCGTGGCGAAGGCCGGCGATCTGCTGACCGAATCCGACGTGACCCGCATCGAAAAGGCCGCCGTGGCGGAAGTGAAGATCCGCTCGCCGCTGCTGTGCGAAACCAAGGGCGGCGTCTGCTCCACCTGCTACGGCCGCGATCTCGCGCGCGGGACGCCGGTGAACATGGGCGAAGCCGTGGGCGTCATCGCCGCTCAGTCGATCGGCGAGCCGGGCACGCAGCTCACCATGCGCACCTTCCACATTGGTGGTGCGGCGCAGGTGTCGGAACAGTCCACGCTCGATGCGCCGGTTGACGGTCTCATCGAATTCCGTGGCATCGTCACCATCACCGACAGCCGTGGTCGCAACGTCTCGATGGCGCGCAACGGCGAACTGGTGCTGCGCGACAGCGAAGGCCGCGAACGCTCGGTGCACCGTATTCCTTACGGGGCGCTGGTCACGCACCTCGAAGGCATCACGGTGATGAAGGGCGATCGTCTGGCCGAGTGGGATCCGTATACCCTGCCGGTCATCACCGAAAAGTCGGGCAAGGTGAAATACCAGGACCTGATCGAAGGCACGACCCTGAAGGAAGAAGTCGACGAAGCCACCGGCCTCGCCAACAAGGTCGTCACCGAATGGAAGTCGAACAACAAGAAGGACGATCTGCGTCCGCGCATCACCCTGCTTGACGACCAGTCCGGCGAATCGGCGCGCTACATGCTCGCCACCGATGCCATTCTGTCGGTGGCCGATGGCCAGGATGTTTCGGCCGGTGACGTGCTGGCGCGTATTCCGCGTGAAGCCGCCAAGACCCGCGACATCACCGGCGGTCTGCCGCGCGTGGCCGAATTGTTCGAAGCCCGCATTCCCAAGGACAACGCGGTGATCGCGCGTGTCGATGGGCGTGTGGAGTTCGGCAAGGATTACAAGACGAAGCGCCGCATCAACATCCGTCCGGAAGATGGTGGGGACGTCGCCGAGTATCTGGTGCCCAAGGGCAAGAACGTGGCCGTGCAGGAAGGCGACTTCGTGCGCCGGGGTGATTATCTGATCGATGGCAACCCCAACCCGCACGACATTCTGGAAGTGCTGGGTGTCGAGCCGCTGGCCGAATATCTCTGCGCCGAAATCCAGGAAGTCTATCGCCTGCAGGGTGTGCGCATCAACGACAAGCACATCGAAGTGATCGTGCGCCAGATGCTGCAGAAGGTGGAAATCACCGAAAGCGGCGACACCACGTTGCTGGTGGGCGAACAGGTCGACCGCGAGGAAATGGACGAGGAAAACGCCAAGCTTGGTCAGGATGGCCGCGTGGCCGCCGGCAAGCCGGTGCTGCTGGGCATCACCAAGGCCTCGCTGCAGACCAAGTCGTTCGTGTCGGCGGCGTCGTTCCAGGAAACCACCCGCGTGCTCACCGAAGCCGCGGTGCAGGGCAAGATCGATACCCTGACCGGTCTCAAGGAGAACGTGATTGTCGGCCGTCTGATCCCGGCCGGTACCGGCGCCGGCATCGGTCGCCTGCGTGTGGCCGCAGCTAGCCGCGATGCGGTGCTGCGTTCCGTGCAGCAAGCCAACGCCAAGGCGCTGGAGCAGACTGAAGGCTGATCAGCTTTCGCCTGAACCGATCCAAAGACCCCGCCGGCAGCGACCCTGCCGGCGGGGTTTCTTGTTTCAGGCAGGCATTCCCGCCGCTTACCTGCGGCGGGCGAAGATGAACAATGGGCGCGATGACGCCCGATGTGTCGGCGCGCGCCGGCGCCGGAACTGTCGGAATAATTGACAACCCGACGGGTTCGAGCGGCTGTGATGCAGTGCTTCACCCAATATGGAGGGCAAAGAACCCATTCTGGCACAGATATTGCAGCGACCTCACTGCTGGCGAGCAGGGAGCGCTTTCTCGTCAACGCAAATGAAATAACTTCAGGGGTTAACCATGATCTTCCGCAGTCTCGTACTCGCCGCAGCGCTGGCTACTGCGCCGGCCGCCGCCGCAACCTATCTGCCGGTCGGCCCGCAGCTCAATGTGGCTGTTTCCACCGTCACTGGTGGTGGCTGGACCCAATGTTTTTCCGGCCCGATGAGCCAGTTCCTTGGCTTCAGCGCGGCAACAACGCTGGCCGACTGCTCGGGTGATCGCCTGCTGGTGGCCGGCCGCGCCACCGGCGCAAACAGCTTCCTGGTACTGGCGCAGGCGCTCAACACCGACGTTCTGTTCGATACGGGTATTAGGGTCAGGACCCATTGATCTGATTTGCGCGATCTGATTCAAGCTCCGCAAGGAGCCTGAATGGTGAGCGATCTTTTTTGGCTGACGGACGAGCAAAT
>NZ_JAUMBI010000197.1:0-1957 GCF_032115815.1 Sandarakinorhabdus sp.
TACGTCCCTGCCCGCCGGAGGCCCCCCTTGTTCTTTTCTCGGGTGAAGTCCCTGACCTTCGCGCCTAAGGGACGTTGGATAACAAGGAGCCGGGCATGGCGATACAGGCGGTGATTTTTGATTTCGGTGGGGTGATCACTTCGTCGCCGTTCGAGGCGTTTGCGCGGTATGAGGCGCAGCGTGGCCTGCCGACGGGCTTCATCCGCACGGTGAATTCCACCAACCCCGATACCAACGCCTGGGCGCGGCTGGAGCGCAGCGAGATCAGCACCGGCGAGTTTGACGCGGCGTTCCGGGCGGAAGCGCTCAGCCTGGGCCATGATGTGCCCGGCGGCGATGTGTTGCCATTGCTGGCGGGGGATGTGCGGCCGGGGATGGTGGCGGCGCTCAGGGCCTGCAAGGCGGCGTTCAAGATCGGCTGCATCACCAACAATGTGGCCAGTGAAGAGGATATCGGCTGGGGGCCGAGCGTGAAGCATATCCTCGGTGAGTTTCACCATGTCATCGAGAGTGCCAAGGTTGGCCTGCGCAAGCCCGATCCGCGCATCTATCTGATGATGTGCGAGGCGTTGGGCGTGGCGCCGGCGGCGTGCGTTTACCTTGATGATCTGGGTATCAACTGCAAGCCGGCCGCAGCGCTGGGCATGACGGCGATCAAGGTGACGGGTGAAGCGCAGGCCTTGGCCGATCTGGCGGCAGCGACCGGCCTGCGCTTCTGATCACCAGCCCACTGGATCGGTGAAGGCGCTGCCCTGCCGTTCCAGCTGGGTGGCGATGGCGAATTTGTGCACTTCGGTCGGGCCGTCGTAGAGGCGGAAGGGCCGCATGTCGCGGAAGATCATTTCCACGACGGTTTCCGATGTGACGCCGATGCCGCCCAATATCTGCACGCAGCGATCGGCGACCTTGAACAGGTCTTCGGACACGCTGGCTTTCACGATGCTGCTTTCGTGCCGTGCCCTTACCCCATTATCCAGCAGCCAGGCGACATGACGGATGGCCAGCCGGGCCTGGTGCAGGGCGATCTCGTTGTCGGCCAGCATGAAGTTGACACCCTGATGGGCCAGCAGCGGCTTGCCGAAAGCGGTGCGCACCCGGGCATGTTCCAGCGCGATATGCTGGCAGCGCGCCGCCGCGCCGAGCCAGCGCATGCAGTGGGTGAGCCGCGCCGGGGCGAGGCGCATCTGGGCATAGCGGAAGGCCGAGCCGATTTCGCCCAGCAGGTGCGACGGGCCGAGCCGCAGTCCTTCGAAGCGCACGACGCAATGGCCTTCGACATAGTTGCGGTCCATCGAATCCATCACGCGTTCAATGTGGATGCCGGGCGTATCGCCTTCGCACAGGAACAATGTGGGGCCGTGCGCGCCGTGGGCGTTGGGCTCGACATTGGCCATGATGATCCAGGTCTTGGCGCCGTTTGCCCCGGTGATCAGCCATTTCAGGCCGGAGATTTCATAGTCGTTGCCGTTGAACACGGCGCGGGTCTTCAACTGGCCGGGGTCGCTGCCGGCGCCGTCGGGTTCGGTCATGGCGAAGACGCTGCGGCGATCGCCCGAAACCATGGGGGCAAGGAATTGCTTCACCTGGTCCGGCCGGGCGATCCGGGAGAGGAGATACATATTGCCTTCGTCCGGCGCGGCGCAGTTCATCGCGACCGGGCCGAGCGTGGACCAGCCGGCGGCTTCGAACACCGCGGCTTGCGTCGCGTGATCGAAACCCATGCCGCCCAGTTCGGTCGGCGCTTGCGGGGTGAGCAGCCCTTCCGCCTTGGCCAGCGCCACCAGTTCGGCGCGCAGATCGTCGGTGGGGCCGTGTTGGGTCAGGCGCGGGTCGCGTTCGAAGGGGATGATCTTGTCGATCACGAACTGGCGGGTGCGGCGGGCTAGCGCCTTGGTGGCTTCGGGCAGGGTGAAATCGGTCACAAGGTGCCTTTCTGATATTGCTCCAGCGCATGGGC
>NZ_JAUMBI010000198.1:0-10621 GCF_032115815.1 Sandarakinorhabdus sp.
CGCCGGCACGGGTGATGACGCGGGCCTGGCTGTTGTACTTGCCCGTGACCGGCACAATCACTTCCAGATCAAGCTCCGTCCCCGGCCTTGCGTAGCTGAGATATTGCGCCGCTGCCCATACCGTTGGGCGGCCAGTGTGCGCCTCTACGGCGGCCAGCGCACTGGCGAGGCCGACGCCACCGAACATGAACAATCGGTCGGGCGGGCCGACGCACAGATTCTTCGGCACAGTAAAGCGGTAGTGGCCGGGGCGGTCAGTCGGTTCGACGGGGATGAAGGGGTGCAAGGCTCAACTCTCGATGAAGGCGCGGATGCGGGCGGTGAATTCCGGATCGGCGAAACGGGAAATCGGGGCGGGGGCGGTACCGGTGTCGGCGAGCAGCGCACTGGCGCGGGCTTTCAGATCATCCACGTCGGCTGCAACATGCAGGCCGGGGCGGATGCCGACATGCTTGGCAGTAGCCAGTTGGTGATCGGTATTGTGTTCGCCCATCGCTTGCAGGCGCGGCAGCATCAGGATCGGCTTGCCGGCCTCGATGGCGCTGATGATCGATCCCATGCCGCAATGGGCGACGAACAGCGCGCAGCCAGCAACGCGGGCCTGATAATCGGGCAGCGCCAGCTTGCGCACCCACTTGGCGTGGCGTGGTTCATAATCGCCCTTGCCGATCTGGATTTCGACCGGGATGTGGGCGTTGGCGGCGGCCCATTCGTCCATGGCGCGGGTCAGCCGGTCGAAAGGCATCATCGAACCGACCGAAACGAACACGCCGCTCACAGCACGCTGCCCCAATGTTCGACCTTGTCGGTGGCGAGGTGGGGCCACTGGGTGACGACCTGGCTGCACACTCGGCCTGCCTGCGCCCCGCTGCCCGACAACACTTCGCTATTGGCGATGCTATCCACCCACAGACACTTCACCCCGAGCGGCCGGGCGAGCGCACAGGCGATCAGGCCGGGCAGCGCGCCGGTGGTGATGATCAGCTGCGGGCGGACCTTCAGCAGGATGGCGGCGATATCCAGCGTGGCCGCCGGAATGCGCCACCAATCGGCGCGGGAGACATCGCGGAAGGTGAAGAAGGGCACATCACCCACCAGTGCGCGCGACGTGGAGTCAACCGTGGCGATGCTCACCGCGTGGCCTTCCCACGCTGGCGAGAGGCGCATCAGCTGGATGAAATGCCCGCCGCCCGACGCAATGGCCAGCACCCGTTTGCGCATGGGTCAGGCCGCCACCGGGGTCATGGCATCCATCGCCAGCGTGTAGCTGTGCTTGCGATCCTCATGGTCGTGCAGGATGTTGACCAGCATCAGCTCGTCCGGCGCATATTCCTTGATCACTTGCTCAAGTCCGGCGCGCACGGTGGTGGGGCTGCCGGCGACCACGCGGCGGCTGGCGAAGGCCTTGGCAACGTCGGGCCGGTCCGCCAGCCAGGCCACCGCCACGTCGGGCGACGGCACGGAGATGGATTTGCCCATCAACAGATGCGCGAACATCATGCGCGCCGGCGCGGCAAGGCGCAGGGCGGCTTCGTCAGTTTCGGCACATACCGTCCACACCGCCACCATCAGGCGCGGCTTGTCTCCGGGGTTGCGGGGGATGAAGCGGTCGCGATACTGCGCCGCCAGTTCGCCCAGCCGCGGCGCGATGAAATCGGCGAGGCAATAGGGCAGGCCCAGATCAGCAGCAAAGGCGACACTGTCGGGCGAGGAGCCGAGCACCCAGGGTTCCGGCACGTTCGGCCGGCCGGGCAGAGTGGCGGCATAGGCGTGGAATGGGTGATCGTCGGGCAGCGAGTCTTCGAAATAGCCGATCAGCTCGGCCAGCTGCTGCGGGAACTGGTTGGGCGCATATTGGCGGCGGTCCTGCTGCAGCGCCACCGCCGTGCGCTGGTCACTGCCCGGCGCGCGGCCCAGGCCCAGATCGATGCGGCCGGGATGCAGGCCGGAAAGCAGGCTGAACTGTTCCGCGACCTTCAGCGCCGAATAGTGCGGCAGCATCACCCCGCCGGAACCGACACGGATGCGCGATGTGGCATTGGCGACGGCGCCGATCAATATTTCAGGCGCACTGCCGGCCAGCGCCTGACTGGCATGATGTTCAGCCAGCCAGAAACGCTGGTAACCCAACGCCTCGCAATGGCCGGCCAGATCGATCGAATTGGCCAGTGACTGCGCGGGGGTCACGCCTTCCGGAATCGGCGTCTGGTCAAGAACGGAGAGCGGGATCATTTCGTGCGCTCCGGCAGCCGGGCCAGGATGGCGCGGCGTTCATCGTCGTTGGCGTGCGGCCAGCGGCTGATCTCGTCCATGGTGCGGCGGCAGCCTTCGCACCAGCCGGTCCGCCGGTTGATCTGGCAGACGTTGGTGCAGGGGGAAGCGACGCTGCGCAGCTCGCTCATGACCGCAGCTTTCGTGCGGCTTTCAGCAGGTGATACAGCAGCAGCCCCGTCGGTCCGGCGAGGAAGGTGAGTGCCAGGCAGGGCAGCAGCAGCCAATGGGGCAGCGCATCATCTTCGGCTTCCCAGCTTCCCACCCACAGATCGAAGACCAGATAATGCACCCAGCCGGCCAGCAAGGCCTGCGGGGAAGACAGCAGCAGGCGCACTCCTTCGAGCGTGTCGAAACCGGCACCTGGCGGCGGGCCATCGCCGGCAAGGCCCGTCGCCAGCAGTGTGACATACAGGCCAGACAGCAGCACCGCGATCACGCGGGCCAGCAACACCAGCTTGGCGCGGGCCAGCGGCGCACAGGCAAGCGCGATCCAGCCGGGCAACACGGCGGCGCTAGCAAGACTGAACAGGCTGTCGGGTGTCATCGCGGCGCACAATGGTGGCGGGCGCGGTGATGGTCAAGCGAGCGGCGCTGTGGCAGCATCTGGCAAAACTGGGGAGGACTGACAATGAAGCGCCTGATGGGATTGGCCGGGATGGCCGTGCTGCTGGTGGCCGCAGCGCCAGCGGACGTGTTGAACGCGCCGGGCCGGCCCGACGCCATGGTGGCGCTGGATGCAGGCCGCAAACCGGCCGAGGTGCTGGCGCACAGTCTGATCAAGCCGGGCGCGCGGGTGATGGATGTGATGGCCGGCCAGGGCTATTACACCGAGCTTCTGGCTCGCCATGTCGGCCCCAAAGGCCGGGTGATCGCCATCGAGCCGGTGAACTACATGGAGGATCCCAAGACAGCGGAGGCCTGGGCCGCATTGCAGAAGCGCAACAGGAACGTGGAGCTGGTTGTGGGCGCGCCGGGTGAGGCCGCCATGCCCGAAAAGCTCGACGCCGCCTTCTATCACCTCACCTATCATGATCTTTATTGGCAGAGCGAAAAGTTCAAATATCCGCGCACCGATGTCGATGCCTACAACGCCCGGCTGTTTGCCGCGTTGAAACCCGGCGGCGTGGTGCTGATCATCGATCACTACGGCGTGCCCGGCATGGACAGCCGCGCCCAGGCCGACAAGACCCACCGCATCGATGCAGACGTGGTGAAGGCCGACATGACCCGCGCCGGCTTCCGCTTCGCCGGTAGCGTGCCGATTCTCGAAATCGCGGGCGATGATCCGACCAAGCTGGTGTTTGATCCCAGCCTGCGCGGCAAGACCAACCGCTTCTACTATCGCTTCGTGAAACCCTGACCGGATGGCCTTGAGGCCATGGCTCTGAGCAGTGACAGCGATATCGAACGCCTGGCGCTGGCGATGATCGCCTGCACGCTGCCCAAGGCGGAATGGACGCATGAGGGCCATTTTGCCGCCGCGTTGTGGCTGCTGCGGCACAGGGCGCATTTGGCGACGCCCGATGCCATGCGCGGGCTGATCATGCGCTACAACGATGCCACCAATACGCCGAACACGGACGCCAGCGGCTATCATCACAGTATCACCATCGCCTCCCTGCGAGCGGCGGCGCATCAGCTGGGCTGCCATGCGCCCGACGCGCCGCTGCATGCAGTGCTGGCGGCGCTGACGGCGTCACCGCAGGGCCGGTCTGACTGGCTGCTGGCACATTGGAACCGCGACACGCTGTTCAGCCCGGCGGCGCGGCGAGACTGGGTGCCGCCTGATCGTGCACCATTGCCGTTCTAGCGCGGCCAAAAACGAAAGTGGGTGCAGGGCCTCAGGCCCTGCCCGCCGGAGGCCTCTTTTCCCTTCAGGAGGCCGGCAGCGCCGCTGTGACCTCGATCTCGATCTTCATGGCCGGATCGAGCAGATCGGCGAAGATTACCGTGCTGGCCGGCGGGTGAACGCCGAAGGCGGCGCGCAGTTGCGGCCAGCAGGGCTCGAAATCAGCGCGGTCGGCCAGATAATAGGTCACGCGCACGACGTGGGCGAAATCCGTGCCCGCCGTTGCCAGCGCGCGGCCGATCATGGTGATGGCGTTGGCGCACTGGCTTTCGACGTCGACCGGCAAATCCCCCGTGTCCGGATTGCGGCCGACGGTGCCGGAAACAAACACGAAGGGCGGCGCGACGACGGCGCGGCAGTAGCCGACCAGCGCCTCCCACGGCGCACCGCTGGAAATCCGTGTAATGGTCATTTCAGTTGCGGGAACGACCGCCGCCGCCGCGCACATTGGCCAGGCTGGAGCCGGAGACACCGGCATCGCCCAGCGCGGTGATGGCGCTGGCCACGTCCACCGCCTGCACGGCGCGGGTGGGCTGTTCGACAGCGCCGTCCATGGCGGCGACATCGCCGGCCAGGCTGTCCATCACGGCATCGGGCAGATCGTCCGGTTCGGCAAAGCGGCTGGCGACGGTGAAGGGGAGCCCGCGCTGGCGCGATTCCAGCACATCGAATCCGATGTTGAGCAGTTCCTGCATGTTGTTGTCACGCCCCAACCGGCTGGGGCCGCCCAGCACCACGGCGATCAGGCGGCGTTCCCCGCGCACGGCCGAAGCCGCAAGGGTGAAGCCGGCGGCGTTGGTGAAGCCGGTCTTGATGCCATCGACGCCGGGCATGGTGCGCAGCAGATGGTTGTGATTGGCCACGGCCATGCCGCGATATTGGTAATGCGCCTTGGAAAACAGCGGATACTGATCGGGAAAATCGCGCAGCATGGCGCGCGACAGCACGGCGATATCGCGCGCCGTGGTGGTGTGATCGGCGTGGGGCAGGCCCGATGCGTTGTAGAAACGCGTGTTCATCATGCCCAGCTTGCGGGCCGTCGCCGTCATGCGTTCGGCAAAGGCGCTTTCGCTGCCACTGATATGTTCGGCCAGCGCGACCGAAATATCATTGGCGCTCTTGGTGGCGATCACGCCGAAGGCATCACGCACGCTGATCGTGGCGCCAACGCGCAGGCCCAGTTTCGATGGCGCCTGGCCCCAGGCGCGGCGGGAAATGCGGATATCGTCATCCAGCTTCAGCCGGCCGGCGGCCAATTCCTCGAACGCGACATAGAGCGTCATCACCTTGGTGATGGAGGCCGGATAGCGGGTTTCGTCGGCTCTACGCGCGTAGAGTACTTCGCCGGTACTGTGATCGATCAGGATGGCGGCATAACGCGGCGCCGAATAAAGGCTGGCTGCAAAGGCAGATGGCGCCAGCAGTGCCAGCAGCATCAGAGCTGTTCGTGCCAGAGCCTTGATCAGCAAAGCGATATTCCCTCTTTTGCTTCGTCACGAAGATTAACCTGATTGGCCCGCGCAAGGAAAGGGAAGAATGACGGTGGCGCAGCGACGCAGCGCCGGCCTGTCTCCCGATTGCAACAGATGGGCGCTGCCCTTGCCCTTTGGCGCTGCCCGTGCGATGCGCCGCGCGCCCAAACGTTGCCGGCGACACAGTTGATGAACGCACCATTTTCCCTGTCGAAGAACCCGGTGAAGAACCGCCGCACCTTTGCGATCATTTCGCACCCGGATGCCGGCAAGACCACGCTGACCGAGAAATTGCTGCTGTTCGGCGGCGCCATCCATGCCGCCGGCGAAGTGCGCGCCCGCGGCCAGAACCGCCGGGCGCGGTCGGACTGGATGAAGATCGAGCAGGCGCGCGGCATTTCCGTCACGTCGAGCGTGATGACGTTCGAGCGGGGTGGCGTCACCTTCAACCTGCTCGACACGCCGGGCCACGAGGATTTTTCCGAAGACACGTATCGCACGCTCACCGCCGTCGACAGCGCGGTGATGGTGATCGATGCCGCCAAGGGCATCGAGGCGCAGACGCGCAAGTTGTTCGAGGTCTGCCGCCTGCGCGACGTGCCGATTATCACCTTCATCAACAAGGTGGACCGCGAAGGCCGCGACCCGTTCGATCTGCTTGATGAAGTGGCGGACATGCTGGCGCTCGACGTGGCGCCACTGAACTGGCCGGCCGGCATGGGCGGCGAGTTCGAGGGCATTTACGATCTGAAGCGTCGCCGCTTCCACAAACCAGACGGCACCGCCACCGGGCTTGCCGGCGACGTGGTGCAGGTGGACGGCCTGGATGACCCGCGCATCGACGAACTGGCTGGGCCGATGGCCGGCCGCCTGCGCGAACAGGCCGAGCTGGCCGAGGGCGGCTATTCTGATCTCGATATCGAGAAATATCGCGCCGGTGCGCTCACCCCGGTGATCTTCGGTTCGGCGCTGAAGGATTTCGGCGTGGTCGATCTGATCGACGCGATTGCCGCCATGGCACCAAGCCCGCGCCCGCAACCGGCGCTGCCGGCGGCGGTGGACCCGGATGGCACCCAGGTTTCCGGCTTCGTGTTCAAGGTGCAGGCCAACATGAACCCGCAGCACCGCGACCGCATTGCCTTCCTGCGGCTGGCCAGCGGGCGGTTCCGGCGCGGCATGAAATTGCGGCAGATGGCCACCGGCAAGCTGATCGCCATCAACTCGCCAATCTTCTTCTTCGCGCAGGACCGCGAGATCGCCGATGAGGCTTACCCCGGCGACATCATCGGCATTCCCAACCACGGTGTGCTGCGGGTAGGCGACAGCCTGGTGGAGAAGGATGATGTCACCTTCACCGGCATCCCCAATTTCGCGCCGGAAATCCTGCGCCGCGTGCGGCTGGATGATCCGACCAAATCGAAACAGCTGAAAACCGCGCTCACCGACATGGCGGAAGAGGGCGTGACGCAATTGTTCAAGCCGGCGATCGGCAGCCAGTGGATCGTTGGCGTGGTTGGCCAGCTGCAGCTGGAAGTGCTGATCAGCCGGCTGGAGGCCGAATATCGCGTGGCGGCCAGCTTCGAGCCCAGCCCCTATGAAACCGCACGCTGGATTTCCGGCACGCCTGCGGCCATGAAGGCATTCGTGGATGAACATCGCAGCGCCATGGCCGAAGACCGCGACGGCGCCCCGGTGTTCCTGGCGCGGGACAATTGGGAATTGAACTTCGTGACCGGCCGTTTCCCCGACATCAAGTTCTCCGCCACGCGGGAACGCGCCTGATGGCTGGCCTGCCTGCCCGCTTGCCCGCGGCGTGGGCGCAGATCCGCCCGTATCGCTGGTGGATCGCGGGCGGCATCGTTGGCCTGTTCGCGCTGCTGTTCACCTGGCTGGTCGCAACGGCACCGTTGGGCCGCGCGCTGGAGCCGGCCAAGCAGCCCAGCCTGATCATCACCGACATGAACGGCAAGCCGATCGCCCGGCGCGGCGATTACAAGGAAGAGCCGGTGAAGATCGCGTTGCTGCCCGCCCATGTGCCGGCGGCCTTCATCGCCATCGAGGATCGCCGTTTCAAGGACCATATGGGCATTGATCCCATCGGCATTTTCCGGGCGCTGGTCACCAACGCGCAGGCTGGCGGCGTGCGCCAGGGCGGATCGACGCTCACCCAGCAATTGGCGAAAACCAGTTTCCTGTCGTCGGAACGGTCGATCAAACGCAAGCTGCAGGAGATCATCATCGCGCTCTATCTGGAGGCGCGGCTGAGCAAGGACGAGATCCTGCAGAATTACCTCAGCTCGGTCTATTTCGGTGATGGCGCCTATGGCATCCGGGCGGCTGCGCGCACCTATTTCGACAAGGCGCCGGAGCAATTGTCGCTGGGCGAGGCCGCATTGCTGGCGGGCCTCGTGCAGGCGCCGTCGCGGCTGGCGCCGTCCCGCCATCTGAAACAGGCGCGCGAACGCGGCGCGCAAGTGCTGGCGGCGATGGTGGAAACCGGCGTCATCACGGCGGCGCAAGCCAGGGCCGCGCGGCCGGCCGAGTATCGCCCGGGCCGCAAGAGCTTGCCCACCGGCAGTTATTTCGCCGATTGGGTGCTGCCGCAGGCGCGCGAAGCGACCGAGGCCGATTATGGTGAGATCGTCGTCAAGACGACGCTCGATCCCAAGCTGCAGAAGATCGCCGAGGATATCGTCAAGGACGGCCTCGCCCGTGCCGGTGGTCTGAACGTGAGCCAGGCGGCGCTGGTGGCGATGCGGCTGGATGGCCGGGTGGTCGCCATGGTGGGCGGCACGGATTACAAGGCCAGCAGCTTCAACCGCGCCACCCAGGCCCAGCGCCAGCCGGGTTCCTCGTTCAAGCTGTTCGTCTATCTCGCCGCGCTCGAAGCCGGCAAGAAGCCGGGCGATACAATCGTCGATGAACCGATCGAAATCTGCGAACCGGGCCAGCAGCCGGGCGAATGTTATGCGCCCAAGAATGACGATCTGCGCTTCCGCGGCACCATCAGCCTCGCCACCGCTTTTGCTGCCAGTTCCAACATCGCGGCGGTGAAGCTGGCGCAGGAGGTGGGGATTTCCGCTGTGGCTGCCCAAGTGAAGAAACTGGGCATCGATGGCGGCGTGAGCATCTATCCGGCGATGGCGCTGGGCACGACGCCGATCCCGCTGATCGACATGACGCGCGCCTTTGCCGCCGTGGCCAGCGGGAAATATCCGGTCAAGGCGACGGGGCTGTGGCGCGCTGATCCGTGGCCGGAAAAGGTGACGCCGCCCGAAGCGACCAAGGCCAGCTGGCCAGTGCGTGCCGACATGATGCAGCTGCTTTCATCGGTGGTGCGCAATGGCACCGGCAATGCGGCGCGGCTGCCGATGCCGGCCTGGGGCAAGACCGGCACCACGCAAAATCACCGCGATGCGCTGTTCATCGGCTTTGCCGGCGATCTGGTCGTGGGTATCTGGGTGGGCAATGACGACAATTCACCGATGGCCGCCAGCATTGTGGGTGGCGGCCTGCCGGCGCGGCTGTGGAAAGGCTTCATGCAACGCGCGCTGCAAGCCGAAGGTCGGCTCGAGGTGGAGGAGGAAGCCGCCCCGGTGGAAGTCGACATGGAAGCGCTGGCCGCCGACATGGAAGGCATGACCGTCGATCTGAACGGTGAGCCGAACAACCCGCCGGCGATCATCGACATCCCGGATGAGAGCGTGACCGAGCCGCCACCGCCGCCGGAGCCACCGCAGTAATAACGTAGACCGGCTGACGAAGGAGGGTGGAATTTCTCTCCCTCACTCGTTGACTCGGGGCGACGACAAGGAGGGTGTCTCAATCCCCCCGGCTCAATCCTTGTAGAGTTTGTCGAGCCGCTCGCCATAGACCTGCTTCAGGACATGGCGGCGGATCTTGAGTGACGGGGTCAGCTGCTGGTTGTCGGTACTAAACGCCTCATCGGCGATGATCACCCGGCGCACCTTCTCGATCACGCTCAACTTCTGGTTCACCCGGTCCACCGCTGCCTGCAGGGTGCGGACATATTCCGGCTCGTCCTTCAGCTTGGCGAGATCGGCCGGCAGCCCCTTGTCGCGGGCAAAGGCCAGCGCCCATTCGGCTTCCGGCACCACCACGCCCACCAGATAGGGGCGCTTGTCACCATAGACCATGGCCTGGGCGATCTCGTCCTGCAGGGTGAGCATGCCTTCGACGCGTTGGGGAGCAACGTTATCCCCCTTGTCGTTGACGATGATGTCCTTCTTGCGATCGGTGATGACGAGGTGACCATCCTTGTCGAGATGGCCGATGTCGCCGGTGTAGAGCCAGCCGTCCTTCAGGGCCTTGTGGCTCTCGGCATCATTCATCCAATAGCCGTCCATCACCAGTTCGCCGCGCACGAGGATCTCGCCGTCGGCGGCAATCTTGACCTCGACCTGTTCGAGCGGCGGGCCGACCGTGTGCATCTTCAGCTTCGCCCTGGGCCGGTTGCAGCTGATCACCGGGCCGGATTCGGTCTGGCCATAGCCCTGCAGGATCGGGATGCCGATGGCAGTGAAGAAAATGCCGACTTCCGGATTCAAGGGCGCACCGCCGGCCACCATCGCCCGCAGCCGGCCACCAAACTTGGCGCGGATGGACTTGCGGATGGTGCGTTCAAGCGCCTGATCGATCAGCTTCTCGGCCAGGTTCAGGCTTTCGCCGCGCGCTTCCTTGCGGGCGATGGCAAGCGCCTGATTGAGCAGGGTGATCGCCAGCCCGCCCTGCTTTTCGATCTGCTTGGCGATCCGCATGCGCAGCACTTCAAACAGGCGCGGCACGACCACCATGAAGGTGGGGCGCACCTCCTCGATGTTGCTGGCCAGCTTCTCCAGCCCTTCGGCATAGGCGATCTGCCCGCCCATACCGATCGGCATATACTGCCCGGCGGTGTGCTCATAGCTGTGTGACAGCGGCAGGAATGACAGGAACAGTTCGCCGGGCACATCGCCGGGGAAGAAATCCTGTTCGATCACCGTGATGGCGCCGGCGATGTTGCGCA
>NZ_JAUMBI010000198.1:10631-21917 GCF_032115815.1 Sandarakinorhabdus sp.
TTGCGCATGATCGCACCATGATGCTGGCGTACGCCGCGCGGCAGTCCGCCGGTGCCGCTGGTGTAGATGATGCAGGCCAGATCCTCGCGCTTCATGGTGGCACGCGCCTTGAGGGCAGCGCGGTCTTCATCCAGCATGGGGGCGCGGCCGGCGATCAGCTTGGCCCAGTCGTGAATGGCAAGGCCCTGCACCTCCTGCACCGGCTCCAGCGCAATGATGGTGCGGCAATTGTCGGTGGCCATGGCGGCCGGCAGCAGCGCCTTGGCCAGCTTCGGGCCCGATACCAGCGCCGCCTTGGCGCCACTGTTGGTCAGGATATGGGTGTGATCGGCTTCAGTGTTGGTGATGTAGGCCGGCACAGTGATGGCGCCAGCGGCCATCACGGCGAGATCGGCCAGGCACCATTCCGGGCGGTTCTCCGAAACCAGTACCACCCGATCGCCGCGATTGATGCCCGCGGCGGTCAGCGCAGCCGACAGGCTGGCGACGATATCGCGTGCTTCGCCCCAACTGATCGTCTGCCACTCGCCGCCAACCTTGGCGACCAGGAAAGGCGCAGCCGGTTGTTCATCGGCCCGATCCAGAAACAGCGTGACCAGATTGGGCGCGGCATCAATGCGCGCGGCAATGGTGGCGGGCCGCAAGGGCGGCAATTTCGGCAACATCATCCTCTCCCACGGGGTCGTTTGTCGCCCCTTGTTGTTCTCGTCAATAACCCGCCGGCCGGCCTTCGCCGCGCGCATCAGCACCGCCGCGCCAGCCACCAGCCACGCGCTGCACGCCATTCAGCTTGAGCGGCAACGCGGTCGCCACCGGCTTGTGGCCCATGGCGGCGAAGGCTGGAATCATGGCTTCGAGCATGGTGCCCTTTTCCACGGCAAAACGATCCCCGATGGCAATCAGCTGTGGCAGCGCGATGGCCTCTTCCACCGGCAAGCCCCAATCCAGCACGCCGATGATGGCCTTGCTCACCTGCGCGATGATGGTGACGCCGCCGGCCGCGCCGATGGCGAGAATGGCCTTGCCCGACGCATCATAAACGATGGTGGGCGACATCGCCGAGCGCGGCCGCTTGCCGGGCTGCACATGATTGGCGGTGAGTTTGCCCTGATCTTCCGGGGCGAAGTTGAAATCAGTCAGCTCGTTGTTGAGCACGAAGCCTTCGGCGACCAGGCCGGAACCGAAGGTCTTTTCCACGGTCGACGTCCAGGTGGTGATGTTGCCCATGGAATCGGCCACGGCGAAATTGGTGGTGCCGGCCACCTCATTGTCGGCCGCGTTCACCCGCGCCACCGGTGCGCCGGCCGGCATCCCGGGTTCGGCCTTGCCAATGCGGCCACCAGCATCGATCAGGGACGAGCGGGCCGCCAGATAGGCGGGATCAGCCAGGCCCTTGGTGGGCACTTCGACAAAGCCCGGATCGCCGATCCACTTCTCGCGGTCGGCGATGGCGAGGCGCTGGCTTTCGGCAAACAGATGCCAGGCCACCGGATTGTCCTTGCCCAGCCCCTTCATGTCGAAGCGTTCCAGCTGCTTCAGCATGGCCAGCACACCGGTGCCGCCCGACGATGGCGGGCCCATGCCGCAGATCTTGTATTGGCGGTAGCTGCCGCACACCGGCGCGCGCACTTCGGCCTTGTAGGCGGCGAGATCGGCCAGCGTCATCGCGGTGGGGTTCGCCTCGGCGGTGCTCACGGTCTTCACGATCGCTTGCGCAATCGGGCCCTTGTAAAAGCCATCAGCGCCCTTGGCCGCGATCAGCCGCAGCGTGGCGGCGAGCTTGTCGTTGCGAAAGGTCGTGCCGGCCTTCAGCGGCGCACCGTCCTTGTCATAATAGAGCGCACGGCCTTCCGGGCCGGCCTGTTTCAGACTGTCCTGCCCAAAGGCGATAAAGCGCGCCATGGTGGGCGAAATGGTGAAACCTTCGGCCAGTTTGATCGCCGGTTCGAACAGCTTTGCCCACGGCAGCTTGCCCCACTTCCTGTGGGCTTCGGCAGCGAGCGCGACATTGCCCGGCACGCCCACGCTGCGGCCGCCGGTGGCAGCCTGCATGAAGGGCATCGGCTTGCCGTTCTCATCAAGAAACTGCTTCGGGCTGGCGACGCCGGGGGCCTTCTCGCGGCCATCGATGCTGCCCACCGGGCCGTTGGCCGGCTGATAGACGATGAAGCCGCCGCCACCGATGCCGGAACTTTGCGGCTCCACCACGGTCAGCGCCAGCATGGTGGCAATGGCGGCGTCAGCCGCGCTGCCGCCCTGTTTCAGGATGCTCAGGCCGGCTTCTGATGCCATCGGGTTGGCGGCCGAGACCACCGCCTTGAACGGGCCGGCTCCGGCAGTGCTGGCGGCCTGCACTGGGCCGCTGTCAGCATCCTTCGGAATGGGTTGAGCCACGGCCGCAGTGGCAAGGAAGGAAGCGGCGAGGAAGAGCGTGGTTTTCATGGGACAGGCACCTTAGGCCGATTTGCGCGCCTGAAAAGTGGCTAAACTTGTGGGGCTGCCGCGGCGGCGTCCACGCAGGCAAAACCGTCGCGGCGCAGCAGCGCGGCCAGATCGGCCTTGATGCGCGTCACCAGCCCCGGCCCCTGATAGACCAGCGCCGAATAAAGCTGCACCGCGCTCGCGCCGGCGCGGATGCGGTCATAGGCGTCCTGACCCGAAGCGATGCCGCCCACCGCGATCAGCGGCAGTGCCCCGCCGGTTTCGGAGCGGAAGCGCTTGAGGGCCGTCAGCGCCAGTGGCTTCAGCGGCTTCCCCGACAGGCCACCAGTTTCGCCGGCATGGCGGCTGCTGAGTGCCGGCCGTGTGATGGTGGTGTTGGACACGATCAGGCCGTCCACTCCGCCATCAATGCAGGCGCGGGCGATGGTGGTCCAATCATCCTCACCCTGATCGGGGGCGACCTTCACGAACAGCGGCACATCGAGCGCGCCTCTGGCCTCCATCACCCGTGCGATCAGATCGGCGAGCGCCGCGCCATCCTGCAGGCTGCGCAGGCCCGGCGTGTTGGGCGAGGAGATATTGACGGTGACGTATGACGCCAGCGGCGCCAGTGCGCGCAGGCCGGTGACATAATCGCCGGTGCGGTCCTCACTGTCCTTGTTGGCCCCCAGGTTGATGCCAACAATGCCCGGCTTGCCCTGGCGAGCGGTGAGGCGGGCATGGGCGAACTCGACACCCTTGGAGTTGAAACCAAAGCGATTGATCACCGCTTCATCCTCCGTCAGCCGGAACAGCCGCGGTTTGGCATTGCCCGGCTGCGGCCGCGGGCAGACGCTGCCGCATTCGACGAAGCCGAAGCCCAGGCGCAGCATCGCGTCTGGCACTTCGGCATCCTTGTCGAAGCCAGCGGCGAGTCCGATCGGGTTGGGCAGCTTCAGACCGGCCAGCGTGGTGGCGAGGATGGGATCATCAGCTGGCGCAGCGGGCACCAACCCGGTCTTCAGCGCGGCCAGAGTCAGATTGTGCGCCGCTTCCGGATCAAGCGCGAACAAGAGGGGTTTGAGAGCGGCAAACATCGGTCACCGCCATGGCAGGGCGGCGGACGGGGTTCAATCCCCCTCATCGTCCCGCCCGACCATGTCCAGCGCCCTTGCCCGGCGCTGGTGGAGGCCGCACCAGTGAATGAGCGCCTCTTCGCGGCCGTGTGTCACCCACACTTCGGCGGGGTTCAGCTCGCTGATGGTGGCGGTCAGCTCGTCCCAATCGGCGTGATCGGAAATCACCAGCGGCAGTTCGATGCCGCTCTGCACGGCGCGTTGGCGCACGCGCATCCAGCCGCTGGCCATGGCGGTGATCGGATCGGGCAGGCGGCGGCTCCACACATCGCGCAGGGCCGAAGGCGGCGCGATGATGATGGCGCCCTTCAGGGCATCGCCCTTCAAGGTGCCGACCGGGCGCAAATCGCCGAGGGCCACCCCGTGCGCTTCATAGAGCGCACACAGGGCGGTCATCGCACCGTGCAGATAGATCGGCGCATCGTGCCCGGCGCGGCGCAGTTCGGCGATCACCCGCTGCGCCTTGCCCAACGCATAGGCCCCCACCGCCACACAGCGATCCGGATTGGCGCTGAGTGCCGCCAGCAGCCTGGCGATTTCGCTGGCGGTGCCGGGATGGCGGAACACCGGCAGGCCGAAGGTGGCTTCGGTGATGAAGATATCGCAGGCCAGCGGCTCGAATAAGGTGCAGGTCGGATCCGCGCGGCGCTTGTAGTCGCCAGAAATGATGATGCGCGTGCCCGCCTTTTCCAGCACCACCTGCGCCGAACCCAGCACATGCCCGGCCGGCAGCAACATGAGTGCCAGGCCGTCGCCTAGCGCCAGCCGTTCGCCACAGGCCAGCGCCTGCCCGCCCGGCTGCGGGCCAAAGCGCTGGTGCATGATCGCCAGCGTTTCGGCGGTGGCCAGCACCGAGCCGTGCCCGGCGCGGGCGTGATCGGCGTGGCCGTGGGTGATGATGGCGCGGGCCTGCGGGCGCGACGGATCAACCCAGGCGTCGATGCCGGGCAGATAGAGGCCTTGCGGTTGGGGCAGGATCCAGTCGGGCGCGTCAGCCATGGCATCAGGCCTTGCATCACCGCGCCACTGTGTAAAGTTGGCGCGGAACAGTTTGCCGGGGGGAGTGACAATGCGCGCAATAATGCTGTCGATGCTGGGCCTGGCGAGTGCGGCTAGTGCCGAATCCCCGGTGACGCCGGGCAAGTGGCAGACAACCACCACGGTCGAATCAATGACAATGCCGGGCATGCCTCCGGAAATGGCCAAGCGCATGATGGGCAAACCAATGAGCGCCACCATCTGCATCACGCCCAAGGAGGCCGCCGCTGGCCCGCGCGACGTGATTGGCAAATCCAATGGCGCCTGCCGCTATCGGAGTTTCGCCGCCACCGCTGGCCGCATCAACGCCGTGATGGAGTGCAAGACCGGCGCCCCCACCCCGCAACTGATCGCCGTTTCCGGCACCTACAGCCCGGTTTCCTATGACATCCGTTCCAAAATGAGCGGCGGCGCGGTGCAATCGGTGTCGCGCACCATGGGCAAGCGTCTCGGCCCCTGTTGACGGCTCTCGCCTAGCCGGGGCACGAGCGGGGGGTGAGCCTGCCCCCCATCATCGCCAACTGGTTTGCCGTGCGCGGCTGGCAGGTGCGCGCCCACCAGCTGGCGATGCTGGATGCCGCAGCAAAGGGCCGCCACGCGCTGCTGACGGCGCCGACCGGGGCAGGCAAGACGCTGGCGGGGTTTCTGCCGACACTGGCCGATCTGGCGACTACGCCGCATGAGGGGCTGCACACGCTTTACATCTCGCCGCTGAAGGCGCTGGCGGTGGATGTGCAGCGCAATCTGCTGAATCCAATTGCCGAGATGGGCCTTGATATCAGGGTGGAAACCCGCACCGGGGATACGCCAGCCGCCCGCAAGGCCCGGCAGAAGGAAGAACCGCCGCACATCCTGCTGACGACGCCGGAAAGCCTGGCCAATCTCCTCTCCAACCCGGAAGCTGCGGCGATGATGGCCGGGGTGAAGCGTGTCATCATCGATGAAGTCCACGCCTTCGGTACCACCAAGCGCGGCGACCAATTGATGCTGTGCCTGGCCCGCTTGCAACGCCTCGCGCCGGCGCTGCAGCGCGTAGGCCTGTCCGCCACCATCGCCGATCCGGAAAGCTGGGCCGGCTGGCTGGCGCCAGATGCCGATTCCACGCAGGTCGAGATCGTGGTGGCCGAGGGTGGCGCCGATCCAGCCATCGATATCCTGGTGATCGACGATCGCATTCCCTGGGGCGGGCACAACGGCCGCTGGGCGGCGCGGGCCGTCATGCGCCGCATCGAGAGTGCGCGGCTGGCCATCGTCTTCGTCAACACCCGCGCGGTTGCCGAACTCGTGTTCCGCGATCTGTGGGCGGAAAATGACCAATCGCTGCCGATCGGTATCCACCACGGCAGCCTGGCGCCCGAAGCCCGCCGCAAGGTGGAGGCGGCGATGGCGGCCGGCAAATTGCGCGCCATCGTGGCGACGGCCAGCCTCGATCTCGGCCTCGATTGGGGCGACGTTGATCTCGTCATCCAGATGGGTGCGCCCAAGGGCGCGTCGCGCCTGCTGCAACGCACCGGCCGTGCCAATCACCGCATGGATGAAGCCAGCCGCTGCCTGATCGTGCCCGGCAACCGCTTCGAATATCTGGAGGCGCTGGCCGCGCGGGACGCGGTGCAGGCCGGCGAGCTGGACCCAGACGGTTTCCGTCCTGGAGCGCTCGATGTGTTGGCCCAGCATGTCGTTGGCTGCGCGGCGGCCGGACCGTTCTTGCCTGACGATCTGTATGACGAAGTGAAAAGCGCCGCGCCTTATGCCGGCGTTACCCGCGATAGCTTTGATGCCGTGCTCGGCTATGCCGCGACCGGTGGCTATGCACTGAAGGCTTATGAACGCTACCAGCGGCTTGTGACCCAGCCCGATGGCCGCGTGCGGCTACGCTCGGCGGCGCTGGCGCGGCAATGGCGGATGAACAGCGGCACCATCGTCGAAGCTGTCGCCATGAACGTCGTGTTCGGCAGCGGCAAATCCAGCCGCCACGGCCGCAAACTGGGCCAGGTCGAGGAATATTTCGCCGGGCAACTGCGGGTGGGGGACAGTTTCATGTTCGCCGGCCAGACGCTGGAAGTTACCGGCTTCGACGGCGCCGATATCCATGTGCGCATGGGGCGCGGCAGCCCGAAAGTGCCGGTCTATGCCGGCGGGCGCATGCCGATGACGACGCGGCTGGCAGCGAGGGTACGCGGCCTGATGAACGATCGAGGGCGCTGGCCCGAAATGCCGGGCGACGTGCGCGAATGGCTGGCCATCCAAGATCGCGTCTCGCGCCTGCCGGGCACCGACGATGTGCTGGTGGAGACGTTCCAGCGCGATGATCGCTGGTACATGGTGGTTTATGGTTTCGCCGGCCACCCGGCGCACCAGACGCTGGGGATGCTGGTGACGCAGCGCATGGAGCGGGCCGGGCTGAAGCCGCTGGGCTTCGTCGCCAGCGATTATGCCATGGCCTGCTGGAGCCTCGATCCGGTGGATGATCCGCAGCCCTTGTTCGATCCGACCGTGCTGGAGGATGAACTGGCCGAATGGCTCGCCGCCTCGCCCTTTCTGCGGCGGGCATTTCGCGAAGTCGCCATCATCGGCGGCCTGATCGAGCGGGTGCAGCCCGGCGTGCACAAGAGCGGCAAGTCGATGAGCGTATCATCCGACCTGATCTACGACGTGCTGCGCCGGCACGAACCTGATCACCTGCTGCTCACCGCCGCCTGGACCGATGCGCGCGGAAAGCTGACGGACATTGCCCGGCTGGCGGCGCTGCTGGAACAGGCGCACGCGCGGCTGAGCCATGTCCGCGCTGCGCACGTGACCCCGCTGGCGGTGCCGTCGCTGCTCACCATCGGGCGCGAACGGGTGGGTGACAGTGCCGATTCTGCGCTGCTTGCCGAGGCCGAGGCGCTGATTGCCGAGGCCATGGCTGTCGGCTAGGCAGGCAGCATGCGCTCTCCCGACACCGTGTTTTTCGGCCACCCGAAGGGCCTTGGCTTTCTTGCCTCCACCCAGGCCTGGGAGCGCTTTTCCTTCTACGGCATGCAGGCGCTGTTGCCGCTCTATCTCGCCGGCCATCTGCTGGATGCCGATGTCGCGGCCGGCGTGTGGGGGCTTGCCGGCCTGCGCACCGGAATCGAGGCTGCGACGGGCCCGCTTTCCAATACCGCCTTTGCCGCCCAGTTGTTCGGCCTCTACATTGGGCTGTTCAACATCGCGCCGCTGCTCGGCGGCTGGCTTGCCGATGTGGCCTGGGGGCAGCGGCGCACGGTCATGGCCGGTCTGGTGCTGATGGCGGCGGGTCATCTGGCGATGGCGGTGGAAGTCTTGTTCCTGCCGGCGCTGGGGCTCTTGTTGGCCGGTGGCGGCTGCCTCAAGGGCAATCTCTATGCTCAGGTTGGCATGCTCTATGCTGCCGGCGATACGCGGCGCACCCGCGCCTATGCCATCCATCTGATGGCGCTCAATGTCGGCTCTGTGCTGGCGCCGCTGGTGTGCGGCACGCTGGGCGAAGAGGTGGGCTGGCACTGGGGCTTCGGCGCTGCCGGCATCGGCATGCTGGCCGGGCTTGCCATCTATGTGGCCGGCACCCGGCACCTGCCGCCCGATCAGTCCCGCCAGCGGGCGGTGGTGGTGGCATCGGCCGGTGATCTGCCGGCCATCATTGCCATTGGCCTGATGCTGCTGCCCTACATGATCGTGTATGCGGCGGCCATGCAGGCGTATAATCTGCTTCTGGTCTGGGCCGAAACCGCCATGAACCGCGACGTTGCCGGCTTTTCCGTGCCGGTCACCTGGCTGCTGACGGTGGACGGGCTGTTGACGATCCTGGGCATCGGATTGGCCCTGCGGCTGTGGGCGTGGCTTGGCCCACGTGAACCCGGCACGCTGGCCAAGTTGGCGGTGGCCGGCGTGCTCGTGGCTGCGGCCTGGGTAATTCTCGCCTTGGTGACGCCGGATGCAGGCGGCGCGCAAGTGCCGTTCCTGGCTGTGCTGGGCTTCTTTTTTGTGATCGACCTGTCTTACGGCTGGCTCGATCCGCCATCCAATGCCTTTGTTTCGGCCCATGCGCCGGCGCGGCTGGCCACCACGCTGATGAGCCTCAACATCGCGGCCTTTGGCGCTGCCAATATCCTGTCGGGCTGGTTCGGTCGCTTCTACGAACCGCTGGGGCCGGCCGGCTTCTGGTGGTTGATGGCGGCGGTGGCGTTGGCCGGCACCGTCGTCGCCCTGGTGCTGCGGCCACTGGTGGCGCGGCTGATGCGGGCGTGAGCACCGGCTTTTCCTTTGCCGGTGAACAGGTTGAAGCGCTGGCCTGCGGCGCGCTGTGGTGGCCGGCAGAGGCGACCTTGTTTGTTGCCGATCTCCACTTCGAAAAGGCCAGCCATTTTGCCCGCAAAGGCTGGCTGTTGCCGCCGCACGCCACTGCCGACACGCTGGCCAATCTGATCGCCGCGGTGGAAGCAACCGGCGCGCAGCGGCTGGTGTGCCTGGGCGATTCGTTCCACGACGAAGCCGGCCCTGACCGATTGTCGGACGAAATCCGCCGCGCGTTGATGACGATGACGCGCAGCCTCGATTGGTGGTGGATCACCGGCAATCATGACGGAGATGCCGCCGCCGTGCTTGGCGGCCGGGTGTTGGAGGAAGGCCGCATCGGCCCGCTGGTGCTGCGCCACGAAGCCGATCCGGCCGATGCCACACCCGAACTTTCTGGCCATTTCCACCCCAAGCTGGTGATCCGCCACCGTGGCCGCCACATCGCGCGGCGCTGCTTTGCCCACAGTGCAACCAAGCTGATTCTGCCGGCCTATGGCGCCTTTACGGGCGGGCTCGATATCGCCGATCCGGCCTTGCAGGCGGCGCTGGCGGGGCCGGCGACGGCTCTGGTGGTCGACGGTGAGCGGCTGTTGCGTTTTCCGGTAGGTTGACGTTGCCTCCCCATCGGGAGACGCTCCACTCATGAGCAGCGATTTCGATCTCGTCATCCGCAAGGGCCACATTGTCGACGGGAGCGGCAGCCCCGGTTTTGATGGCGATGTCGCGGTGAAAGATGGCCGCATCGCCGCCGTTGGTACCGTGAACGGGCGAGGCGTCGAAGAGATCGACGCCAAGGGCCTGCTGGTCACTCCCGGCTTTGTTGACGTGCACACCCATTATGACGGGCAGGCGACCTGGGATCAGCGGCTGCAACCGTCGTCATGGCACGGCGTCACCACGGTGATTGCCGGCAATTGCGGCGTCGGCTTTGCACCGTGCCGGGTGGCGGATCAGGATCGGCTGATCCGCCTGATGGAAGGGGTGGAAGATCTGCCCTTCCCCGTGCTCAAGGAAGGCCTGCCATGGAACTGGCAAAGCTTCCCCGACTATCTCGACAGTCTTCAGGGCCGCGCCTTCGACATGGATATCGGCCTGCAACTGCCGCATGCGGCCCTGCGGGTGTTCGTGATGGGCGAACGCGGCGCCAATCGCGAAGCGGCGAGCGCGGAGGATATCGCGCAGATGGCGGCGCTGGCCGAAACGGCGATGCACGCCGGGGCGATGGGCTTTTCGACGTCGCGCACCCTCAACCACCGCACGTCCGATGGTCAGCCGACGCCAACGCTGACCGCCGCTGAGGACGAGTTGATGGGCATCGCGCTTGCGCTGGGCCGGGCCGGCAAGGGCGTGCTGCAGTTCGTTTCCGATTTTGCCGATCCGGTGACGGAATTCGCCATGATGCGCCGGCTGTGCGAACGCTCCGGCCGGCCGCTCAGCTTCTCCCTCGCGCAGTCACCGGTCGCGCCGCTGGGCTGGCGCAAGCTGCTCGACCTGCTGGAACAGGCAACCGCAGCAGGCCTGCCGATGAAGGCGCAGGTGGCCGCAAGGCCCGTGGGCGTGCTGCTGGGCCTTGATCTCACCTTGAACCCGTTCAGCCTGCACCCGGATTGGTCAAAGGCTGCCAGCCTTGATGAACAGCGCCGCAGCCTTGCCGATCCGGATTTTGTCGCCCGCCTGATCGCCAACCCGCCGGCCAAGGGCAATGCGCTCGGTACGGCGCTGCTGCACCGTTGGAGCGACATGTATCAGCTGGGCAACCCGCCCAATTATGAGCCGCTGCCCGAAACCAGCCTGGCGGCCGAAGCAATGCGGCGCGGGGTGGCGTATGAAGTGGTGGCCGCCGAATGGCTGCGCGCCGGCATGATCTATGTGCCGTTCCTGAATTTTGCCGATGGCGATCTCGACGCGGTTGGCGCGATGCTGGACCATCCTGACACTATCCCCGGCCTGTCCGATGGCGGCGCGCATGTCGGCATGATCTGCGACGGCAGTTTTCCCACCACCTTGCTCACCCACTGGGCGCGCGATCGCACCCATGGCCGGTTGCCACTTGAGCATCTGATCAAGCGCCAGTCCCACGACACCGCACGCGCTGTCGGCCTGGCTGATCGCGGCCTGCTGGCGCCGGGCCAGCGGGCCGACATCAACCTGATCGACCTCGCGGCGCTTGCCTTGCTGCCGCCGGAGGTGGCGCATGATTTGCCCGCGGGCGGTCGCCGCCTGTTGCAGCGGGCGGCGGGCTATCGCGTCACTCTGGTGGCGGGCCAGATCACCTACCGCGATGGCGAAGCCACCGGCTTGCTGCCCGGCCGGCTGCTGCGCGGCGGCACAAGTGGCTGAAAAGCCCGCGACTCGGCGCGTCCAGCACGCCGTTCATCGAAGTTACGCTTGACCG
>NZ_JAUMBI010000199.1:0-16513 GCF_032115815.1 Sandarakinorhabdus sp.
GGCAACCGATGGCATTGGCCGGCTATGGGTGCGGCCGGTCAATCGCGATCTCTCCATTGATCGGCTGGTGCTGGCGGTGATGGCGGATTTCCTGCCTTCGGGCGTCGGCAACGCGATGGGAGCGAACGCCGGCGGCAACAGCCTGGATAACACCATCCGCTACATGAATTTCGTGCCCACCGAATGGGTGCTGGCCGATATCCGCATCCACGCCGTCCACGCCGGCTTTGCCCATGGCCGCGTGCACCTGTTTGCCCAGGATGGCACCTTGCTGGCCACGGCGAGCCAAAGCCTGATTGTGCGAATTCACAGTTGAGGCTGCCGTGGCACGGGCCTAGCCTGAAGCCATGACACCGCACCTCATCGCCCTTCTTCTCGCCTCTGCCGCCGCGCAGGCCCCGCCAACCGCCAGCCCACAGGCGCAAGCCGACAATGCGGCGCTGGCCGCAACGCTCAATTGGGCCGACGAACAGGATTTCGATTTCGCCAGCCGCGGCTTTCTCGGCTCCATCCCCGACGGCAAGATCCGCAATGCCAAGGGCGACGTGCTGCGCGATCTGGCCGATGAAGCCCAGTTTACCGGCACGGCTCCAGCCACAGTAAACCCCAGCCTGTGGCGCAATGCGACGCTGGTGGCGAAACACGGCCTGTTCCAACTGGGCAAGCGGCCGGTGGTCGCGGTCATCTACACCCACAGCCATGTCGATCATTTCGGCGGCGTGCTGGGCGTGGTGAATCCCGCCGATGTGGCGGCCGGCAAGGTGCAGATCATCGCGCCCGAAGGCTTCCTTGAACACGCCGTGTCTGAAAATGTCATCGCCGGCCCCGCCATGCTGCGCCGTGCTGTCTATATGTTTGGCACCAGCCTGCCGCACAATGCCACCGGCCATGTCTCCTCCGGCCTGTCGTCGTTCAACACGCCCGGCACCTACGGCCTGATCCCGCCGACAGACAGCATCACGCCGGCCAGCAGCAACCGCATCGTCGATGGGGTGGAAATCCAGTTCCAGCTGACGCCGAACACCGAAGCGCCCGCGGAAATGAACCTCTATCTGCCGGCATGGAAAGCGCTGTGCCTGGCGGAAAATGCCAATGCATCGATGCACAATCTGCTCACGCCGCGCGGCGCGCTGGTGCGCGATGCCAAGGGCTGGGCCGATTATCTGGTAGAGGCGCGGCGGCGCTGGGGCGGCGAGGCGGACGTGCTGTTTACCAGCCATTTCTGGCCGCGCTGGGGCAAGGACCATATCGGCGACTATCTGCTGCGCCACGCCCAGGCCTATGCCTTCGTCCACAATGAAAGCGTGCGGCTGATGAATACCGGCCTGAACGCGGTGGAGATCGGCGAGGCGATCAAATTGCCCGAGCCGCTGGCCAAGGCGTGGTTCAACCGGCCCAATTACGGCAGCCTGAAATTCAACGCCCGTGCCGTCTATCAGCGCTATCTGGGCGCGTTCGACGGTGATCCGGCCACGCTCGATCCGCTGCCGCGTGCCGACCTTGCGCCGCGCATGGTCAAGCAAATGGGCGGCCCGAAAAAGGTGCTGGCCGCTGGCAAGGCCGCTGCCGCCAAGGGCGATGACCGCTGGGCCGCCACGCTGCTCTCCACGCTGGTGCGCGCTGCGCCCGACACGCCGGGCGCCAAGGCGGCGCTGGCCGGCGTCTATCGCCAGCTGGCCTGGCGCGCCGAGGCAGCGCCGTGGCGCAATTTCTATCTGACCGGCGCGCAGGAGCTGGAACAGGGCATCAAGCCCAGCGAACCAGCCAGCGCGGCCGGCATTGCCGCCAATCTGACAGTATCGATGCTGCTCGACAGCATGAGCGTGCGGCTGGTGCCGGACCGTGCCATCGCGCCGATGACCATCGCCTTTGAAATTCCCGATACCAAGGAACGCCACCTCGTCAGCATCGGCAATGGCGTGATGCTGCACGAAAAGGGCGCCACCGATCCGGCGCAGGCGACGCTAGTGGTGCCACGCCGGGCGCTGATCGGGCTGATCGGTGGGGTGGTGAAAGCGCCGGAGCTGATGGCGGCGGGGCAGCTGGCGATCAAGGGCGATCTGGCGGTGCTGCAGCGCTTCATGGGCCTGTTCCAAGCGCCGAAACCGGATTTCCCGCTGGTGGCGCCGTAAACTTTGAACGTCACCCCGGCGAACGCCGGGATGACGCGCAGGGGTTGATCAGCCGCTACTTCCGCAGGGGCGACCACGCCCCCATGTCGACCCGGTCGGTCACGCGATAGGGCTGGCCATTCTCGCCGATGAAGAAATGCTCGGTTTCCTTGCGGTTGAACGGACGCGAGCCCAGCCGGCCAAGGATGGCGATCTGGCCGCCGGTTTCGTCCACCGCGCGATCACGATCCAGTCCCTTCGATACCGACAGTGCCGGGCGGGCGGTCCGGGTGAAGGCGATCAGTTCCGGCATCGGCTTGGGTGAGAAGCCATAGAAATTGGGCTGGCTGTCCGGGCTGGTCAGTTGCAGCACCTTCACGCCGTTCTTCCCGTCCGCAACATAGGCGAACAGCGTCGCGTTGGTGCTGGCCACCACCACATCCTCGGCATCATTCAGCGTGCCGTTTGCCGTGAAGCGCTGGTAGAGTTTCGGCGCCAGCGGCTTCTTGATGTCGACGATCACCAGGCCCTCACCCTTGGCGGCGACATAGGCATAGGTGCGCGCCAGATAGAATTTGCGCGCGTCCGCAATCGGCAGCGTCGCTTCGGGGTGATGCACCGGGCGCGACAGATCAGCGATGTCGAACACTTCCAGGCCTGCCGCTGTCGTCACCCACAGGTACCGGAATTGCACGGCGCTGGCCCGCGCGTCGTTCAGCGGCAGCGCGGCGGCGAGTTTCGGCGCCTTGGGATTATCAAGGTTCACCACCACCACGCCGCGCGGCGTGGTGATATAGGCCATGTAACCGGCCAGCGTGATGTGGCGCGCGCCGTTCAGCACGCCATCCGGGTTCCACGCAGTCTTGCCGCCTTCCAGCACCGTACGCTTCAGGAAATTGTTGCGCGGTTCGCCATCGGTGAGCGTGTCGACATTGACCAGCACCAGGCCTTCAACTGCATCGGTCACCACCGCATAGCGGTAGATCTCGTGCATCTTCTGCTCCTGGTTGTAGCCGGCCAGCGGATCGGCCAGCGGCTTGCCGGCGGCGCGGGCATCCTGCTCGCCGACAATCTTGTCGTTGCGGGGCACCGACACCGATTGGGTGGTGGCAATCGCCATGCAGGTGGCGTTGGCGGTCTTGACCTGCGCGTCGTGGCCCAGCGCCGAGAAGGGTGATTTCACGATGCGTTCGGAAACGCCCTTGTTCGACAGGTTGGCGATGTCATAGGCGACAAAGCCGCCCTTGCCTTCGGCGACATAGAGATATTCGCCGCGGTTCTGGATGCAGCGCACTTCGCCGCTGGCGCCTTGCGTAATGTTGCGGATTTCCTCGGTCGGGTTGGTTTCGCCGGAGAATTTCTTGTCGAAGATGCGGCCGCGGTTCCAGTTGATCAGCTCGCGCTTGTTCTGTTCGACATGCAGCTTCCAGAAATCCGGATAGGCATAGCGGTGCAGGTAGGAGCCGAACACCGCCTGCGGTTCGCCGAATTCGGTCACGCGCACCGCTTCCACGGCACGGTCGAGCCCGAAGAAGGCGTGCATGCCGACGAAGTTGATGAAGTTGGTGCCCTGCAGCGTCAGCTGCGCCAGCACGGCGTTGTTGTCGTCCTCATCGCTCACATGGCAATCGGTGCAGGTCTTGGTTTCCTGGGTGCGAACGGTGTGGGGGAAGTGCGGCGCAAAGGCCTGGCTGGAGAAGCCCGACGCCGCGATCGGCGTCTGCTGCACATAGATGCGTTCGCGGTTGATGTTGGTCGAGGTCAGGATCAGCGCCGAGCTTGAACGGATCGGCGCGATGATGCCGCCCTTCGTCGTCTGGTGGCGGCCCAGCTGGAAGATTTCATCGCGCGCCACCTGCGGGTTGTAGGTGGCGTAGTTGCGCGTTTCCTGTTCCTCGTACTTGTGGGTCTTGGTCTTCCAGTTGGCTTCGATCGGCAGGTGGCAGCCGCCGCAGCTGGTGGTCCAGCTGGTATGGCAGGCAAAGCACGCCATGTTGTCGTCCTTGTGGGCCAGTTCACCCACGCCGGGGCCGAAGTTCATCTTGCCGCCTGTGCTGGCCAGCGTGCCCATCAGCTTGGCGCGCGCCGCCTTGGCGTTGAAATCCGGGTGGTCGCGGCTCACGCTGTCCTTCACCAATTTCACGCGCCAGACCAGCTTGGGATCACTGGCCGACCGCTGCCACAGCACGCGGCGGCCGGCGCCATCCAGGCCCCATTCGAAACGCAGCCGGCCATCGGGATTGCGGATGATCGAAAGATCGGTGCCCGGCGGCGGCGCCGCGAGGTTGGAGGTTTTCAACGACGGATAGGCCTTGGCCGTGCCATGGCAATCCTTGCAGCCGATTTCCACGCTGTTGGCGACTTCGCCGTGGATGAAGCCATTGCCATGGGCATCCTGGGCGAAATGGCAATCGGCGCACTGCATGCCCACTTCGGTGTGGATATCCATCAGGTGCACCGCCTTGCCTTGCTGGCCGGGGCCGGGCACGGCGGCGGGCGGCGTGAACTGCGGCTGGCCGGCCTTGCGGAATTTTTCCGGGTCGTTCGGATCGACGATATGGGCGGTATCGGTGCCGTATGTGGCCATGTTGCCGCCGGCATCGAGCAGATTGCCTTCACGATCGCGCTTGTAGACGGCGCGGAAATTCCAGCCGTGGCCGTGATAATCGGCGAACTGGGTATCCTTCATCTTGTCGTTGCGGTCGTTCACCGTGCGCAGGAAATCGACATCGCTCCACGAGCCGTGCGCGGCGGCGGCTTCCGGGTTGCGTTCATTGGTTTCACGCACTTCGGCGGCGGTGGGATAGCGCTGGCGCTTGAACAGCCGGTCATAGTCGGCGTCGCTCATGCCCGGCGGCTTGGGATAGGGGTTGTCCTTGCCCGGCCACATCTGCGGCGCGTCGCTTTCATAATCCCACATCGTGTAGCCATAGTAGGTGTTCACGAACATGTTGGGCTGGTGCATGTGGCAATTCATGCACAGGCTGGACGGCATCGCCCGAGTGAAGCTGTGCTTGATCGGGTGGCCGCCTTCGGTCTTGCTGATGGTCGGATCGGCGGTCTGCGTCTGCCCGTCACGCCCGGCGGCGGCATAGACGCTGCTGTGCCGCACTTCGCGATCATTGGCATAAACGATGTGGCAGGAACCACAGCCCGAGGTGCGATAATCGCCGGGCTGATCATTGGTGCCCATGAACCAGGTGAAGGGGTCGTTCAGCCGGGTCTTGTGGATGTTGATCACCGGCACGGCGATGCGCAAACCGGTGCCGGGGCCACGGTTGGACTGGCGGATATCGGGGCGGCCCGGCTCTTCCAGACGCTGGATGGAGCCCAGCGAATTGGGCAGGCCGATTTCCGGGAAGGTGGGATTGATGTTGCGGCCGCCGCGTTCGAACACGCGGAAGATGTCGCCGGGCGGGATCACCTGCCAGGCCGGCAGCGGGGCGAGGAAGGGCAGCGCGCCGCGTGCCTTTTCGGCAGCGCTGAGCGCGCCGACACCGCCAGCACCGGGGCTGAACATCAGGCCGGGCAGACTGTTGTCATGGTGGGCACCGGCGCCCGCATGGCCGGCCTTTTCGCCATGGCCCTCACCATGCTTCACGCCCACCTCACCATGGCCCGACGCATCGCCGTTCCATGCGCCCAGCATCGCGCTGGCCTGACCGGGGCGGTAATAGGATTCGCCCAGCACATAATTCTTGTAGGGCAAGATGCCGTTGTTGTAGGCCGCGCCGCCGAACAGCATGGCGCCGGTGGCCATCAGGCTGCGTTCGGCCCGCTCGATGATTTCAAGGTGGCAGGAACCGCAGGCATCACGCGCGGCGCGATAGTCGGACGGGTTGACGAAGCGGACGAACTCCGGCGATTCGCGGTTGAGCAGCGTGTAGCTGCGCTTGGGGTTGGCCGAAGACGGGAAGTGCCAGGCTTCCGGGAAGGTCGGCAGCACGTGGGCATCGTCGCGCAGCTTGATGTAATTGGCATCGGTCGCGGCACCAATCTTCTCCACCAACGCCATCGGAGCCACGATCTTGGCATCGCCGCCGTGGCAATCGACGCAGCCCAGCACGACCGATTTGGGCGCATGCATCGTCGCTTCGTCGCTGGCGGTGTGGCAGCTGATGCAGCCGGCGGATTTCGCATCGGCGGCTGCCCGAGTCTGCCATTTCGGTGCTGGCCCAGCGTGGACGCGCGTGTAATCGCGCGCCACCGGTTTCTCGCCTTCCGACGCGATGGCCATGCCGACCAGCGGCACCACGAGGAGGAGGAGCAGGCGCTTCAGCATGTCAATAAGCCAGCACAGCGTTGAACAGCACGGAGTAATATGACCCGGTGCGGGGCGCGTTGGTGAAAAGGTCCTTGAAGCCGTCGCCGGGCTTCAGCAGCGCACCCGACAGGCGGAACACGAGATTCTGGTTGAAATGCGGGCGGTACGTGGCCGCGGCCGACAGATCCCAGCCGATATCCTTGGGGATGCTGCCTTCCACGCGCAGCGCCTGCAGCGTGGCGGTGGTGGCAAACCACAGATGGTTGAGATTGCCGCTCACCCGCAGTTCGGGGAGCACGTCGAAATCGGCGCCGGCACCCAGCAACATGGTGCCGGGATTGGTGAAATTGGCCTGGCCCTGTTCCTTGGAGGACCGCAGATCGTTCAGGATGCCGTTGCGGCTGTTGACCGAGATGGCGCGGCCGCCGCCGGCAAAGGGAATGGTCTGGCGGATCCAGTAGCTGGTGTCGGAACCGGCGAACTGCGGGTTTTCGAAGATCGCCGAATAGCCGCTGTCCGTATCGTCATAAGGGTTGGAATCGCCGCTGGCGAACAGGGCGGAGCCGCGCACCCGCACCCAGCCGCGGTCATAGCTGGGCTCGAACGCGGCAAACCAGCTGCTGATCTTGGCGCGCCGGTCGGTGAAGATGTTGTTGCGGTTGGTGCCAGTGGCATAAGTGCCGCTGAAGGTCATGTTCAGTCGGCCAACATGGCCATCGGCGTTGTAGCTGAGATAGACGACATCATAGCTGCGACCGCGCAACGTGCCGAGCAGCGCCGGGCGCACCGGGAACCCGTTGGCATCGACCTGCACATTGCTGCGCTCACGGTTGGCGTTCCACATCACGCTGACCTGGCTGGTCATCCCCGGCACCGGCAGATCCTGCCGGTACAGATTGGCCACGACCACGAAATCATCGCGCGGGCTGCGCAATATGGCGTTCAGGCCGGAGTTCGCATTCTTCTCCAGCCGCCAGAAGGCCGCGAGGTTGTACTGGAAGCGGTTGTTGTCGCGGTTGCCGAACAGGCGGATGCCCAGCTGGTTATCCTGAAACAGGAAACCACGGAAATCGCTGGAGAAGGGCTGGATGCCGATACGGATGGAATCGAAATCGTAGCGATCCGACGTGTTCCTGAGGTGATAATCGAGGAACAATTCCTGCACGCCCACGAAGGCATCGGTCCGCAGGGACCGCTTCGACGGCAGCACCGACAGAACCCGGCGTTCCGGCACGTCGACATGGTTCATGTTGAACGCGATGGCGGCGCGGATTTCATATTCAGGCGGCTTGAAGGCGGTGCTGCCCTTGGTCAGCGCGGCGCCGACGATAAAGGTCTGCGCGAACACTTCGCTATACTGGCGGCCGAAGACATCATTGCTGCCCGGCCGCTCGGTGGTCTGCACGCCCACGGGAATGGGGAAGCTGCGTGGTTCGGCCAGCGTGTCGGAAATCGCCGTCAGCTGCACGAACAGATCGTGCGTTCCGCAGATCGGCCGGTCACCCTTCAGCGTGTTCTGGTTGTACGGGTCTTTCCAGTTGGATTTCACCAGCCCCAGCGTCTCGATCAGGCGCCAGCGATCGGGCACTGGCAGATGATCTGTGGGGAAATCGCCCTGTTTCGGCCAGGCGACAGCACCCTGGTTGGCCTGCACCACCGGGTCCCACGTCTGCGGCCCGCCCATGCCTGGCACACGCCGGCCTTCCAGCGGCGCCGCATTCGGGTCAGCCGGGCCCGCTTCAGGCTCACCGGGGAGTCGCTCCTTGGGCGGCTCCACCTTGGCATAACAGTCAAACCATTTGCCGAACGGCTTGGCGATGACCGGCGAGGCCGTAGCGAGCAGCGGGATGAGAAGCAGCGCCCGCATCTCAGCGCCCCTGACAGACATTGTTTTCTTGTCCGTCGACAAACGGCGCGAACGGGAAGCCGACGAACCGCACCAGCGCCGCCACCCCTGCCGTGATGCGGGCGCGCCTGTGCGTCACTTCAGGCCCCGAACCCGGCCAGCAACCTGCGCCAGAGTCGCCCGGAACGCCGCCGGATCCCAGCGATTGGCATCGCGGGCCTGAGCATAGGCGCGGTCCAGATCAGGCCGCAGCGCCATCGCAGCACCGCGATCAACCTGGCCGGCGGTCACCAACGCCGAAAGCAACGTGTCCGCCGCCATCACCGCCTGCGCGCCGCCCTGATAATCGGTGTAGGCCGCCGCATTGCCGATCAACACGGCATCGATCAGCGCAAAGGTCTGCGCCCGGTCGAAACTGGTGCCGGCAAAGCGCCTGGCCAGCGTTGCCGCCGTTGTCTTCAGCGCTGCCGCGGCCTTCAGGGCTCCGGCCCGGTCGCCGCCCAGCGCGCTGTGGAAGGCGCGGCTCTGGCTGTCAAAGCTGCGCGCCACATCCGGCGCGGCAATGCGCGCGGCGGCGGCCAGCATGATCATCTGTTCGTCATTCCACACCGGCTGGCCGGGCGGAATCGGCCGCCAGCCGTTGGTGCGCGCCACGATCTGTGCTGCCGGATCGTCGCTGAAGGTGCGGTGGCAGCTGCGGCAATCATAGAAATAATAATCCGGCCCGGTGACGCGCGCCGACCCGGCGGGCAGCAGCGACAACGCCCGTTCCACCGCCAGCGCCTGGCCCACGGCCCAGGTCTTCACGCCGCCGGCCACGGTCTTGCGCACGGCATAATCAGCGTCCTCGTCATGGTGGCGCTGCAGCGATGTGAACAGATCAAGCTCGAACGCCACGCGCGGGTGACCGGCGGCCATGATGCGGTGGAACACGAACTGGCCCGGCTTGTCGGAACCGAAATGGCAATCGAGACAGACGCTGGCGCGCACTGCCGGATCGTTCACCGCCCACATGCCCTTGGCCACATTGTCGGCATGGCTCGCCTTCACGCTGGCATGACTGGCCAGCCAGCGATCCGATCCACCGTGACAGGCCTCGCAGCCCACGCCATCTGATTGCTGCCACTTCTGCCCTCGCAGTGGCGCCGGATCACCGTGGCAGCTGATGCATTCCTTGGAAGCCGCAACATTGGCAATGCCCAGCCGCTTGCCGATCGCCTGGGCGCGCGGTTCGTTCAGCACCTTCCAAGCCCGGCTGTGCACACCGGTCAGGCTGGCCGGATCAGACCAGCTCAGCACTTCATTCTGGCGCACGCGCGGGCCGGTGGCTTCCTGGCGGCCATGGCAGGTGGATCCGGCACAACTGGCGACGCCCTGGTGCACCGCGCGATCAAGCGGCGCAGCCGCCAACGGCGATTCGCCTGCGGCCCCAACCAGCACACCCGCTGCAATGGCGACTCGCAACCAGTGGCCGGCTGCCGCCATGCGGTTTGCCAAAGCGCGAATTTTCCCCATTGCTGGCGCAAGCACAGTCTGTTCCCCCCAGTGTGACACAAGGTAGCAAAGTGCTGACAACATGCAAGCATCTGCAGCCGATTTCGCCCAATTAGGCTGCCGTTTCGGCCTGTTCGACCAAAGCCCATTGCAGGGCGTGTCAGGCTGTGATTACTTCGCCCTCTACGATACGCATGAGGGAGTACGGGGTCCACCCCGAATGGTCCGACAGAGACCAACCCCTCGCACCATGCTCTGGGGAGTGACCGATGGACCTGCACGCCAGCCTTGCCGCCGTTTCCGTTCGATCGATGGGTGATGCCCGCAAGGCCGCCGAAGCCATGCGCGACATTGTTCTGGAGTGCACTGGGCTGCATGTCATCGCGGTTGATAACATCGCGTCCAAGGCGCCGATGGAGGATATCGACGGCAATATCCTGGCCGCCGACGTGTTCGGCTGGACCGGCGAGAACGAGCATTGGTGGAAGGATTCAAAGCTCGCCCTGTCGTCCCCACTGCCGCGCGCCTGCCGTTATGAATCCGAAGTGTTCTGGGCCAATGCCACCGGCTTTTTCACCCGCCAGCCCAACCCCTATCTCGACGAGATGAGCCTCGACAATTTCGAGAAACGCGCACTCACCAAGGCTTCGATCGTCGTGCCGGTGCATCTGCCCTTTGGCCAGATTGGCGCCGTATGCTTCGTGTCGCGCGATGCCAGCCGCACCGATCTTTCGGCCGAGTATGAGCAATGGGCCGATATCCTGGCGCTGATGTCGCACCGTTTCCTCGCCGGCTATGTGAAGGCGCACCGCACGCGGCGCTGGCTGCCGACCGATTGCCAGCTCACCAAGCGCGAAGTGGAATGCCTGCGCTGGGCCAGCATCGGCAAGACTGATAAGGAAATCAGCCTGATCCTGTCGCGCAGCCACGCCACCGTGCGCTTCCACATCCAGAACGCCGGCGAAAAGCTGAACGCCGTCAACCGCAGCCAGACCATCTTCAAGGCAGCGCAGCTGGGTTATCTCGGCGCCGCTGCGTAAGCTGCATTCCGTTCATGGCATGTGAAGCCGCCGCCAGCTATGGCGGAGGCATGAAACACGCCCTCGCGCTCCTGCTCTTCGCTGCCACGCCGGCCAGCGCCACCAGTCTGGCCGATATCGCCGTCTCGCTGAAAGGCACCACCAGCCTTGCGGCCGATTTCACCCAGGCCGGGGCCGATGGCCGCGTGTTGGCCGGCAAATTGTGGCTGGCCCGCCCCGGCAAGGTGCGGTTCCAGTATGACAAGGCGAAAATGCTGCTGGTGGGCGATGGCCGCACGCTGTCGTTCATCGATTACGAGGTAAAACAGGTCAGCCAATGGCCCGTCCGCCGCACGCCACTGCAGATATTGCTGGCGGCCGAGCCTGATCTGGCCCCCATTGCCCGCATAACCGCCGATACGCCCGAAGGCGTGGAAGTTGCTGCCCGCGATCCCAAACGGCCGGAATTCGGCACGCTTTCCATCCGCTTCGTGCGCACGGCCGGTGCTCCCGGCGGGCTGGCACTGGCTGGGTGGACGGCGCTCGACGCGCAGGGCGGGCGCAGCGAGGTGCGGTTGGCCAATGTGCGCTATGGCGCCAGCCTGGCCGGCGTGTCGTTCGGCTTCATAGATCCGCGCCGCGACGGGCCCCGGTAAGGCCAAGGCCCGAAGCTGAACACTGGCCACAAATCCTGTTCAGCTTGGGGCAAGGTCGAATCAGTCATAAGGGTTTCATCAGGCGGTTGGTGCTGACGGGTTTGCCCCCTGTTGACCGGACAGCACCGCGTATCAAAACCACCGCCTGTATGCGTGACGAGCGCAGACAAGACCCCTGGCACCACGCCCCCGGTGCCAGGGGTCAACTGTTTTACGGACAGGTGACGAGCGACAAAGCTTCGCCTAAATGCGTCCCATGTCTCTTCGCATCGCCACCTGGAATATCAACAGCGTCCGCGCCCGTGCCGACATCGTCGAGCAGTTCCTGCGCGATCATCAGCCCGATGTGCTGTGCCTGCAGGAAACCAAGGTCGCCAACGACATTTTCCCACACGGCCTGTTCGAGCAGTTGGGCTACACCCACCGCATCCTGAACGGCCAGCGCATGCACCACGGCGTTGCCACCATCAGCCGCGTGCCGCTGGAAGGTGCCTGGCGCTATGACTGGCAGGACAATGGCGAAGCGCGCCACATCGGCGTGCGTTTGCCAAACGGCGTCTTGCTGGAAAATGTCTATGTGCCAGCCGGCGGCGACGTGCCTGACCGCGAAGTGAACCCCAAGTTCGGCCAGAAAATGGACTTCATCGAACGCATGACCCGCTGGTCGGAAGGGCTGAATGAGCCCGCCGTGATCGTCGGCGATTTCAACGTCGCTCCGCTGGACTGCGATGTGTGGAACCACAAGGCCCTGCTCGATGTCGTCAGCCACACACCGATGGAAGTCGACGCGCTCAACCGCTTGCAGCAGAGCCACGACTGGGTGGATCTGGGCCGCCATTTCAACCCGGCGCCGGAGAAGTTCTTCACCTGGTGGAGCTATCGCAACGTCGATTGGCGGCTTTCGGATCGCGGCCGCCGGCTCGATCACATCTGGGCCTCGCCCAGCGTGGCAAAACAAGCCACCGGCTTTGAAGCCATCCGGGACGCGCGCGACTGGGGCAAGCCTTCCGATCACATCCCACAGATCGTGACGCTCGACCTGTGAGCATCGCGGCCCATTATCTGGGCGAAGCCGCCAGCGATGCCCTACGCCGGGGTCGTGCCGTGGGCGTGGGCAGCCTGGCCATCCTCTCCGCCGAACTCGCCGATGCCGACACGCTGGCCGCGCTGGAAACCCGCAGCCGCGCCGGCCTGATCATCACCGCGCGCCGCGCTGCCGTGCTGAACCTCGCCAACCAGATTGCCGCCGCCGCACCCGATCCGGAACCCGTCTGGGTCGACCGGCCGGACTGGCTCGATCTGGCCGGCAGCCGTGCAGTCGCCGATCCGGTGCTCGATCTCGCCACCCCGTTCAAGGGACCGTTCCGCACCCGCGCGCTGGACGGCGATGCGGCCTCCGCCCGCGCCGCGATTGCACTGGTCAAACACGCCGGGCTGATCCCCGCCGTCTATGCCGTGCCACTGGCCGGCGCCGATGTGGCTGTCTCCTGCCCGTCCGAAGCCGCGCTTGCCCTGCCGGCGTTTGTGGCCCGCGTCCGCATTTCCAGCCGCGCCCGCCTGCCGCTGGCCAGCGCGGAAGACACCCAGGTCGTCGCCTTCCGCCCCGACGACGGTGGCCCTGAACATCTGGCGCTGGTGATCGGCAACCCGGACGTGAATCAACCTGTGCTGGCCCGACTGCACTCATCCTGCCTCACCGGCGATGTGCTCGGCAGCCTGAAATGCGATTGTGGCCCGCAACTCCACGCCGCGCTGGCCGCCATCGCGCAGAACCCCGGCGGCGGCATCCTGCTCTATCTGCAACAGGAAGGCCGCGGCATCGGCCTGCTCAACAAGCTGCGCGCCTATGCCCTGCAGGATCAGGGCTGGGACACGGTGGACGCCAACACCCGCCTCGGCTTCGAACCCGACGAGCGCGATTTCAGCCTCGCCGCCGCCATGTTCAAGGCGCTTGGCGTGAGCAACGTGGCGCTGATGACCAACAACCCGCTCAAGGTCGAAGGCCTCGCCGCCCACGGCTTCACCGTCAGCCGCGTCGCCCACGACATGCCGCCCAACCCCCACAACGCCGCCTACCTCGCCACCAAGCGCGACCGGCAGGGGCACATGCTGTGACGATCTTCCGGGCCAACCCTGCCACCGGCACGGTCAGCGCGTTCGGCGAAACCCACGCCGCCAGCTTCGGCAAAGGCGGTTTCTGCCCCGCCGCCGACAAGCGCGAAGGCGATGGCAAGACCCCCCTCGGCCTCTGGCCCATCCGCGCCGCGCTCCTCCGCCCCGATCGACTACCCGCCCCCCACACCGCCCTGCCCTGGCGCTGGCTGCGCCCGTGGGACGGCTGGAGCGACGGCGCCACCGACCCGGGCTACAATCGCCCCGTCACCATCCCCCACCCCCACAGCCACGAAGCCCTCTGGCGCGACGATCGCGCCTACGACCTCATCCTGGTGTTGGCACACAACGATGCGCCGCCCATCCCCGGCCTCGGCAGCGCCATCTTCTGGCACGTCCGCCAACCGGATGGCCGCCCCACCGAAGGCTGCGTGGCGATGGAGCGGGACGTGCTGGCGCGCTGGCTCGACGCGATGGCGCCGGGTGATGCGGTCGCGATATCGGCAGAGTAGAAAGAGGGCCTCCGGCGGGCAGGGCCTGAGGCCCTGCACCCACTTTCGATTCTGGATAGCGCTGCAACGGCAAACGCATTCCGAAAGCCGGAGCACTTTCGACAAGAAGCCTATGCCCAGATGTGGTTTGCGACGCAGCGGTTACCGTTATATGACATAACGATGACAGTGTTGACCGAATCCATCCGTCCACCCTCCAAACTGCTGTGGGCCGCGGAACTGCCGCGTGCCGCCTGGACCGTGATGAACCTGCCGCGCCACAAGAGCCTGCTGCGCGGCGAACAGACCGGTGACGGCCGCCCGGTGATGCTGCTGCCCGGCCTGATGCAAGGGGAGCGGGCGTTTTTCCCGCTGCAACGCTTCCTGCGGAAACGGGGCTACCAGGCGCACAGCTGGGGTTTGGGCCGCAACTTTGGCGCGCGGACGACCGGTGCCCAGGCCGAACAGCTCATCGAACGCCTCGAAGCGATCGCAACCACAGACGGCCCGGTGACCCTGATCGGCGTCAGCCTTGGCGGCATGATCGCGCGGCTGGTCGCGCATCGCCGGCCCGATCTGGTGCGCGAAGTCATCACCATCAGCTCACCCTTCGCCGGCAGCGGAAAAGCCACCAACGTGTGGCGCTTCTTCGAGTGGTTCACCGGCGAACGGCTCGATGATCCGGCGGTGGCCGCCCGCAGCGCCGAAATCGCCGCCCCCCTCCCCGTCCCCAGCACGGCCATCTGGAGCCAATCCGACGGGCTCGTTGCGGGCGAAATCTGCCGCGACAGCCACAGCCGATCGATCGAGATCAACAGCAGCCACCTGGGCGTGCAGATCCGTGCCGACGTTTTCCTGGCGGTCGTGGGCGTCCTGGAAGGCCGCTGAGCAAAGGCGCTGGCATGCCTCCGGCGGGCAGGGCCTGAGGCCCTCCCACTTTTGTTTTGGCCCGTGCCGATACCGGGAGAGTGCGCCGCCGACGCTATTTCGTGCCTGCAGCGCCTCGTTTGCGCTCACCGAGAATGGCGTCACCCCGGCGAAAGCCGGGGCCCATCGACCAAACGAACTCGCAAACACAACGGTCGGGGCGATGGGCCCCGGCTTTCGCCGGGGTGACGATTGAATTTAGGACCAATATGAAACCAACGGGTGCAGGGTCTGCGACGCTGCCCGCCGGAGGCTCTCCTTACCTCAACGCCTCATCATACCAGGCCGCCACGTCGTCGCGCATCTTGGCCAGCTCGGATTCCGCCAGATAGATCATGTGGCCGGACTGATAATAGGTGAACTTGATATTCTTGTTCAGGTCCGCCGGCAGCAGCATGTGGCTGGCGTCGAATTCGGCGCCATAGAAGGGCGTCGCCATGTCGTAATAGCCGTTGAGGAACAGCACTTTCAGTTTCGGATTGGCGCGCATGGTGAAGGCGAGATCAACCGCCGTATTGGGCGTCGTCTGCACGCCGCCGCGCGGCGGGCGGTGGGACCAGTCCCAGCTATACCCCGGCTCGCGGGCGGAGAGTTTGTAGGGCAGCTCGGTTTTCACGCCGAGCGTCTTCACGGCATAATCGTGGAAGGCGGAGATGTAGGCGCCGGTGATGGCGGTGCCGGCCGGATCCTCATCCGGGCTGGCAGCGTTCAGATCGGTGGGCGGCAGCGTGTAACGGGTGTCGAGCCGGCCGATCGAAAGCCCGCGCGGGCGCAGCAGTTCGGTCTGGAAATGCTGCAGGTCCACCCGCAGATTGGCGCGCTTGATGAAATCGATGGGCAGCCCGGTATAGGCGTTCATCTGGCGGGCGACGGCATCCTTTTCGGCATCCGAAATGCTGCTGCCCTTGGCCAGGGCGGCGGCATAGGGCCCGGCAACAAAGCCGCGCACTTCGTTCACGAAGGCGTCGAGATCGGCCGGTTTCTGGCCCGGCAGCGTGCCGTGATACCAGGCGGTCGCGGCATAGCCGGGGAACAGCACCATGTGATTCTGATCATAGCCGGCCTGGCGCACGCCATAGTTCATGATGGTGGACAGCAGGGCGACGCCGTGAAGCGAAAGCCCACGTTCCTCCAGCATCCGCGCCACCACGCCGGAGCGCAGCGTGCCATAGGATTCGCCGAGGATGAACTTGGGTGATTTCCAGCGGTTGTTCTTGCTCACGTAACGCATGATGGCGCGCGCGAAGGCATCGGCATCCTGATCGACGCCGTTGAAATCCTTGCCCGTCTTGTCCCCCAGTGGCCGCGACCAGCCGGCGCCCATGGCATCGATGAAGACGATATCGGTCTTGTCGAGCAGGCTCCACGGGTTCTGGGTCACGCTGTACTGATCGGGGGTGACGTACACCGGCTTGTCGCTCTTCACGCGCACCGGGCCAAAGCTGCCCATGTGCAGCCAGATCGTCGCGGAACCAGGCCCGCCGTTGTAGAAGAAGGTGACCGGGCGGTTGGCCTCACCGGTGGTGTAGGCGGTGTAGAACAGGCTGCCGGTCGGCCGGGCGTTGTCGTCACGGATGGTGAGCGTGCCGGCGG
>NZ_JAUMBI010000200.1:0-14159 GCF_032115815.1 Sandarakinorhabdus sp.
TTGTCGTTCAGATCGAGCAGGCTGGTGCGGGTCTGCTTGCCGCCCTTGCCGCCACCACTGGCCGGCTTGGCGATCGGGCGCGCAGCAGGCGCCTCTGCCGGCGTCATGGCAGGCGCACTGGCAGCAACCGGGGCCGGGGCGGGAGCCGGTGCAGCGGCTGCCGGTGGCGGTGGAGGCGCGGCGGCCGCGGCGCGGGCCGGGGCCGGCGTGGCGTCCGTCGCCTTCACCGGAGACGGCCGGCTTTCCAGGCCCAGCCGGTGCGCCTTGCCGATCACGGCATTGCGGGTCACGCCTTCGCCCAGCAGCTCGGCGATCTGGGTTGCGGTCATGCCGCCTTCCCAACCCTGCTTGAGCTTTGCGATGCGTTCGTCGGTCCAGGCCATGGTGTGTCTTGCCCTCAGATAATCGGCGTCACCCCTTGGCAGGGCGCGCGTGCAATCGTAAGCCCCTAACCATGATGCACGCCGATAACAAGCTGCCAGCACACCCGGAGCCCGGGGTGCCCGTAATTGCACGGCTCAATACGGAAGGGTTGAAAACCCTTTATCTGAAAGAGGTGCGGCGCTTTTTCAAGGTGCAGCTGCAAACCATCTGGGCGCCGGCGGTTACCACCCTGATGTTCCTGGTGATCTTTGCGGTGGCCTTGGGCCGGGGTAACGTATTGATTCTGGGCGTGCCCTATGCCGATTTTCTCGGCCCCGGTCTGATCGTGATGGGCATGATCCAGAACAGTTTTGCCAACACCTCGTCCTCCATCCTGGTCGCCAAGGTGCAGGGTTCGATCATCGATGTGCTGATGCCGCCGCTGTCAGCCGGTGAATTGATGTTGGCCTGGGTGGGCGGTGCGCTCACGCGGGCCTGGCTGGTGGGTCTGGCGGTATGGGCGGTAATGGCGCTTGCGCCAGGCGTGAACGTACCGGTGAAGGATCCGCTCTTGGTGATCTATTTCGGCTCGATGGGGGCAATTTTGCTGGCGCTGCTCGGCATCCTGACGGGTGTGTGGGCAGACAAGTTCGACCATGCCGCGGCGGCCACCAACTTCGTCATTCAGCCGCTCACCTTGCTGTCGGGCACCTTTTACGCTGTTGAACGGCTTGGGCCGACGGTGGCGGTGATCGCCCACGCCAATCCCTTCTTCCACGTGATCGACGGTTTCCGTGCCGGCTTCATCGGGGTGTCGGACGGGCCGCTCGGGCAATCGGCGCTGCTTTTGGCGCTGGTCAACATCGCGCTGTGGTTCCTGTGCTATCGCGTGGTGAAATCGGGCTGGAAACTGCGCGCCTGATCCGCCCAGATACGGTCATGTGCGGCAACGACGTATTTGCACTCAGCGCCAAAGCCGCATAACGCACGGCCTGCTCAAAATGTATGGGAAAACCCAACGGGGGATTCCTCTGGGCAGCGCGTAAGGGTTTGGACTGCAAGACGATGAACATTGATTCCCCCTTCTTCCGCCGTGGCGGCGCGCTTGCGCTCGCATTGCTGCTTGCCGCCTGTTCCAGCGGCGAGGACAGCGGCGCTGGCGGCGGCAAACCCGGCGGCAGCAAGCGGCCGCCGCAACTCGTTTCGACCCAGATCGCGGCGATGGAAGATTTCGCGCCCACGCTGCTGGCGCTCGGCACCGTTACCCCCAGCCAAAGCGTGGCGGTGCGTCCGCGCGCCGATGGCGAGATCGTGGGCATCGCCTTCAAGGAGGGCGACAATGTCCGCGCTGGCCAGTTGCTGTTCCGCATCGATTCCCGCCAGGCCCGGGCCGCCGTGGCCCAGGCAGAGGGCGAACTGAAGGGGGCCATTGCCGCCGAGCGCCGCGCCACGCTGGATTTCAACCGCGCCGAAGCGCTGGTGGCCAAGGGCTTCGTATCGGCCGCTGCACGCGATCTGGCTCGGGCCAATGCCTGGTCGGCGCGCAGCCAGATCGAAACCAACCGGGCGCTGCTGCAATCAGCGCAGGTGCAATTGTCGTTCCTCACCGTTACCGCGCCGATTTCCGGTCGCACGGGTGAGCTTGGCTTCCGTCGCGGTGCCACCGTGCGCCAGGGCGATGCCACGGCACTGGTGACGATCAACCAGATTTCCCCCATTCATGTGCGGTTCCTGGTGCCGGCGGGCAATGTGCAGCAGGCGCGCGCCATGCAGGCTGGTGGCGGCGGCAAAGTGGTGGCGCGCGACCGGCAAAGCGGCGAGGTGCTGGCCACCGGCCGCCTGGTGTTCCTGGATAACAATATCGATCCGGGCAACGGTGGCGTGGCGGCTCGTGCCGAATTCCGCAATGAAGGCGACATTCTGTGGCCGGGCGCCATTGTTGATGTCGAATTCCCGCTGGGGCTCGCGACGGCGTACATCGCATTGCCCGAAGGCGCAGTGCAAACGGGCCGCGACGCGCCCTTCGTGTGGGCAGTTGCTGGCGCGGCCAAGACGCCGGGTGCGAAAGGCCCGGGTGGCAAGGTCGAGATGCGTGCTGTTGAAGTTGCGGGTCGTCTGCGCGGCAAGGTCTATCTTGCCAGCGGCGTGCAGCCCGGTGAGCAGGTGGTGGTCGATGCACTCGCCCGGCTGAAGGAAGGTGATAGCGTGCGCCTGAAGGGGTCGAAAGATTCCGGGGGCAAGCCCCAGATGGCCGCTGGTCCCGATCGACCTGCCGCGCCGTCCGGGAGCGCTGGTTGATGGGTTTCGTCCGCCTTTGCGTCGAGCGGCCGATCGCCACCATATTGCTGACACTTGCGGTCGTGTTCGGCGGCCTGTTCGGCTATCGCCAGTTGGCGGTTTCGGCCCTGCCGGAAGTTGATCTGCCCACCATTCAGATCGAAGCCAGCCTGCCCGGTGCCAACCCCGGCATCATGGCGGCATCGGTGGCAACGCCCATCGAACGCCAGCTTTCCACCGTTGCCGGCATCGAACAAGTGCTGTCGTCCAGCAGCACAGGCTCCACGCAGATCACCGTCCAGTTCGCGCTGGATCGCGACATCGATTCCGCCGCGCTCGACGTGCAGTCGGTGCTGTCGGCGGTCACCCGCCGGCTGCCACCGGAAATGCCCAGCCCGCCAAGTTTCCGCAAGATCAACCCGGCTGATTCACCCGTCATCATCCTTTCGGTGCGCGACAAGACACGGGCCCTCAATGATCTGCAGACGCTGGTTGATAATCTGCTGGTGCCGCGGGTTTCCACGCTGCCGGGCGTTGGCCAGGTGCAAACCTATGGTGATCGCCGCTATGCGGTGCGCATCCAGTTCGATCCGGCCGCGCTGGCGGCGCGCAACCTGACCGTGGATGATCTGCGCACGGCCGTGGCTGCGGCCAACAGCAATATCGCCGTCGGCTCGATCACCGGGGGTGAGCGCAACTATGTGCTCGATGCCTCCGGCACACTCGAAAAGCCGGCGGAATTTGCCAACATCATCATCGCCAACCGCAATGGCTTGCCGGTGCGGGTGGGCGATGTGGCCAGCGTGATCAGCAGTTATGAACGGCTGCGCGGCGGTGCGCGTTTCAACGGCGAACCGTCGCTCACCGTGGCGGTGAGCCGCCAGCCCGGGGCGAATGTCGTGAAGCTGGTGGATTCGGTGCGCGAAGTACTGCCGTCCGTACGGGAAGCCATGCCGGTTTCGGTGGATATCAGTGAAATCCTCGACCGCTCTGAATCGGTGCGCGAAAGCGTTTTCGACGCGCAGGCGACGCTGGTGGGCACAGCCTTCCTTGTCATCCTGGTGATCTACCTCGTGCTGGGCGATGCGCGCGCCACCTTCATTCCGGCCATCGTTCTGCCGGTGGCTGCCATCGGTACCTTTGCCGGCATGTATTTCTTCGGTTTCACGCTCAACAACCTGTCGCTGCTGGCGCTCACTCTGGCCACCGGCTTCGTGGTCGATGATGCAATCGTGGTGCTGGAAAACATCGTGCGCCACACCGAAGACGGCGAAGATCCGCGCAGCGCCGCAATCATCGGCGCCAACGAGATCAGTTTCACCGTTGTCTCGATCTCGGTCAGCCTGGTGGCTGTGTTCATCCCGCTGTTGTTCATGGGTGGCATCATCGGCCGGCTGTTCAACGAATTTGCCGTCACCATGACCATCTCGATCGCGGTATCGGCCGTGCTGTCGCTCACGCTGATCCCGATGGTGGCGGCGCGCCTGCTTAAATCCGGCCACCACCAGCCGGGACGGGTGGCGCGCATCACCACGGCCGCCTTTGCCCGCCTGACCGCACGTTACCTGAAAGCCTTCGACTGGTCGCTGCAGCACCGCAAGGTGATCGGCGGGCTCACCGTGGCCTCTGTCGCGGTGGCGGTGTGGGGCTTCATGGCCGTGCCCAAGGGCTTCTTCCCGTCGGAAGACACCGGCGTGGTGTTCTTCGGCACCGAAGGTGCGCCCGATCTGGGCTATGAGGAAATGGCCAAGAAGCACACCATTGCTGCCCGCAATGTCCAGAACGATCCCGCCGTCGCCCGCGTCAACGCCATCCTTGGCATGGGCGGTTCGGGCAGCGGTCGCATCTTTGCGCCGCTGAAACCGCGTGACGAGCGCGACGACATCGAAACCGTGCTGGCCCGCCTGCGCAAGGCAACCGCTGGTATCCCGGGCTATTCCGCCTTCCCCAATGTGCAGCAGAATTTGCAGCTGGGTGGCCGGCCGTCCGCGACCAACTATCAATATACCATTTCGGCCGTGGACAAGGATGAACTCTACGCCTTTGCCCCCCGCCTCGAACAGCGGATGCGCACCATCCCCGGGCTGGTGGACGTGAACAGCGATTATCAGCGTGGCGCCCGGCAGGCCTTTGTCGAAGTTGATCGTGATGCCGCCGCTCGGCTTGGCGTGCCGGTCGAAGCCGTGCGTCGCGTGCTGCTCGCCGCCTACGGCAACCAGCAGATCAGCCGCATCTATACAGACGCCGAAGATTATCAGGTGATCATGGAAATCGATCCCAAGGATCAGACCAACCCTGATGCCATCGGTCGGCTGAACGTGCGCGGCAGCAACGGCGCGCTGGTGCCGCTCTCGGCAGTGTCGCGCACGCGGGTGGAAGGTGCGCCGCTCACCATCTCGCACCAGAGCCAGCTGCCGGCCGTTACCCTGTCGTTCAACCTGCTGCCTGGCGTGGCGTTGAGCGAAGTGAAACCGCTCATCGATGCGGCGTCGGTGGAAATCGGCCAGCCTGCCAGCGTTTCGGGCGCACTGGGCGGCAATGCACAACAGTTCGAAGCCAGCACCAAATCGATGCCGATCCTGTTCCTGGCGGCGATCATCGTCATCTACATCGTGCTGGGCGTGCTGTATGAAAGCTTTGTCCACCCGATCACCATCCTTTCCGGCTTGCCGGCGGCGGGTATCGGCGCCGTGATGTTCCTGTGGCTGTTCGACATGCCGCTGGACGTGATCGGCATTATCGGCGTCGTGCTGCTGATCGGGATCGTGAAGAAGAACGCCATCATGATGATCGATTTTGCCTTGGCAGGGCAGCGGGCGCATGGCTGGACTCCGGCCCATGCCATCCGCGAAGCCGCTGCCAAGCGCTTCCGCCCGATCATGATGACCACCTTTGCCGCCATGGCCGGTGCCGCGCCGCTGGCGCTGGGCATTGGCGCCGGCGCCGAACTGCGGCAGCCGCTGGGGATCGCCGTGCTGGGTGGCCTCGTTGTCAGCCAGGTGCTCACCCTGTTCATCACGCCCGTCGTCTATCTGGGCATCGAAAGCGTGATGCAGTGGGTGCGCGAAAAGCGCGGTTCGGCCCAAGTGAAAGAACTGCCCGGCGCAGCGGTGTTCCGGCCGGAAGCGGCAGAGTAATCCCCCTCCCTCTGCCAAGAGGTGGCGGGTCCGGGTGTTTGCAGTAAGCTCTGCCGCAAAGGAGCCTGACCATGCCCACCACAGCCGAGAATCTCGCCCGCTGGCATGCCCACATCAAGAACCCCAACCACCAGGCGTTGTGGGACATGCTGCATCCCGATTGCGTGTTCGAAAGTCCGGTGGTGCACACGCCGCAGGAAGGTCGCGAGATCGTGTTCAAATATCTGGCCAGTGCCGACAAGGTGCTGGGCGGTGAAGGCTTCACCTATCGCGGCGAGTGGATGAACGCCAACAGCGCCATTCTGGAATTTGCCAACACCATCAATGGCATCAAGGTGAATGGCATCGACATGATCACCTGGAATGATGCTGGCCAGATCACCCACTTCAAGGTGATGGTGCGCCCGCTGAAGGCCATCCAGATGGTGCATCAGATGATGGGTGAAATGCTGCAGAAAATGGCCAGCCAGCCAGCCTGAACGCGCCGAATCCCGCCGACCCCCCGCGACGACGTGTCGGCAGGGCAGGGCGCTCTGCCATCTGCTATCACGCTCGCCATGTGTCGCCTGATCCTGCTTCTATTGCCCTTGGCTGCCTGCGCGCCGGAACCCGGGCCAGAACAACTCGCCGCCCGTCGTGCTGAAGCCATGCTGCACGCTGCTGGCCATGCCAACGCCACGCTGCTGGCGCCGCTGTCGGGTCTGGATGGCGAGGGCCTGCCCGGCGTGTGCGGCCTCATCGAAACCCGCGCCGGCCCGGTGCGGGTGGTGGTGGCACTGGCCACGGGCAGCGTGCGCACCGGCCTGCCAGCCGCGCAGGGTGCCCATCGTGCCGATCTGGGCGAGAGCCGTTACTGCAGCGAAGCGGCGTTGAAGCGCTGGGATCAGGTGAAAACGGGCGATCCCATCGGCCTGATCGCCCGCATCGGCGCCTAGGACGAATAGTTCGGCGGGCGCTTCTCCAGGAACGCTGCCAAGCCTTCCTTGAAGTCATCGCTGGCCGCGCACATCAGCTGGTTGCGGTTTTCCAGCGCGATCGCCGCTTCCAGACTGGGCGCGTCGATGGCAAAGCCCAGGCCTTCCTTGGTCATCCGCAAGCCAATGGGGGAGGTGGCGAGCATTTCGGCCACCAAAGCCTCACCCGCCGCTTCCAGCTCGGCATCGGGCACCACCTGGCTCACCAGCCCGGTGGCGAGTGCGCGGTCCGCGTGGATGAAGCGGCCGGTCATCATCAGTTCGGCGGCCAGGCTGGCACCCACCAGCCGTGGCAGAAAATAGGATGTGCCCATGTCGCAGCTGGAAAGCCCCAGCTTGATGAAGGCGGCGTTCATGCGGGCGGATTGTGCCGCGATGCGGATGTCGCTGGCCAGAGCGAAAGCGAAACCGCCGCCACAGGCCGCGCCGTGGATCAGGCTGATGATTGGCTGCGGGCAGCGACGCATCTTCACATACACGTCCGCCAGCCAGCCCTGAAAGCCGAAGCCGCCGGCGAAGGGCGCTTCCTGCGTGCCCTGCGCCTTGATATCCAACCCGGCGCAATAGGCGCGGCCAGCGCCCTTCATCACCACGATGCGGGTGTGACGGGCGTTGAACAGTCGACCGAAATAGTCCGAAAGATCGGCCACCATCTGGTTGTTGATGCTGTTCAGCGCGTCGGGGCGGTTCAGCGTCAGCCAGTCAACCGGCCCGCGCTGTTCGATGCTGATGGTTTCATAGGTCATGCCGCTCACCTGTTCGATTGCCCGTCGTCGATCTTGATCACCGTGCCGGTCACCGCCTCGCTGGCCGGGGCGACAAGGTAGAGCAGGGTAGAATCCATCATCGCCGGATCTCCCAGCCGCTTGCGGCGGAAATGCTGCGTGATGTCACCCATGCGGCTCAACATCCCGTCCATCATCTCGCTGGCAAAGGCGCCGGGCGCGATGCCGTTGACGTTGATCGGATAGCGCGCCCATTCCACCGCCAAAACCTCGGTCATGCGCACCACGGCGGCCTTGGTCATGCTGTACAGCGCGGCACCATGGCCTTGGTATTCAAAGGCCGCCATCGACGCGATGTTGACGATGCGCAGCGGCTTGCCATCGGCGATGCGGCGGGCGGCGAGGCTGGTGGAGAGCAGCCACGGCGCGTTGACGTTCACCGCCATCACCTGGTTGTAGAGTTCGGGGCTGAGCTTGTGGGCGCGGGCCGCATCGGGAATACCGGCGTTGTTGATCAGGATCGACACCGGCCCCATCGCGGCTTCCACCGTTTCGGCCAGCGCCAGGCATTGCGCCTGATCAGCGACATCGATCTGAAAGGCCCGGGCCGTTCCACCCGCCGCAGCGATTTCGGCCACCAGCGCATCAAGCTTGTCGGTGCGGCGCGCGCACAGCGCCACGCTGGCGCCGGCGGCCGCGAGGACCCGGGCAAAGCGGGCGCCAAGCCCTGACGAAGCGCCGGTGACAATGGCCAGTTGGCCGGAAAGATCATGCGACGCGTTGGGCAGCGGTAATGTCATGTGCGGATCCTGTTTGCAGACCCGGCATCATTGCGGGCCTATAGCGTGGCCGCCATTGCCAGAAGCGACAGGCCGGAACGGCAAAAGGCCGGTCAGGCGTCCCCGACCGGCCTTCGCCCCGCACGGCGCGTGCGCCGTGACCCGTTAAGCGATTGCGATATTCTGTAGTTGCAGAGGGGCAAAGCCAAGCTGGGCGGAACCCAGATCGTTGAACCATGTCGGCCCGCTGCCAAAGGCGGCGAGGATGTCGCCGTCGCCCGCCGGTGCAAAGGCCCCGAAATCGACGATGCTCGCTTCAATCCCAACCGGATCGATATCGCCCACCGCAGTAGAGCCGGGTGCGACGAAGATGAAATCCGCCGCCGTGACGGTCTTGCTGCCCTGAACAAGCGCGATCAGTTCATCGAACGTCTCGAACACGCCGTTGTTGTTGCTGTCCCACCAGATGCGTGTGCCGGTGAAGCCACCTACGGTTCCGGTATTCATGAAATAGTTCCCGGCCAGCAGCTGGACACGATCGCCTTCGCTGAAGTCGGTGATGCGGGCATAGTCGCCGGCACCATTCATGGTTGCACGGCCATCATTGTAGAACACGCCGCGTCCGTCGCCGAGCACGAACACATCATTGCCGAGGCCACCCGTCATAATGTCGGAGGTGAAACTACCCAGCGTGGTGCTTGTGGTCGGCAGGCCGGAGATGATGTCGTTACCCGAAGAGCCTATGATGGCCTTGTCCGAACTGTCAGTGCCGTAAACGACATTGCTCGGTTGTGGATCTGGTTCGGGCGGCGGCGGCGGTGGTGGCGGCGGCGCTGCCGTCGAAAACACGATATCGGCCATGGTCAGCGTCTTGCTGCCCTGCACCATCGCGACGAATTCGTCGGGGCTGTCAAACCGGCCGTTGCCGTTGCTGTCGAAGAAGATCCGCATGCCGCTGAAGCCGCCGGCAGTGCCGGCACTCAGGAAATAGGTCCCCGGCGCCAGTTGCACCCGATCACCTTCGGTGAAGTCGGTAATGCGGGCATAATCGCCAAAACCCTGGTTGTTGCTGCGGCCATCGTCGTAAAACACGCCGCGGGCATCACCCAGGATGAAGAGATCATTGCCAGCGCCGCCGGTCATCACGTCCACGGTACGGCTGCCGATCTTCGTGCTGGCGAGCGATACGCCGGAGATGATGTCGTTGCCAGCGCCACCGGTCAACGTTTCCGAGCCGTCGGTGCCATAGATCACCAGGTCGGGAGACGGCGGCGGGGTTGGCGTCGGTGTCGGGGTGGGCGTTGGGGTGGGCGTTGGGGTCGGCGTCGGGGTCGGCGTCGGGGTCGGAGTATCGCCCAAGCCGATCGTGATCAGATCGTTGACGTCGAGACGGCCATTGGAGACCGTGATGTTGGTCAGCGACGTTGTTGCTTCCGCACTGTTCAGCAGCGCCGCGCGCAGCTGGGGACCGGTCAGGCCTTCGCTGGCACTGCTGAGCAGGCCGAGCGCGCCCATGACGTGCGGAGCGGCCATCGACGTGCCAGTGTAAGCCGCATAATTGCCACCCGGTGTGGTCGACACGATCGAGCTGCCCGGCGCGCCAATATCCACGTTGAGCTTGCCGAAGTTCGACGAGCCGGCACGGGCACCGGTGGAGGTGATGTTGGCCACCGCGACCACGGCTTCCCATCCGGCGGCGGCCAGGGTGGAATAGTTGGTGGGGAAATACGCCACGCTGTCGTTGTTGTCGCCCACGCCATCACTGCCGCCATTGCCGGCAGCGGCAACGAACAGCAGATCCTGGCGGGCGGCGCGCACGATGGCATCCAGCATCGCCGTCGATTGGCTGCCGCCGCCCCAGCTGTTGTTGGTGCCAACATAATTGCCGGCGCCGGCATCATGGGCCTTGGCGGCATTGGTGTAATAATCGATGGCGCTGATGGCCGCTGCACTGCTGCCCGAACCGCTGTCGGGCAGGAACTTCAGGGCAACCATCTGCACCGCCCAGTTCACCCCGGCCACGCCCAGCGCGTTGTTGCCGATGGCACCCATGGTGCCGGCAACGTGGGTGCCATGGCCATTGCCATCCATGGGATCATTGTCGTTGTTGACGAAATCCCAGCCGATCAGATCGTCGATGCGGCCGTTGCCATCATTGTCGACGCCGTTTTCCCAGCGCGTATCGTTGAGCAGATCGCCGGCATCGATGCGGCCATTGGCGTTGACGTCACGCACGGCGCCGGCATTGGCCACGTTGTTGAGATCGCGGAAGGTGATCAGCGTGTCGCCGTCGGTATCAACCAGGCCAAGATTGTTCGGGATTTCGCCGGGATTGAGCCAGATATTGAGATAGAGATCGGCGTGCGTGTAATCGATACCCGTATCGATCACGCCAATCACCGTCTTGGTGGAACCGGTAAAGCCGCGGTCCCAGGCCTCGCCGGCCTGGCTGCCGAACTGGTTGGCCGGGCTGGTGGTGTCACCATACATGCCCCACAGGCCACCGTTGCTATAACGCGTGTCATTGCTGCCCTGCACGGCGATGGCCGAATTGGCTTCGGCAAAGGCCACATTGGGATTGTTGGCCAGCGCGTCCATCACCGCTTCGGCGCTGCGTCCGCCGCCCACCTTGATCAGCAGCAGATCGCCATCGGCGGCGCTGCGGATCACGCTGGCTTCGCTGCCGCCGGCATTGCTGATCGCCAAGGCCTGATCGGCGGCGCTGGCGCCGGGGCGAAACTGCACCAGCAGTTCGGTCGCCGGGCGGGCTGCCTGCGCGGCTACGGCCGGCGCGCCATCGCGAACGCCAAGGGTGCCGATGGCCATCTGATCGTCGCCGGCTACTTCATACTGGGCAATTGCCGGCCCATCTTCAACTGCAATCCGGTTGAGAAACAGAGACATCGTGGTTGACCCTCTCAGACCACGTGCGCAACGCAAACTTTACTGCGGTTAACGCACACAACAAAATGATGAACACGGGGTTACGCCAAGCAACTAGTAACGAAGTCTTTACTTGGGCTAAGAAACCCAAAGAAAAACTTTTCGTTAACCAAATGTCCCGAAACACTGGAACATCCGGTTTCACGGGTTGCTTAGTCCGTATTGGTGTTAGAAATGTAAACGACAGAGCATTCTCGTGATGAATCTTCATCAACGATGTTCGTTAATCACTCATGATGTGGAATTACTAAATTTTCCTGACCAGAGCCTGAACGGTCGTGCGGAAAATCGAGGCCCAAAAGGAAAGCCCGGCCAGCCAATCAAGGCTGGCCGGGCGCGGCCGCTTCGGGGTTTTCAGGGGACGATTCAGGCAGCGGCGCTGTGCGCCAGGGCCTCGCGTTCGGCTTTCAGGGCTTCGGCAATAAGGAACGCCATCTCAAGGCTTTGGCTGGCATTCAGGCGGGGATCGCACTGGGTCTGATAGCGGGTGGCAAGGCCCTCATCGGAAATGGCGATCGCTCCCCCCGTACATTCCGTGACGTCCTGCCCGGTCATCTCCAGATGGATGCCGCCGGCATGGGTGTTTTCCGAGCGGTGGACAGCGAAAAAGCCGGTCACCTCAGTCAGAATCCGGTCGAACGGACGCGTTTTCAGGCCCCCGGCGGCCTTGATCGTGTTGCCGTGCATCGGATCACAGCTCCACAAAACATGGCGTCCTTCCCGCTTCACGGCGCGAATCAGTCGGGGCAGATGGGCTTCCACCTTGTCATGGCCGAATCGGGTGATCAGGGTGATTCGCCCCGGCTGATTCGCTGGATTCAGCGTATCGAGCAGGCGGATCAGGTCATCCGGCTCCAAACTCGGCCCGCATTTCAGGCCCAGCGGGTTGCCCACGCCGCGCAGGAATTCCACATGCGCGCTGCCCGCAAAGCGCGTGCGGTCGCCAATCCACAGCATATGGGCCGAGGTGTCGTACCAGTCGCCGGTCAGGCTGTCCTGCCGGGTCATCGCCTCTTCATACCCCAGAAGCAGCGCTTCGTGGCTGGTGAAGAAACTGGTGCCCTTCAGTTGCGGCACCGTGTCGGGCGACAAGCCGATGGCTTCCATGAAGTCCAGCGCCTCGCCGATGCGGTCGGCCAGTTGCGCATATTGTTCGGCCCAGGGGCTGCGCGCGGCGAAATCCAGGTTCCATTTGTGCACCTGGTGCAGGTTGGCATAGCCGCCGCTGGCAAACGCCCGCAACAGGTTCAGCGTTGATGCCGATTGCATGTAGCCGCGGATCATCCGCTGCGGGTTGGGCATGCGCGCTTCGGCGGTGAAGTCGATATCGTTGACATTGTCGCCGCGATAGCTGGGCAGCGACACGCCATCGATCTCTTCAAAATCACCCGATCGCGGCTTGGCGAACTGGCCGGCCATGCGGCCCACCTTCACGATCGGCATCTTGCTGGCAAAGGTGAGGGTGACCGCCATCTGCAGCAGCACCCGGAAGGTGTCGCGGATGGTGTTGGGGTGGAACTCGGCAAAGCTTTCGGCGCAATCACCGCCCTGCAGCAGAAAGGCATTGCCGGCCGCGGCATCGGCAAGCCGTGTCGTCAGGTCGCGCGCTTCACCAGCAAACACCAGCGGCGGGTAGGAACGCAGCTCGGCCTCCACCGCGTGCAGCGCCGCGGCGTCAGGGTAGGTGGGCAATTGCCGGGCTTCACAGGCGCGCCAGCTGTCGGGGGTCCAGTTCTTGGTCATAGCGCAGCTGCTTTGCGGCAAATCACCATGGTGAGCAAGTCACCGCATGAGGACGAGCTCCTCGCTCATCGTCGGATGCAGCGCCATGGTGTCGTCAAACTGCGCCTTGGTCAGCCCGGCCTTCACCGCAATGGCGACGGCCTGCAAGATCTCCGGCGCATCCGGGCCGATCATGTGGGCGCCCACCACGCGGTCGGTCGCGGCATCCACCACCAGCTTGTAGAGCGCGCGTTCATTGCGGCCGGCCAGCACATTCTTCATCGGCCGGAAATCAGAGGTGAAGATCTTCACCTGGCCATAGGCGTTGCGGGCCTGGGCTTCGGTCATGCCCACGCTGCCCAGCGGCGGATTGGAAAACACCGCCGAGGGGATGGCGTTGTAATCCACGTGCCAGCTCTTCTCCCCGAACTGTCGATCGGCAAAGCTGTGCCCCTCGCGGATGGCCACGGGGGTGAGTTGCACGCGGTCTGTCACGTCACCAACGGCAAAGATGGTGGGCACATTGGTGCGATTGTCCGCGTCCACGGCAATCGCGCCCCTCTCGTTCAGCGCAACACCCACATCCTCCAGCCCGAGGCCTTCGACATTCGGCACCCGGCCCAGTGCCCACAGCACGACATCGGTTTCCATGGTCTTGCCATCGGCGAAGTGCAGCACCAGGCCGGCTTCAGTCTTTTCAACCCGTTCCAGCCGGCAGTTCAGCTTGAAATTCAGCCCCTTGGCCATGCTGATCTGCAACAGGCGATCGGCCAGTGCCGGCTCCCAGCCGCGCAGGATGGTGTCGCTGCGGTTGATCAGAGTGACGTCCACACCCAGTTCGTGGAACACGCCGGCAAATTCGGTGGCGATATAGCCGGCGCCGGCGATGACCATGCGCTTTGGCAGTTCGGGCAGGTGGAACACCTCGTTCGAGGTGATGCCATGCTCCGCGCCCGGAATATCAGGAATGAAGGGCCGCGCGCCGCTGGCAATCAGGATGGTGCCGGCGGTGTGGCGTTGGCCTTCAACCTCGACCGTGTTGGCATCGATCAGTCGGGCATGGCCCAGCAGGGTGGTGACCTTGTTGTTGTCGAGCGTGTTCTGATACAGGCCGTTCAGCCGATCGACCTCGGCCGCCACATTGTCGCGCAGCACCGGCCAATCAAAGCGCTTGGCCTCGATATGCCAGCCAAAACGGCGGGCATCTTCCAGATCCTCGGCGAAATGCGATCCGTAAAC